>DWUY01000220.1 GCA_019120515.1 Candidatus Blautia avicola | reverse complement strand
CAAATCCCAGAAGTCCGATTGTCAATTCTGTAAATTCATGATAAACCGCTCTTTCCCAGCAGCCTTCTCTGGTACTGTTCATCAGTCTTGGAATCATGCGCACAGAACTTAAAATCAGAGCCATTGCATGCTCTGAAACTGAATTACTGTTTGCGCCGGCACAATTAGTCACTGTAATTCCCCGATCTTTCGCTTTCTGCACGTCTATATTATCCACTCCTACGCCAAAGCGGGCAATCACCTTTAAATTTGGTGACAACGCAAAAATATCCTCATTCCATGTATCTACTCCGGCCACAATTCCGTATATTTCTCCTGATACTTCTCTTAATTCTTCAAAAGTCATCGGTCTTCCATGTGGATTTTCCAGAATTTCAAACCCTTTCTCTTCCAGCATGGCTTTTCCTCTTTGACAGATTTTACTGTAGTTGGTAGCAGTCACCAGAATTTTTTTTGCTGCACTCATGCTTCTCTTCCTCCTTATCACAGTCTGATCCGGCAAAACATTATGTTTTTCCGATCATAAGTATAGGTGAGCAGGATTGATTCCCGACCGGCAACAACTGCCGGATAAGAATATTCTCCCGGCCCTTCCTCTACATTAAGTATCCTTTTAAAACTGTTCCCGCCGTCTTCTGATACAGAAATCGAAAGAGGCGTACGGTCGCCCCAACTTTCTCCTACCGGATTATGTGCCAGAACAATTCTTCCATCTGGCAAACGTGCGGCATCAATACCGCTGTTATTATTTAAAAGCTCTGTGGGAACTGCATCTGTCCAGTGTTTTCCGCCATCTGTTGAATCGCTTCGATAAATTCTCCCCTCACTGCTACGGAGCAGCATATGAACATTTTTCTCGTCTTCTGCCCAAAGTGTTGGCTGGATAACTCCCCTGTTCTGAAATGACTGAGGACTGACCGGAATTTCGCTGTCAAATTCTATCCCGTCTGATTTTCCGAAACTTCCTTTTGTCTTTTCTTTCAGTCCGGGAATCCTGATCATATTGCTTTTTTGAAAAATACCTGCGCCATCTTCTGAATAATCTACAAAAGCCGCCCATTCTTCTTTTTCCAATGATCCCGGTGCCAGAATAATACCGTTTTCAAGCTTGATAGGTTTATTTTTTACTGGTCCACGGCCGCCTTCATCGCCTTTCACAAGTTCTTTTTCCTGTCCAAACGTTAATCCGCCATCTTCTGAAATACGGATATACGTTCTCCAACACGCAATTTTCATTCCTACTTTGTAATATAAATATATATTTTTTTCATCCGGACTGAACAAGACAGGATTCCAATGAGCTTCCGTGCTCCCGGCCATTTTTTCGGGGATACAAAATTCCCCGCCTTTTTTTCGTCGGCTCAGGTAAATTCCAGTATCCGAAGCACCTTCCCGACTTCCTCCAAACCATGCCGTAAGGATTTCTCCATCAGGTTTTTCCAGTACAGTAGATGCATGACACATTTCTGTCATATTTTGTTTCATAACCAGTTTTTTTTCTAATATTTTACCGTACATGTTCATTCGCCACTTTCCTAGTTTATAATCAGTTTAGCACAGACAAAAGTTACTTTTCCTTGATGAAAACAGTCTCTTTTTCTATTAGTTCGTAAAAAAAAGCCAAGGTTTATTTCTAAAGCCTCAGCTTTTTATGTAATTTCAATTAAATTGATCTGTTCAGTAATTCCCAGGATTATATCCTTGTCAATATCCTTAAAATTCCCAGGATCAGCAGATGAACCGGATAAAACCAGTAGAAAAACCACTTGAAAAACCATCTTCCGCGCTCCGCTCTCCTGCCATTATAGAAACAGACGATCACAATACCGGAAAGGGCGATCCCTGCCATACATCCAAGCGCGTACAGAATATTGGTTCCGGCAGAAAAACGCTCCGCCCCTCCCGCCAGGCTCATCACCCCGAACATAGCGGCGGCAGCGGTAAAGGCAATTTTCAGCCGTTTTTTCGAATTCCGCGCCCATGCGAAAAGAAGGGTAAATACAGGTGCCAGAAGGGCCCAGTCACAGAACAGGGACAGAAAGATCAGAAGAGCGATCAGGATGTTTCTCACAGGTCCCGCCGGTATATTTTCCATAGCGCAGAGGATCCAGAAGCACAGAAGCAGGGTAAAGATCATATTCAGTCCGTAAAATTCTATCACTCCCTGTTCGGTAAAAGCAAGGCAGTATGGTATTTCGGAAATCAGCGCGAACACGGCAAGTCTCTGTCCGTATTTCTTCCGTGAACGGGTATGATGAAATCCCTCCACCAGAAAGTAGCACATGGTAATGGCGGTAAAATAGCCGATATCCAGAAACACTTCCGCCAGAAACGTACCCGGCTCCATAAAGACAGTGGATATATGATTCAGGAGCATGGTTATCATGGCTATATATTTAATGATATCTCTATTTAAAATCCTGTATTTCTCGTCCATGATTTTCCTCTTTTCCCGCTTCTTTTATTTAATGGCGGCTTTCGTCACTGTATACCTCACAGAACCTGCAGGCAAAAGAGGGCTCTTCTCCTCCCATCCTGAGATGTGAGGTATCGCCTACATGAAGGGTACGAAAATAAGCAATCCCTTTCTGACGTTCCTCTGTGACCACTTCTGTAAATGAAGTAGGAAGAAGCGCCAGAGAATGCCAGAGGATAAACGGCGACACGTTCCACAGGTGTGCAAGCATGGCGCAGGTTACCCCAAAGTGGCAGAAGAAAGTCACCGTTTCCCTGCTTTCTCTTTCCACACGGTAATGATCCCCTTCCCGGACATATCCATATTCCGCCAGAAGGGCGTCCATTTTCCCGGCAAGAGCATCAAAAACCCGCACCGTATCGCTGCACCGGGCGACCTCTGAATTTCTCCATCCGTCGCGGCTCATATATTCAGGATGGGAAGATAAATATGCGGGAACCATATCCCAGGGAATCCTGAGGACATATCTGCCTCCCTTCTTTTTTGTATCCGGATATGTCTCCTGAAGTTCAGGGGAATCATTAATATCCACCGTCGCCGGGAATTCCTGCAGCCAGTCTTTTACCAGCGCATTTTTGCCTGTGGCCTTCAGGCAGTATTCAGCGGTATGCTGCGCCCTTCCCAGCGGAGACATATAACAGTCTCCCAGATGCAGTTCCGGCGCCAGCTTTCCCAGAAGCGCCGCCTCTCTGTGTCCTTTTTCTGTCAGTGTATCATGCTCATAGTCCGGATCTCCGTGACGGACGAATATTATTCTCATAAGGAACTCCTCTCTTGTTTTATATTTTTATAGCAACAGTGTACGAAGGGACAATACAGTTGCCCCTTGTACATTAACGCTATCATCAGCTCAAAGCCCATTATTTACACGATCATTTTATCATATGAAAAGTCTTCATACAATGAAATTATACTGGAACCATTGTTTTGAAAAGGAAGATTCATTTGACATGAAAAACGCTAAAAAACACTCTTTTAAGAAACTTATTGAAATGATATCGGTTCTTTGTTATAATCTATAAAAACTTTTTATAAACTTTTATAATTTAATCATTAATCATCCTGAAATCTAAGTACCATCTGTTTTCATTAGTTAATGTACAAGGGGACAATACGGCCCCTTGTACATTAACGCTATAAATCATTGCAGGGAGGCCAGTATGAATACTGTACAGCTTGAATGCTTTATTACCGTGGCGGAACACCTGAATTTTTCCAGAGCCTCAGAAATCCTGAGGATCACTCAGCCGGCAGTCAGCCACCAGATCCGCACTCTGGAAGGAGAGCTGGGCGTTAAACTGTTCAGACGCACCAGCAAAAGCGTGGCGCTCACCACAGAGGGAATACAGTTTCTGCCAGACGCGGAACTGATCCTGAAAACTGCCTATTCCGCAAGAAGCCGCCTTGGAAGCCATGAAGAGTTCCTTCCCTTCGATATCGGCTGCCACAATCATATGGAACTACAGATGCTTCCCACTGTGCTGGAAAGACTTGCCGGAGAATTCCCGCGTCTTCGTCCCTCCATCCACATGATCCCCTTTCCCTCGCTTCTGGGAATGGTGGAGGACCAGAAGATCCATACGGCATTCGCCATAAAAGAAGAGCATAAAAAGCCTTCTCTCGCATTCAGAGAACTCTGTTCTGCTCCTGTTTCCTGTATCTGTGCTCCGGAACATCCGCTGGCACAGTATGACCGCCTGACGCCGGATCAACTTACAGGGAATATTATTGTCTGCTCTCCCAGACACATTCCGGCTCCTCTTTTTTCCATTCAGGGACGGCTGCTATCCGGTTTATCTACGGAACAGCAGTACTTTGTAGAAAATATTGAAAGCGCTTTTACACTGGTGAAAGCTCATCTGGGATATACCATCTATCCGGATGTACCCCGGGCACGGGAACCAGGGCTTCGCTATATCCCGGTGGAAGGATTTCCACAGATGTCCTTCGGGCTTTATTACCGGTACGACAACGATCATCCGGTAATGAAACGGTTCCTGAAGATGTGTGAAGAGGCAGCTTCTGAGTAAATGGAAGCTGCCTCACAAACGAATGCTGCCGCATTTATGAGCTTTGGTATCATGGATGCAGCAGCCGTTATTCATAATATCCCTGGTTTTGTTTTGCTGTATAGATTTTTCTGTTCCTACCGTAGTAATTCAGGTTTTCC
>DWUY01000219.1 GCA_019120515.1 Candidatus Blautia avicola | reverse complement strand
AATCTCTATTACTGGAATGATGTTATGTCCGGGGAGACTCTTTGCGGAATTGCCGAAAGTTAGGATTGAAAAATAATCAGATATCGTATATACTGTACCTGTTAAATTAAAACAAGAGAAATATAAAAGGCAGGTAAGATATATGGCGTTATTACAGGAGTGGAGAGACAAAGCGTATTCTCAGCAGGCGGACAGAGGCCAGCTGCAGAAATTCTGGACAGATTATTTTTTAATTGAAAAAGGAATTTATGAACAACTTCTCAGCAATCCTGACGAAGTGGTAAGAGGAACCGTAAAAGAGCTTGCAGAAAAATATAACGTAGATGTTATGACAATGGTAGGCTTCCTGGACGGGATCAATGACAGCCTGAAAGTTCCAAATCCTATTGAGGAGATGGAAGAAGATACAGAAGTAAATCTGGGCTATGATCTGGAGACTCTGTACAAGAACATGGTAGACGCAAAGGCGGATTGGCTGTACGAACTGCCCCAGTGGAACAATATTTTCTCTGAAGAAAAGAGAAAAGAATTGTACAAGGAGCAGAAGAAATCCGGAACTGTTGTAAAAGGACCGAAGATCGGCCGGAATGATCCATGTCCATGCGGAAGCGGTAAGAAATATAAATACTGCTGCGGCAGAAATAAATAAGTAAGAACAAAGGAACCTTTTGCACAAGATGGCAGAAGGTTCTTTTTTCGGAAAGGAGAGTTATGCCGGAAATCATCTTCCTTTGGCTGGGCCTTCTGTGCTTGGGCTATTTTGTGGGAATTGCCAGATATGCAGGCTGGTCTTCCAAATTCTTCGTAGTCTGGGCGGTTCTGGGAGGCGTTTTGCTGGCAACGGGGATCCTGATCCTGACAGACAGTATTCCCAAAAGGATCCAGACCCTATGCTGGAGCTTTGGACTTCTCCTGCTGGTCGCTGTGCTGGCTGTGGTAGGAGTGATCGGCTCCGTCATGTTCCTGCCTGTGGAACCGGATCTGGATTATCTGGTGGTACTGGGGGCTCAGGTAAAGGGAACAAGACCAAGCCTGTCCCTTCAGTACAGGATCGACAGCGCCTGTGAATATCTGAAGGAAAATCCCGGTACCCGGGCAGTGCTTTCCGGGGGAAAGGGACCGGACGAAGGGATCTCAGAGGCCAGGTGCATGTATGAGGAAATGCTCCGCCAGGGAGTGGACCGGGATCAGCTGATCCTGGAGGACCGGTCCGCCAGCACCAGCCAGAATATCGTATTTACCCGGAATCTTCTGAGAGAAAAAACAGAAAGAGAAGAGGGAACAGAAGGAATATCACGGCGCCTGAAGGTGGGGATCGTCACCAACGGCTTCCACCTGTACCGGAGCATGGCTATTGCCCGGAAAAAAACAGGCTGGCAGGTTTATGGGATCGGAGCTAAAAGCAATGCATTTCTCCTGCCCAATTATCTCTTCCGGGAATTTTTCTGCGTTATAAAAGATAAACTGATGGGAAATCTGTGATTGTTCAAAATAGAACACAGATTTTCCAGATAGAAACTGGGCTGCCGCATTGGTCATACTGAGCAATAAAATGTATAAATATTCTCGATTTTGACGAATTGCGACAGCGCCAGCAGGAAAGCTCTTTTTCGGTTGCAGACGGAAAAGAGGAATATAAAAATGCATTTATTTACAAAAAGACAGAATATAGACACAAAACTGATCAGGGAGATCAACCGTACCGCTATCCCCCTGATATTAAGCACTGTAACAGGAACGGTCATGGGCATGATAGACCAGGCCTTTGTGGGACACATTTCGGTGTATGCCTATGGAGGCGTGGGGCTGGTGGCTTCCTGTATCAACAGCCTGATCGGAGTTTTAGGCGCTTTTTCTATAGTATTTAATATCCGGGGCTCCCATAGAAGAGGAGAGGGGGACCAGGAAAGCCTGAACCGGCTGTTTGGCAATTTTCTCCTCCTGTCCCTGATGGCGGGCATGGCCCTGTGCCTGGGCTTTGCCCTGTTTTCCCGTCCGGTCCTGGAACTGGGCTTTGGACTTCATGGGGAAACTCTTACAGAGGCGGAAAACTATCTTCAGATATTCAGTCTGACTATCCCTTTGAATCTGATGTTATTCATCTACTCATCGGTATTTAAGATCTTCCGGAAAACAGGGATCATTTTTCTGGTATCCCTGGGAGCGAACTTGCTCAATATCCTTCTGGATTATGGGTTGATCTTCGGACATCTGGGACTGCCGGAAATGGGAACCAGAGGGGCTGCCTTGGGAACGGTAACAGCTCTGGCAGTGAATCTTGGTTTTTATGCCTTTCTGGGAAAGGATTATGTAAGATTCTCCCGAAAAGATCTGAGCCTGGAAAAGATGAAACAGATCTTTCGGTTTTCCCTTCCTTTTCTGGGACAGGAAACTATGGAAGACATTTTTTTTGTGGTGGGACTTAACGGGATTGTGGCCAGGCTGGGAGTTACAGAACTGGCCGCCTATAATCTGATCGCTCAGTTTACAAACCTGATCCTTATGCCCATGTTCGGCTATACCGCCGCCAATACTTCCCTGGTCAGTGAATGGGCCGGGAAAGGCGACAGGAAGCAGGCAGACAAGGCAGGCAGATATACCTTTGGCCTGCTCTGTATCTGGTTTGCAGTATTTTATGTGATCTTAGTCTTGGGAAGAGAAGGATTTGCCCGTCTGATCTCCCCGGACACAGAGGTGATCGCCCTGGCTGCAGCCTGTATGCCTCTGGCTTTGCTGATACAGCTTCTGAATTATTATGGAAATGTATGGAAATCCAGTCTTCAGAGCCTGGGCTGGCAGAATTGGACTCTGAGGACAGCTTTTATCGTAAATCTGCTGGTCCTGGGCTTTATGGGAGCCGCAGCCTGGATCCGCGGAAAGATCCTATGGATCTATCTTATCCAGGGGCTGGGATACCTGGGGCTTTCCCTGGCCTATACCTGGAAAAAAGCAAAGGAGTAAGTTTTAATTCAGTTTCCGAAACTGAAGAGGAGTCACTCCTGCAGTTCGTTTAAACATTGTGATGAAATGGCTGACGCTGGAGAATCCCGTAAGTCTGGCAATATCCTGTATCTTTAAGTGAGGGTCTGTGATGAGCAGGCCCTTTGCTTTATTGATCCGGAAGGAAGTCAGATACTCATAAGTGGAACACCCCAGGAAACGCTCGAAAAGCCGTGCCAGGTACTGGGGGGTGATATAGACCAGGCGGCTGAGGTCTTCTACGGTCAGTTCCAGACTGTAATTATTTTCGATTTCTTTCATAACCGGTTCTACATATCGTTTATACAATTCTTCCCTTTCCAGGTCATGGGTGTATCCCCCTTCTACAAATTCCAGGAGAAGATTATAGCAGCATATAGACAGGGCTTTTTCATCTGTGGGAGGATTCTCATATTGGAGGACGGCCGAACGGATAAGACCGGCGATCCGTTCCCCCTGGGATCTGTCTGTAAAGATAAAAGGACGCCCGCCGGTCATTTTGCTGATACTGTCCTCCACAGTGCCGGTAAAGGCGGCAAAACAGGTCCTCCAGTCCGGACCTTTACTTTCATAAAAATGCCCCAGAAAAGGAGAGATCAGAACGCCCTCTCCCGGATTTAAAATATAAGATTTTCCCTGGATCCGGATCTCTCCTTGTCCGGATTCTGTCTGAAGATAATGAAAAAGAGGATAGCCTTTGGGCCGGCGTATAGGGTCCTGGGGCCAGTTGTTTCCGATGGAATCAAAAGCCAGAGGCTGTCTTACCGGAGTGCTGCGGAAAAAAATGGGCATGGTCATCACCTGTTTCAAAATATGATATTTTTTAGTTTAACATATTATACACTCCTCTGTCTATCCCTGGTATGATGAAGATAGTGAAAGTCCAAGAAGTATGAATAAAAAAGGAGAAGCAGATCATGAGCGGAAAATTTAAAAGAATTTTATACGGAGGAGACTATAACCCCAACCAGTGGCCGAAAGAAATCTGGAAGGAAGATATGGCATATTTTAAAGACGCCAGGATCAACAGCGCTACTATCAATGTTTTTTCCTGGGCCAGACTCCAGCCTTCAGAAGATGTCTATGATTTTTCACAGTTAGATGAGATCGTGGATATGCTAAGCCGGGAGGAATATGACATCATCATGGCTACCTCTACCGGCGCCATGCCTGCCTGGATGGTGACCAGATATCCGGAAACAGCCAGAACCGATTATTATGGCAGGCATCATAAATTCGGACAGCGCCACAATGCCTGCCCCAATTCCCTGGTGTATCAGAAATACGCAGGGGCGCTGGCAGGAAAACTGGCCCAGCGTTATGGAAACAATCCCCATATCGTCTGCTGGCATGTAAATAATGAGTACGGCGGAGAATGCTACTGCGAAAACTGCGAGAAAGCTTTCCGGGTATGGCTGCGGAAGAAATACAAAACACTGGACGCCCTGAACGAAGCCTGGAACATGGAATTCTGGGGACATACCATCTATGACTGGGATGAGATCGTCCTGCCAAATGCTTTAAGCGAGGGGCTGGGAGAGGAGAAAACCGCTTTTGCGGGGATTTCCATTGATTACCGGAGATTTAACTCCGACAGTATCCTGGAAAATTATAAAATGGAACGGGACGCTATCCGCCGGTATGATAAGGACACCCCTATTACCACCAATCTTATGGAAATCTATAAGGGACTGGATTATTTTAAATGGGCAAAGGAAATGGATATTGTATCCTGGGATAATTATCCCCGGTACAACGCTCCCTGGAGCTATACAGCTCTGTGCCATGATCTGATGCGGGGCCTGAAGGGAGAGCCTTTTATGCTTATGGAGCAGACCCCCAGCCAGCAGAACTGGCAGAAGTATAATGCCCTGAAACGTCCGGGACAGATGCGGGCCCAGAGTTACCAGACGATGGCGCATGGAGCAGATACCATCCTTTTCTTCCAGCTCCGCAGAAGCGTAGGAGCCAGCGAGAAGTTCCACGGCGCGGTGATCGCCCACTCCGGGACTACCAATACCAGAGTGTTCCGGGAGGTCAGCCAGTTAGGCGCGGAACTGGAAAAACTGGGAGACAAGACGCTGGGTTCTGTGAACCAGGCCCAGGTGGGGCTGATCTTTGACTGGGATAATTTCTGGTCTCTGGAATACACCAGCGGTCCAACGGAAGACCTGAAATACGTGGATCACATCCATCAGTATTATAAATATTTTTACGACAGGAATATTGGCGTGGACATTGTTCCCTGGGACGGAGATTTCTCCAAGTATAAGATCCTTGCGGCGCCGGTCCTTTACATGGTAAAGGAAGGTATGAAGGAAGCTCTGGAAGCCTATGTGGCCCAGGGAGGGATCCTGATCACCACCTATATGAGCGGACTGGTAGGCCAGTCAGACAATGTATATCTGGGAGGCTATCCCGGACCATTAAGAGAGATGGCAGGGGTATGGGTAGAAGAGATCGACGCTCTGGCGCCGGAACAGAAGAATCAGGTGCTCTTTGCCGACGGCACAAAAGCAGACTGCGGACTGCTCTGTGACCTTATGCACCTGGAAGGAGCACAGAGCCTGGGAACCTATGAGAAAGATTTCTATAAAGGAATGCCTGCGGTTACCAGAAACACCTATGGAAAAGGGGCTGTGTATTATGTGGGGACCAGACTGGAAGAAAAGGGCCTTTATAAGGTTATGGATATGGCGGCAGAGGAAGGAAAGGTAACTTCTCTGTCCACAGAGCCCACAGGTCTGGAGATCACCTGCAGAAAAGGAGAAAACAGCAGCTTTTACTTCCTTATCAACTTTAAAGACCAGCCGGAGAAGATCCCGGAAGACTTTGTAGGAGACACAGATCTTCTTACCGGAAAAGTCATTGAGCCGGGAGAGATAATGGAAAAATATCAGGTGCGGCTGGTAGAAAAAGCCTAGTACAGCGTACCAGTTTACAATATTTTCCAAAAATCAGTTGAGGCCAAAAGCGTATCGTAATATAATGATACCAGGGTCCAAAGGTCTGCACACACACGAGCTTGCTCATAAGTGGGTGTAAGACCTTGGGACCCGCCCCGATATGAGCATGAAAGTGGGATGAATATCCCACGATATGCGAATATTGGGGAGGATTGTGGAAGTGCGCAGCACGTAGCAATCCGCAGGTATCATAGTTGGGGGCTTTTGCCCCCCAACATCATATAATAACACCAGGGTCCAAAGGTCTGCACACACACGAGCTTGCTCATAAGTGGGTGTAAGACCTTGGGACCCGCTGAAACGTGAATTTTTGGAAAGGTATGGAAATAAAGTGATCTATCATAATATTCTTGAGGCGATGGGAAATACTCCTTTGATCCGTTTAAACCGGATGACAGAGGAAGGCGGCGCGCAGATCCTTGTGAAATTTGAAGGACTGAACGTAGGAGGTTCTATTAAGACCAGGACCGCCTATAACATGATAAAAGACGCGGAAGAAAAAGGTCTGATAAAAGAGGATACCATTATTGTGGAACCTACCAGCGGCAACCAGGGGATCGGCCTGGCCCTGGTGGGGGCTGTCCGGGGCTATAAGACCAGGATCATCATGCCGGATTCGGTAAGTGAAGAGCGGAGAAAGCTGATGAAACATTATGGGGCGGAAGTGGTCCTGATCCATGACGGGGGAAATATCGGAGAATGTATAGAGGAATGTCTCAATACGGCCCTGAGGATGGCCAGGGAGGATCCAAGGGTCTTTGTACCCCAGCAGTTTGAAAATCCGGCCAATCCGGCCGTTCACAGGGCCCAGACAGCCGTGGAGATCCTGGAACAGGCAGACTGTCCCATTGATGGCTTTTGTTCCGGTATCGGAACGGGAGGGACTATCACCGGTATCGGCGAGGTGCTGAAGGAGAAAAATCCCGATATGGAGATCTGGGCAGTAGAGCCGGAGCATGCGGCGATCCTTTCGGGAGGTTCCATCGGTACTCATCTGCAGATGGGGATCGGCGACGGTCTGATCCCGGAAATCCTGAACACCGGGATCTATGATGATATCTGCATTATTACCGATGACGAGGCCATCCAGACTTCCAGAGATCTGGCTTCAAAGGAGGGGATCATGTGCGGGATCTCCTCAGGAACAAACGTAGCGGCGGCCATAAAGCTTGCCAGAAAGCTGGGAGAAGGAAAAACCGTAGTGACCATTCTTCCGGATACTGCGGAAAGATATTTCTCTACCCCTCTGTTTGAGGAGTAAGGGATTCCTTTTTTTCTGAAAAAAGAAGGTTGACAAACCCCAAAAGTGGGATATAATATGGAAAAAGAAGGACAACACGTTGAAGAGAAGAGTAGGATGTGAAAGGTCCCAGAGAGGAAGGCATATGCTGGAAGCCTTCTGTCACGGAAGCATTTGAAAACTACCTCTGAGTGGCCCTAATCCGGCCCGGTGATCCCGTTATCGTCAAATGAAGTGGTTCCGGCAGTATGCCGGTTCAAATAGGGTGGAACCGCGAGAATCAATACCTCGTCCCTTTTGCCGAAAGGCAGAAGGGACGAGATTTTTTATTCCCGCGGGCAACGAGCCAAGCGGACATGCTGGCATGTCCATTTGGCGACAGCCCTATAAAATAAAAAGGGGATGTCGTATTAGTCATATTTCAGGAATATTTATACATTTTATGCGAATTTGTCGAGCATAGCTTTGAGATCCTAGGCTCAAAGCGGCGCAGACTGAGCAATAAAATGTATAAATATTCTCGATTTTGATTAATGCGACAGCCCCCAGCAACCAAAGACAAAGCCAGCGTCTCTAAAGCACAACAGGACCGGTCTGGGCACAGATCCGTCTTTCCTGCTTTGAGACCGGGCTTTTAAAAGTAAATCAAGAGGAGGTCTTCTGACTATGTCAGCAGATAATACAATGAACCAGACCCTGT
>DWUY01000218.1 GCA_019120515.1 Candidatus Blautia avicola | reverse complement strand
CTGAATTTCTTCTCATCGCAGAAGAAAATTTAAACAGTCAGATACAGGCTCTTCAGATTCCCCATATGATCGTTCTGTCTTCAGACAGAGAACCGGTACATACGGATCAAAATTATATCTATAAGTATCAGTCTGCGGAAAGCCTGATCCGGGAAGTCATGACCTACTGCCAGGAAGCTATACTTACAGATACCGTCTGCGGCTATGAGAAGAAACTCCGGTTAATTGGCATCTATTCCCCCTTAGGCAGATGCGGCCAGACACTTTTTGCCCTTACAGCCGGCCAGATATGGGGAGAAAGCCGAAATACTCTTTATCTGAATATGGAAGATTATTCCGGTTGGCAGATTTTTTCTGAGCAAGATACCTGGCAAAACCTGAGTGATCTCTTTTATTGCCTCCGTCAAGGCAAATCCTTCCCTCCACTGACAGATCTGGTACATTCCTGGGGAAATCTGGACTATATTGCTCCCGTCTCTTCTTTTGAAGATCTGAGGAATATCAGCGGCAAAGAATGGACTTCTCTTTTTGTGCATCTGGAAAAAGAAAGCTCATATCATATTCTGGTACTGGACATTGGAAACGGTATAGATCAGATGTTTTCTATACTGGATCAATGTACGCAGATTTATATGCCTGTTCTGGATGACTGGATATCCCGGCAAAAAATAGAACAGTTTAAAAAAATAGCTTTTTCCTTTTCCGATACATTAGAGATGAAAATCCAGGAACTTCATCTTCCTCTTGCCCCCTGTACAGAAAAAGGCCAGGATTTTCCCAAAAATCTGCTCTGGGGAAAATGGGGTACAGATATAAGAAAACTTTTGGAGGTGACCCCTTTCCATGGATAAATCCAGGAATCTGCTGAACAAGCTGCGGGGAGAACTGTCCCAAGAGCTGGAAAGCGCATGGGAAATCTCTGATGATGAAGTTCTGGAAATTATTGACCGTCTTCTTTTAAAAGAGAGCAAATGTACTTATCTGCCTATTGTCCGACTAGAAGAGCTTCGCATGGAATTATTCCGTTCCCTGCGTAAAATGGACGTTCTGGAAGAACTCCTGGAAAATGACAGCATTACTGAAATCATGGTAAACCGTTGGGATCAGATATTTATCGAACAGGATGGAAAGCTTTTTCCATGGGAAAAAAATTTTTCTTCACCGGAAAAGCTGGAGGATGTCATCGGCCAGATTGCATCCCGATGCAACCGGGTGATCAATACCCTGCAGCCTGTTGTAGATGCCCGTCTGCCAGGAGGAGAACGGGTCAATGCGGTGATCCCTCCTGTTGCTCTTGACGGCCCAGTACTCACCATCCGTAAATTTCCCCGGGAGCCTATCACTATGGAAAAACTTCTGGAATTGGACAGCCTTACTCCAGCGGCGGCTGACTTTCTGAAAAAAGCCGTAGAAGCCGGGTATACCATGCTTATCGGAGGCGGAACAGGCTCTGGAAAAACAACATTCTTAAACGCTTTATCCCAGTATATTCCCCGGGACCAGCGGGTGATCACGATTGAAGACAATGCGGAACTGCAGCTCCAAGGAATTCCCAATCTGGTACGGCTGGAATGCAGACAGGCCAATATTGAGAAATCTCAGGAAATAACCATAGGAGATCTTCTTAAAACCTGTCTTCGCATGCGCCCCAGCAGGATCATTGTGGGAGAAGTCCGTTCCGGGGAGGCCGCCCAGCTTCTCCAGGCTGTAAATGTAGGTAATGACGGAAGTCTGTCTACGATCCATGCCAATACCTGTCAGGATATGGTCAGCAGGCTGGAAACTATGGTTCTCATGGGTATACAGCTCCCGATCCCTGTGATCCGCAGACAAATTGCCTCCGGTTTTGACCTCTTTATACATCTGGGCAGACTGCGGGACAAAAGCCGTAAAGTTCTGGAAATTTCCGAGATCAAAGGAATTGATGGTGACGAAGTTCAGCTGAATCCTCTTTTTATCCGGAAAAACGACCTGGAAAAAACCGGCGAAATGATCCACAAAGAAAAATTCCGAAAGGCGGGCATAAACTATGAAGAAATTTAGCTTTCATCCCATGTTCCAACCAAAAAGAGCCCCAGATTCTGTAAAAACTCCTTTTTGTTCCTATCAGAAACTATCCCGGCTGTATTGGATCCGTTTTACTGGAGAGGCCTGTCTGCTCTGCATCGTCATCAATCACCTCTTCTATCAAAAAGCTCTGGCATTTCTTTTCCTGCTGCCTCTGGCCGCCTGCTACATTTTTCAAAGAAAAAAACAAGAGTTAAAACATCGCAAAAACAGGCTCTGGCTTCAGTTTCGAGATGCTCTGTCTGCTCTTCAGGTAAGTATTTCCGCCGGATATTCGCTGGAAAACGCTATTAAGGAAACCAGGAAAGATCTGGAACGTATCTATGGTAAGAAAGGGGAAATGGTCCTGGAATTTTACTATATGGAGATCCAGCTGGAACACGGAGTTTCTATCGATAAACTGTTGAACAGCCTGGGCAGCCGCAGCGGTATTGAAGACATTCAGAATTTTTCCCAGATTCTTATACAGTCTAAAAAAATGGGCGGCAATATGCGCAGGATTCTTCAGGAGTGTATCGCTTCCATGGAAGAACAGATGGATGTCAAAAAGGAGATACAGGCAATGCTGGCCTCCAGGCGGCTGGAACAGCGGATCATGAGCATCCTTCCTTTAGGTATCATCTTATATATGCAGCTCTCGTCTCCTTCCTTCTTATCTGTACTCTATGGAAATCCTGTCGGTATCGGCATTATGACCCTGTGTCTGGGCATCTATCTCTTTGCCTACCAGTGGGGAGAAAGGTTGGTGGAAATTGAAATCTAAGCTCCTGAAAAATCAAAAAAAAGAACTTTTCCTGTCTCTGTTCATTATTCTCTGCGGAAATCTTCTTGGAATCGGAATGTTCCTGAAGGAAAATATTTCTTCTTCCACTCAGGCTTTGCCCAGAAAAGCTTTTGGCCAGGGGGCTTATGAGGAAACCCTGCAAATATCTACAGAAAAAGGAACCGATGAAATACAGATCACCGTAGAGGAACAGCAGTATTCCCCCTCGCAGATTGAAGCATATCTTAACGAAGCCGATTCTTATCTTTCCAGATGGTACCGGAAAAATATTTCGGATAAGAACTATCTGAAAAAAGATCTGGATCTTCCTTCTTCTCTCCCGGGAAATCCTACAGAATTTTTCTGGAGTACAGATGCTCCGGATCTTCTCAGTTGGGATGGAAAGCTTGGAGAAGATATTCCCAAGGAAGGCTGCCAGGTAAATCTCCGGTGTACTCTTTCCATAGGGGAAAACGAACTGATATGGGAAAAGCAGCCCACAGTTTTTCCCCCTTCGCTCTCAGAAATACAATTATTAGAGAAAAATATCCAGCAGGAGGCAGAAAACATCAGTGATGAAACAGATAAAGAACTTCTTCTCCCGTCTGTGGTAAATGGAACCGAAATCACCTATCAATTAAGCCGAAAGCGTGACGGCTGGGTCATCTGTATTTTATCCCTGCTCCTTGGCCTTGGTATCTTTCCTCTGACAAAGGAAAAAGAAAAACAGGCCCGCGATCAGCGCTTCCGGCAAATGCAGAGGGATTATCCTGATATCATACAGAAGCTGATCCTGTTTCTCAAAGCTGGCCTCAGCATCCGAAAATCTATGGAAAAACTGGCTGCTGATTACCTGAAAAAAAAGGAAGCTGCTCTTATCGGAACCCGATATGCCTATGAAGAATTGGTCAAAACCTGTCTTGAAATGGAAAGAGGCATTTATGAAAAAGATGCTTATGAAAGACTTGGCAGACGCTGCGGTCTTGCGGAATATAAGATTTTATCTGTTCTGTTGGTGCAGAATTTTAAAAAAGGGAACCAGAGTATTTTAGAACTTTTGGAAAGAGAGGCTGTAGCTGCCGGAGAAGAACGGCTCCGAAGAGCCAGGATACAAGGCGAAGAAGCTACGACCAAACTGCTGCTGCCAATGATCCTGCAGCTTTTGGTCGTATTCATTATACTTATGGTTCCCGCATTTATAAATTTCTTTTAAACTCTGAAATATCTCACAATGAGAGGAG
Organism: Candidatus Blautia avicola; assembly: GCA_019120515.1. Classification (GTDB taxonomy): domain Bacteria; phylum Bacillota; class Clostridia; order Lachnospirales; family Lachnospiraceae; genus Blautia; species Blautia avicola. The sequence goes on along the minus strand of DWUY01000218.1, from coordinate 1,269 downwards.
GTAGAGATATTATGAATCTCCTGAAAGATTTATGGACAGAAGAAGACGCTGTCGGTGTTGTGGAAATCATATTAATATTGGTGGTACTCATCGGACTGGTCATTATCTTCAAAGAACAGCTTACCAGTCTGGTAGAAAATATTCTTTCAAAGATCACCAGTCAAAGCAACAGCATTTAAGTTTTCAGCAGCTTCCAATGCTGCAGAGGGGGCAAGACTATGAAAATCAAAGGAAGTATGACCTGCACCATGTGTCTGCTGCTTCTGGTGCTTCTCTCTCTTCTGGGAGCATGTATCCGTTCTTCCAGAGTCTCCGGCGCCAGGGTTCAGGCTGTAAACGCTATGGATACCGCTATGTACTCTCTTTTTGCCCAGTATGACCAGGATCTTCTGAAAGATTACCATCTCTTTTTTCTGGACGGCGGTTACGGCGGAAATGCCCTTAATCTTTCCCAGATTCTTACACAGACGGAATCCTTTGCCCAGCCGGTCCTTTCTTCCGGACTCTCCTCCTGCCATCTCGACGCCTGCGGTATAAAGGGCTTCCGGTTAGCTACTGACAATAAAGGCGCGGCCGTGCAGACACAGATCATCCGTTATATGAAGGACAATCTTGGAAGTAAAGGAATAGAACTTATAAAAAAACGGCTGGCTCAAAACAAATCCGTTCTGGCGGAACAGGAAAAAATACAGAAAGGCGGACTAAAAGAAGCACCCATTGATCAGGAAGCGCCTATGGAAGAGATATCTGAAACCAATAATCCGCTGGAAATCATAGAAAATATCCGCAGTCATGGCTTTCTTGGACTGGTATTGCCTGATAGCGGCAGTTTATCAGAGAAATCCCTGGACCGGCAGTCTCTTCTTTCTAATAGAGAACTATCCCTGGGAATGGGAGAGCTGCCCCTGTCAACTGAAAAGACTTCCACTGCAGATAAACTGTTGATACAGGAATATATTCTGGATACTCTCAGTTATTATACCTGTGAAACCCGCAGCGGCGGTTTATCCTATCAGGCCGAATATGTGCTGGGCGGAAAAGACAGTGATGAGGAAAACCTCCGATATGTGGTAAATCGGCTTTTACTTCTCAGAGAAGCTTCTAATATCGCCTTTCTGTATACTGACGGACAAAAAAGGGCCGAACTTCAGGCCTGTGCCTCTGCCCTCTCCTTACTCCTTCTGATCCCGGAGGGCATGACTCTGGTACAGGGGGTATTGGCTGCTGGATGGGCATATATAGAAAGCATCTGTGATGTAAAAACACTGC
>DWUY01000217.1 GCA_019120515.1 Candidatus Blautia avicola | reverse complement strand
AAAAAGGTAAAAGATGTAAATGATAGCGAGGCCAGTCTAGATGATGTTCAGACTGCACCCTGGCAGGATTCCGCAGACTGGGATATCGGTGACACAGTACCATTCCAGCTGACAGGAACAATGCCATCCACACTGGCAGACTATGCGACATATAATTATAAGTTTACAGATACTTTATCTAAAGGATTTACTTATAATTCAGGTAGCATTACCGTGAACGTTGTAAAGAATGATGGAACAGAAGAAGTTGATATAACAAGTCAGTGTTTAATTACTCCTAGCACTTATAATGAGACAAACGGAACTACGATTACTGTAGAAATTTCTGATGTTAAAACACTGGAAGATGTTACGGTTGAAGCAACCGACAAAATCGTTGTAGAATATACAGCACAGCTTACATCAAATGCAGTAATTGGTGCATTAGGCAACCCGAATAAAGTATATCTGGAGTATTCCAATAACCCGAACGGTACAGGAATCGGAAAAACACCAGAAGATGGAGTTATCGTATTCACTTATGAAGTAGAAGTAAATAAAGTGGACGAAGCAGGTAATCCACTGGAAGGTGCAGAGTTTACACTTGAAAAATATAATGCTACAAACAGTCTGTGGGATTCTAAAACAGTTGTAAAAGGCAATAAAGATAATAAGAATGGCGTGGTATTTACCGCAACCGGTATTGACGATGGATGGTATCGTCTGGTAGAGACAAAAACTCCTGCAGGTTTCAATAGTATTGAGCCAATTTATTTTGTAGTAGAAGCAACCCATGTAACAACTGGTGATTTCAATGATCTTATTTTAAGCGCTTTAACAGCATCCCAGACAAAGTCAGAAGATCAGACTAAATTGACTGGAAATGATGTTACAGCAGAATTTACTTCAAAAGTAGATGCTGGAAGTCATATAACGGGAATTAAAACTGACGTTGAAAACCGTCAGGGTACTACCCTCCCCGAAACCGGCGGTATGGGCACCCGCATCTTCTACGCAGTTGGCGCTGTTCTGATGATCGGCGCAGCAGTGATCCTGATCACCAGAAAACGTTCTGCAAAATAAGGATCCGCAGAAGATAAGAGCGATAAACAGAATGCAATTTTAAGGAACTTGTTTCCCTGGGGATTTTCCCCCGGGAAACAAAAGATTCCTTTATTACAGCTTTAGGGAGAGAGTTATGAAGAAAGACAGGACGAATCTTATACTTGTAATCATTTTTATCATAGGGCTCTCCGTGATGCTGTACCCCACTGTCAGCGACTACTGGAACTCCAGGACCCAGTCCCGGGCGGTCGCTACCTATAATGAAACAGTGGAGTCTATGTCGGAGAAGGATTATGAGGAGATGTTTCAGGAGGCGGAAGCCTACAATGAAGCTCTCAGCCAGGTGAGCATGCCTTTTGTCAACTTTGACCAGGTGGCGGGCTATGAAGATATCCTGGATGTTTCCGGCACAGGTATCATGGGATATGTGACAATTGAAAAGATCAGGGTGGAGCTCCCTATTTACCATGGGACAGAGGACAGCGTACTTCAGATTGCCGCAGGCCATCTCCAGGGATCCAGTCTTCCTATCGGGGGAGCAGGGACTCACAGTGTGATCTCCGCTCACCGGGGACTTCCCTCAGCCAGGCTTTTTACAGAGCTGGATGAGCTGGAGGTGGGAGATACCTTTACCATCACGGTACTGGACCGGCAGATGACTTATCAGGTGGATCAGATCCGGATCGTGGAGCCTCAGGAGATCGAGGAGCTGCAGATCGATCCGGACAAGGATTACTGTACCCTGATGACCTGCACTCCTTACGGGATCAATTCCCACAGGCTTCTTGTCCGGGGAGTCCGTATCGCGGGAGACGCTCCGGTGACCTATGTCCCGGCAGATGCTGATCAGGTAAGTACCACTATCGTAGCTATTGTGATAGCGATCCTCCTTATGGTGATCCTTCTTCCGGTCCTTGCGGGGATACAGCGGTGGTTAAGAAGAGCGGCAGGGAGGGAAAGAGAATGAAAAAACATTTGCCAACCATCCTTCTGGTCCTGATATTTCTCATTGGCGCAGGGATATTTGCCTACCCCACTATCTCAGATCAGTGGAACCGGCTTCACCAGAGCCGGGCTATCGCCACTTATCAGGAAGCGGTGGAAGATCTGAATGAGGAAGAATATGAAGCTGCCTGGGAGGCGGCGCAGGCTTACAATCGTTCCCTTCAGGAGAATACTTTTAACCACGATGCATTTTCCCAGGAAGAACAAAATCTTCAGGATACAGAGTACTGGGATCTGCTGAACCTGGGCGGCACCGGGATCATGGGATATATTTCTATTCCAGAGATCGACGTCCGGCTTCCCATTTATCACGGCACCTCAGATCCGGTCCTTCAGGTCGGCGCCGGACATATGTACGGCACAGGGCTTCCTGTTGGAGGAGAAGGGAACCACAGCGTTATCGCGGGACACCGGGGCCTTCCCTCGGCACGGCTTTTTACTGATCTGGACCAGCTTGAGACGGGAGATAAGTTTTATCTCCATGTGCTGGACAAGGTCCTGGCCTATCAGGTGGACCAGATCAGCGATATGGTAGATAAGGATGATATAGATACCCTGACGTCCCTTATGCAGAAGCAGGAAGGGGAGGATCTGGTCACACTCTTTACCTGTACCCCTTATGGGATCAACAGCCACCGCCTTCTTATCCGAGGACATCAGGTGGAATACCATGGGGAAGATGAAGAGAATGAAGATGAAAATACCATGCTCAGATCAGTGAGAGAGTATTATATGTTATATGGATTGGCCCTGCTGGCGGCTCTGCTTCTGCTGGCAGTGATCATAAGATTTGTAAGAAGGAAAAAAGTTTTGAAATATCCGGGGAGGAAGAAGAATGAGTAGAAGAAAAGAGAAAAGAAAATATCTTGCCGGATTCCTGGCAGCGGTATCTTTGGCGGCAGTATCAGGAGCAGTGCCGGCATACGGAGCCCGGGATGTAGAGGTAGACAGGTTGTGTTCTCTTACCGTAAATATCGGCCAGGAAGGAAGCTACCGGGAGGATCTCGAAACTGCCCGGTGGGACACACAGCTTTACCGGATCGCTTCCGTAGATGAGAAGGGCTTGTATACTGCCGCAGAAGGGTTTCAGTCTCTGGAGGAAGATATCGATTCTGTGGAAACCGCCCAGGACTGGGATTCTGTGGCCCAGAGGGGAGTCGACATCATTGAAAACTCCCAGGGGCAGATCCAGCCGGAAGCTACGATCACCATGGATGGGGGAACAGGGATGGCGGATGATCTTGAGACAGGCCTTTATCTTCTCCTTTCCGATACGGCGGTGACCGAATATTATGAGTATACTTTCCAGCCCGGGGTGGCTCTGCTGCCGGGGCCGGAGTATGAAGGCTCTGAGACAAGGCCTCAGGGGGAATGGGTTTATGATCAGTCCATCGTACTCAAGCCGGAGCAGAGTCCCAGATATGGAAGCCTTCAGGTGCTGAAATCCCTGGATTCTTACAATGCTTCTCTTGGCCCTGTGACCTTTGTATTCCAGATCGAGGGCGTGAATGAAGCGGGAGAGACGGTATACAGCAATGTGGTGGCTACCACCCACAGCAGCGCAGGCACTCAGGCGGCAGTGGCAGAAGGAATCCCCGCAGGTACCCGTGTTACCGTTACAGAGGTGTACAGCGGCGCAAGCTACGAACTGGTATCTTCCGGTTCCCAGACGGGCGTGATCCTTGCAGATCAGCAGCTTTCTATGGAATTTTCCAATACTTATAATGACGAACTGGTACCCGGATATGGAGCGGTCAATAATTTTCAATATGACGAAAACAGCGGCTGGCAGTGGAGCAGACTGGAAGACAACGCCGCGGTAAGCGAGTAAGGAGACTGAAGATGAAAAAGAGACAGATCAAAAAAAGAACCGTCTGCCTGGCAGCGGCAGCCTTTGCTCTGCTGGGAACTGCCGGACTTGGCCAGGCGATGGGATATTTTACTACCTATGTTACAGCGGCAGGAGGATATCCGGTGGAACTTGGATATGAGACGGAAATAGAAGAAGACGTTACAGATATGACTAAACATATCGTGATATCCAATACCGGAGAGACAGACTGTTATGTCAGGGTAAAGGTATTCAGCGGCAGTCAGTTTGAGATCGATTTCAGTTCCGCAGGCGGCTGGTCTCTGGGAGAGGACGGCTACTGGTATTACCAGGAGATCCTGCCGGTGGGAGAGGATACTTCTGAACTGCTGGCCGCCATTACTGTGCCGGAAGATTATAAGGATACCTTTAATATTGTGGTGGTCCAGGAATGTACCCCGGTACTTTATGACCAGGCAGGACAGCCCTATGCCGACTGGGAGAGAGCGGCGGATACCACCACAGATATCGGAACAGCTGACGGGGAGGAGTTGACGCAATGAGACGACCAGATCATAAAAAAAGTACATCCCGGGGCAAGAAAACAACAGTCCTGCTGCTGGGAGCAGCGGCGGTCCTGCTGGCTATGAGCACAGTGGGAAGCGCCAGGGCAGCCCTGACTTATTATAGTGAAAATTATACGGCAGAGATGGCTATGTATGATATCGGCGTGACTCTGGTGGAGACTTCCGCCTCCGGGACCAAGGACATCAGCAGCAGAGATTATACAGGGAGCGGGGATGTCTGGAAGGAGACCCAGGGCGTCCTTCTGGAAAATATGCTGGATGAGACAGATGGAAAACTGAGACTTGGAAGAAATTATAAAGAGGAGCTTTCCGTAAGGAACAGCGGCAATATTGACGAGTATGTGAGAGTCCGGATCTACCGGTACTGGACCAAAGAAGACGGCGCCAGAGAACAGAGTCTTGCTCCGGATCTTATTGATCTGAATCTGACCCAGAACGGCTGGATCCTGGATGAGAATGCTTCTACTGAGGAGCGGACGGTACTTTACTGGCCGTCGATCCTGCCTGTAGGAGAGTCCACAGCGGCTCTTTCAGATACTTTAAAGATCGACAGTTCTGTTGCTTCTAAAGTAACCACAGAAACTACAGTGGAAAACGGAGTGACGAAAACAGTGACGACTTTTAATTATGACGGCGTGAAATTCAACCTGGAGGCAGAGGTGGATGCAGTGCAGACACATAACGCCCGGGACGCCATCAAAAGCGCCTGGGGCGTTGATGTAAATGTTGGAGATGACGGCGCAATAAGCCTGGCGCAGTAGGGAGGGGAACATAATGAGAAAGAGACGAACAGCATACGCGGCGCTGCTGCTGGCCCTGGCTTTTCCAATGAGCGTCCGGGGAGAAACCTTTTCCGGCAGCGACGGATGGGGAGTATCCTTTGACGGAAACCAGATGAACAGCACTTTTACAAATGCGGATATCGAGGATACGATCTATCTGATGCAGCCGGGGGATACGGCGGATATCCATCTGAGCCTCAGAAACGATTACAGCGCCGGTACAGACTGGTACATGACCAATCAGGTGCTCCAGAGTCTGGAGGATTCTCAGAGCGTTGCCCAGGGCGGAGCCTACAGCTATATCCTTACTTATATTGATCCCCAGGGACAGTCGGATATCCTTTACAGCAGCGAGAAAGTAGGAGGCGACACCATCAATGAAAGTGGGGAAGGCCTCCATCAGGCTACGAATTCTCTGGAAGATTATTTTTACCTGGACACTCTGGGATCCGGTGAGGAAGGAGAGATCACACTCCAGGTAAAGCTGGAAGGAGAGACCCAGGGAAATGAGTACCAGGATACTCTGGCAAGACTGCAGATGAATTTTGCGGTGGAACTTTCCGATCAGACTTCTTCCGGAGGCGGGAATGATACCGACAATCCGGATAAGGAGGATACCAGGGAGAACGCCGGCGGCGCAAGACGGGGCCGTGTGGTAAAGACCGGGGATACAAGCCGGGTGATGTTATTTTCTCTTCTGACTCTCGGGGCAGGAGCCGTATGTCTTATCCTTGGCATACTCCGGATCAGAGAGAATAAAAAGGCTGAAGAAACTGGCGGAGACAGGGATCAGAAGAAAAGGAGGACGAGATAAGATGAGGCTGAAAAAAGCATTGGGCCGGATCCTGACAACGGCGTGTATGTCGGCGCTTCTTTTTTCTACCCCGGTGTCTGCTGAGGTAGGAGGAAATGACGCAAGCTATACTTATACCGTGACTCTTTATGCCGGCAATCAGGGAAGCTTTACCGGGACAGACGGCGTATCTGTCAGCGGCAGCGGACAGATCACATACGCAGATCAGGAGCAGATACAGATCACAGGACTGAAGTATGGGGACCGGATATCTGTGACCCCTCAGGCAGGGATGACAGCCTTACAGGAAGATTCTAAATATTATATCCAGGGGATCCGTGAAAGCGGCCGGGATAACAATACAGTGGGAAATTCTTCCTTTGCCGTGGATTCTGACCGGGAATATGTAGTGGCATATGGGATCCGGGGAAACATGGTGACTTATCAGGTAAATTACCAGGATGCCCAGGGAAATACCCTTGCTCCCAGCCAGAACTTCTACGGAGTGGTAGGAGACCGGCCGGTGGTGGCTTTTCAGTATATTGAAGGGTATCAGCCCCAGGCCTACAATCTGACAGGAACCCTTGGCAGCAATGAGGCGGACAATGTATTTACCTTTGTATACAGACCTGTCCAGAGCCAGCAGACAGGAGAAAACGGCGGACAGGATGCCGGAACACAGGGGACATCTTCAGGAGGAACACAATCCGGCGCCGGAGGAAGTACAAATGGCGCTGAAACAGGAGGCGCCGCAGCTTCCCAGGGGACTACAGGCGGAACTGCAGCCGGAAACGCGGCGGCAGGGACCGGAACAGCAGGAACTGCCGGAGGCACAGGAACTACAACTGGAACAGGAACAGGAACCGGAACAGATACCGGAGCCGCAGCTGGAACAGGAACAAACACTGGAACTGCAGCCGGAACAGGAGCGGCTGGAGATAATACTCTGGAAGGTGAAGCTGCAGATGGTACCGCAGATACACAGACTGATGAAGAAGCTCAGGCCGACGGCGCAGAGGAAGCAGAAGAGGAAGATGCACCTGAGGAGCTGGAGAGCATTGATGATGAGGATACCCCTCTCGGCAATGTAGATCTGGATGAAGAGAGTAATGCCAGACCTGTGGGAGATATGCCAGTGTTCATAGGCATAGCCGCAGTGGCAGCTGTTGGTATCGGCGTGGTGACCTTCCTTCTGCTGAAAAACCGTAAGAGGCATTAATGAGACGGAAGAAAGATAAAAAAAGGAAGACCCCGGCGGCCGCCCTGTTCCTGGAGACAGCAGGAGGAATTCTACTTGCGGCAGTGCTCCTGTGCTGTATCCCTCTGACCCTGCCCCGCCTTGCAGGGTATGAAGTTTATGAAGTGATCAGCGGGAGTATGGAACCTGAGATACCTACAGGCAGCCTTGTTTATGTGAAATGGACAGAACCTGAGCAGATAGAGGCAGGAGATGTGATCGCCTTTTATGGAGGAAAGGATACAGGCGCTGTGATCACCCACCGGGTAGTGAAAAACCAGGTGGTCTCCGGTCAGTTCATCACAAAGGGAGACGCCAATGAGAAGGAAGATCTGGCTCCGGTAGAATATGACCGCTATATGGGCAAGGTTACCCTGGCCCTGCCCCGGCTGGGGGCTCTTCTGGGAAGAGTGGTCACTGTACCGGGAAGGATCGGGGCAGGCTGCGCAGTAGGGGCGGCAGCCCTGATGCTCCTGGCAGCAGGAAGACTCCGGGAGACCGGGAAGGAAGAAAAAAGAAAATAGAAAAAATAATGTAGAGGAATCTCCGGAAAAAAGAGACTATCCTAGATCCTGGCTTGCATAAAGCTCTGGATCCGGGATAGTTTCTTGTTTGTCAATATAGCAAAACGGTTTAAATTCATGGAAAATCAAATGTAACCGTACAGCCAGCAGTCAATAATATTATTGTCTGATATTTTCATGTTTGGGACATACTATAGAAAAACAGCAGGGTGTGTTCAATATGAAAAAAGAAGACATTTTTAATAAAACCTCCAGAGAAATCCTGGCTCCAGCCTTAAACGGCTTTGTGTTGTGGATTTTACGAAAAGCGCAGCGTAACGGGATTCGGCGGCTTTATTTTCTTGCGAGAGACGGATACCTGATGTACCGCTGTGCCAGGATCTATGTGGAAAGATTCCATCTGCCTATAGAATGCAGATATCTGTGCTGTTCCCGGTATTCTCTCAGACTGCCCATGTACCACAGAGATATGGAGGCGGCCCTGGATTATATATGCAGAGGCGGTACGGAAGTGACTCTGGACAGGATCCTTGACCGTTCCGGTATCAAAGAGGAGGAAAAGAGGATCACTCTGGAGCAGCTGGGAATGACAGGTCAAAGAAAGAAGCCTATTCCCTATCCCCATTTAAAGAGAATCCGTCAAAAGTTGGAAGACTGTCCTTTTTTTCTGAAAGCAGTAGAAACAAATTCCAGGAAAAGACTGCCTTCCCTTTTGGGGTATCTGGAACAGGAAGGGCTGACGGAGGAAGTCTCTATGGCCCTGGTTGACAGTGGATGGACGGGGTCTATGCAGAAAGAAATCTGTCAGGCCCTGGGGATACTGGGAAAAAAGGAGAGACTGACAGGCTATTACTGGGGGCTTTATGAACTGCCAAAGGGAGTGAAAAGAGAAGACTATCACTGCTATTATTTTTCTCCGGAAGCAGGTCTGAGAAAAAAAGTATATTTCAGCAACAGTCTGTTTGAGAGTATTTTCAGCGCGCCCCATGGTATGACCACAGGTTATGAGAAAGTGCAGGGACAATGGAGACCTGTGTACGCCCGGGCGGATGAAGAGAGAAAAAGGTTCCTGGAAGAACTGGAAAAAATACTGCTGGAATATGGGAGAAACCAGGGGGCTTCCATGAAACATATAGAGGATCCGTGTTTGACCAGAAGCAGACAGGAAACGGAAATAGCATTAAGACGTTTTATGGGAAAACCAGATTTTCAGGAAGCGCAGATCTTCGGAAATCTGCCTTTTTCTGATGATATCTTTGACGCAGATGATCAGACAGCGGCGGGAAAAATGACGGAAGAAGAGTTAAAGGGAAACCATGTCTGGAATAAGGTGGGGAAGATGAGCGGCCTTTCTTCAGGCTATGTAAAAGAAAGCCCCTGGTATGAGGGGAGCGCTGTGCTGTATGGGAAAAGACCGGGATATCATATCTTTATGCATCATTTGTACAAGTACCTTTTGTATTTGAAAAAGGAAACGGATTTTAAATATAAAGAAAAGAAAAAACTGTTCCATCCCAAAAAGAATCTATGAACTTGCAGGAGCAGCCCCATGGATCAGAATCGAGAATATGACTCATGGGACAGCTCCGGGAAAGATTTCTCTTTGGCGGAACAGTTTTTTGTTATATGCGACAATAGACAGGGGGCAAAAACGCCCCTTGTTATTTGCCGGCAGTACTCTGCTTTTTCTCTTCTTTTGGAAGGATCACATTTAAAAGGATCGCCACGATAGTTGCCAGGACTACCGGTGAAGAACCGAAGATAGTGGTTACCCAGTCAGGGAAAGCGGCTAAAGAGGCAGGCGCCTGTGTTACGCCCATTCCCAGAGCTACAGCCAGCCCTACGATGGAAGTATTCCGGAAATTCATTTCCTGCTGCATCACCAGCTTGATACCGGTCATGGCAATGGAGGCAAACACGGAGATAGTTGCTCCTCCCAGTACACACTGGGGAATAGTGGTCAGCAAAGCGGAGAATTTCGGTACCAGTCCGGCAATGATCAGAACGATGGCAGCCAGTCCCAGCACACAGCGGTTGATAACTTTAGTCGTAGTAACGATGCCTACGTTCTGACTGTAGGTAGCGGTAGGAAGACCGCCGAATAAAGCGCCGATGATATTTTCAATTCCGTACATGACGATTCCGCCCTGAAGCTCTTTGGTGGTAGGCTCCCGGTCCATACTTCCTACAGTAGTGGCGGACAGATCGCCGATGGCCTGGATAGAGTTAATGGCGAATAAGACGCCAATGGCGATACAGGCGGAAGGCTCAAAGCTGACGCCGAAGTGCAGCGGCTGGGGAAGCTGGAAAAGACCGGAAGAGCTGATGCCGGAAAAATCGATCATTCCAAAACATGCAGCCAGGATATAGCCTGCGATGATGCCGATCAGAATAGAGGCCAGCTTTAAGAAGCCCTTTGCAAAGTGATTCAGTCCCGTTACAACAGCCAGAGTAAAAATCGCTACCAGCCAGTTCTGCCAGGAGCCGTAGGTTTCGCTGGAAGTTCCTCCCGCCATATAATTTACCGCTGTGGGGTACAGGGAAAGGCCGATGGTAAATACCACGGTTCCCGTAACGATAGGCGGAAACAGGATACGGATCTTTTTCACTGTAAGACCGACAATGACGGCTACAATACCGCCGATGATCTGAGCCCCTAAAATGGTGCCCACATCATATTGTCCGGCAATGGCCTGCATACTGGGTACATAGGCAAAGCTGATACCCATGATCACGGGAAGCTTTGCTCCGAGCTGGAAATTTTTTCCCTTGATCACAGGGAAAAGTTGCAGCAGGGTACTGATAGCAGAAACAAACAGGGCTGCCTGGATCAGGATCACCCGGTCGGCGGGATTCAGATCCGCCACGCCTGCTACGATAATGGAAGGAGTTACACAGCCTACGATCATCGCCACTACATGCTGCAGGGCCAGAGGAAGAGCCTGACCGAATTCCGGTACGCCGTCCATTTCAAAGATAGAAGCTTTGGGTTTTGACATAAGTAAAATCCTCCTGGATAATATGTAATTAATATCGATACTACTTTACACAATCTTATATAGAGTTGTAAAGAAAAAAATGGGGAAAAAGAGGGATTTATATAAGGTTTTATTGGAATAAGGGAAAAATTTGTGCCTGATATGTCACAATGGAAATATAAATAAGTTGACTGATGGTAACGCATATGTTACTATCACACTATAGTACTAATGAGGCGCAGATATTAAGGAGAGATTATGAGTAAAGAGGAAAACGGGCAGCTGTTATTATTGGAGAAACAAAAAAGAACAAGAAAAAATGTAATCGAACAATATATAAAATTTCGAAAAGACAGAAAACTGACCCAGGAAGAATTAGCCGGAATTATTGGGGTCTCCAGACCAAGTATCAGCAGGTTTGAAAGCGGAGAGTATAATCCTACCTTAGATATGATGGTAAAAATAGCAGAAGGACTGGAACTGAATCTGGATATATCATTAAAACAGAAAAAAGGAGAGGAAAATGAACAATAAAAAAATCGATAGTTTGTTTTATACAAATATAGAAAATTACGAGCCTGTAGAAAACTTTTTTAATGATCTCGAAAATTATGCAAAGCATGGAATAAATCCGGTTTATATTGTCAATAGACCGCTGGGAGAGAAAAAATATAAATACAACTATGAGAAGGCTTTCGTTCTGCTGATCCCCAAACACAAACTTATATTTATTAATTATGGAAGTAATCAGGAGGCTTTTGATGACTTTGCAGAAGATATGATTGATGATCTGGGGCATCTTTCAGATAGATATGAATATATGAAAGTTCTGGGAAGGCCCCGTCAATGGAGAAAAACGTTTACTGCATTCTATAATTATTACGATATTCAGCAAATCCCCCTTCAGGATTTTTGCAGGCCAATAGACTGCATTCCAGAGAGGAAGAAAGAAAAGGGGAATTCTTGATTTCTTTACTCACTGGTAGCATTAATGATATAGAAAGAACAGGTATTGATTATCCGGAAACTCTTCTTGAAAAGATAAAGAAAAAAATTATTTTGTTTGACGGCGATCAGACCAGATTTATTTTTGACGAGCCCCATAAAGATAAAATTATTATCCAGGGACTGGCAGGAACGGGGAAAACAGAGCTTCTGCTTCACAAGATACGGGAATTATATGTCAGAAAAGAAGATCTGAAGATCGTATTTACCTGCCGTAATAAAATACTTGCCGAGAATCTGCGGGACCGTATCCCGGAATTTTTTGATTTTATGAAAGTGGATGAGCAGATAAAGTGGCAGGAACGCCTGTGGGTAATGAGCAGCTGGGGATCTAAGGGAGATAAAAATTCCGGCGTTTACAGCTATGTTTGCAATTATTAT
>DWUY01000216.1 GCA_019120515.1 Candidatus Blautia avicola | reverse complement strand
ACCAGATCCGCTGTACTCTTACTAAATCTGATCTTGAAGAAAGACATATCAGGCTCAGCGAACTGGCCTACGGCAGCGACAAAGCAAAAGATCTTTTCCGCGATATGATGCAACAGGCCAATACAGAATTTGGTTTTGAAGCTGACAATATTCCGCTGATGATCGAAGCGATCCCCGTTTCGGCAGACAGTATTATTTTGATAATCTCCAAAGTAGAGGACCCGGAAGAACTGGATACCAGGTTTTCCAAATTTACTCCTTTCGGCGGTTCCGGCAGCAGTTCTGATGGGACCGGCATTGAACTGGAAGGGGCCGATGATATCCTGGATATTTTCCGTAAGATCTACGAAGCCAAGTCCAGGGCTATGGAAAAACAGAAAAAAGAAAAGAGCCAGGAAGCGCCTTCTGCCGATCAGGCTCCCCAGCCTTCTATCTCTGTCAACCTTATGCGGGAATATACCTTCCCGACTCTGGACGCAGTGATCGATGCAGCCCACGGATTAAACAACTTTTTCACCGGCGAAAGCTCCCTCTACAAGGACACACAAAGCGGTTCCTACACTTTGATCCTGCATCAGGCTGAGACTTCTCCGGAAGATTTCAACAAAGTCTGCAATATGCTCTCCGAATACGGAAAAGGGCATTCTTCCTCTCCTGCTAAGGAGGCATTCTTAATGGAACACGGCGGCTGTATGATCCCGAAGGCCGCATTGAATAAACTTGCTCAAATATAAGATGTCTGTTTTCCGGAGGAAAAAAGGCCCCGGGGGAACTTTCCCCGGAGCCTTTTTACTTATCTTTCCATCTGCGGCGGATAGGATTATTTATTCTCCAGATAATCATTGATCTGTGCAACTAACATATCCCCATTGATCCCATGGACCATAGCAGCCTCAGCAAGAGATTCGCCCTGAGCAGAAGGGCAGCCGATGCAGTGCATGCCGGCTCTCATTAAAATTGGAACGATATTCTCATCTAAACGGATCAATTCACCGATTGTCATCTCTGGTGTTACTTTCATGGATATTTTCCTCCTTAAAATGTTTTTCTGTATCATTATAATCTCTTTTTCCGGGATATTCAACCTTTTTTCTCCATTTTCTATAGAGCCGCTTTATGAGACGTTCCTTCCTAAGATGGGCCAAAAGACTGTCCCTTCACAGTGAATTGTATCAAATTTAAGACTTGTATTATGGAAACAAATATATTAGAATAAGCGTAGTAACTGAATTACATATTCAGAATTATAAAGGAGGGTACGAACATGGCATATGTAATCACAGACGAATGTGTAAGCTGCGGAACATGCGCAGGAGAATGTCCAGTAGAAGCTATTTCTGAAGGAGATTCCAAATATGTGATCGATGCTGATACATGTGTTGACTGCGGAACATGCGCTGGTGTATGTCCTACAGAGGCTATTGTAGAAGGCTAATCAGATTTAAAAAAACAGGTTGGTATATGGTTTTATTCCTATATGCCAGCCTGTTTTCTTTTTCACCTGATAGAAAATATACATTTATGTTTGCTATTTAAACAAAGGATATATACTATGAGAAAAATCTTTTTCCTTCTATTTCTGATCTGCCCCTGCTCCCTTGGAGCTGCAAGCATATTCATCGGATTACTCAGGAACCACCCTGCAGCCGATATTTTTTATAACGCCTTGGGCATTGTTGGTCTATACTATTTTATCATCAGTATCTTTGTATACATAAAATGGAATTCTTTAAATCAAAAAAATTAATCCCTGGCACGGCAATGAATACTTCCTTCAAAGAGAGGTTATCCATTATCCTCCGTACCAAAGCCGGCGGCGCTGCCCCATTCATCATATCTCAGAAATATTTATACATTCCCGATTCTGATTAATGGGGCAGCATCCTTTTCATCTTCTTTTATTATTTTTCTTTATTATCGACCCATGCAGCAATTTTCCCTTTCTCTGATTTTTTTCCACCGAGGCTGCCACCTCTCTTCTGGACTGCTGGCAATCCCGGATCCGCTGATCCAGTCTTTTGTACCGGGCCTCCTCAGAATTCTGCTCTTTCAGCCGCTGTACTACCAGCCTGCTGATAATATCCATAAATTCTGAAGGAATCCTTTCCGGAATCCGCACCTGCCCTGGGGCAGCTTCTGTTTTTTTCTTCTTTTCCCCGGATTTCTTCTTGTCCAAAACCTGATCCGGATAAAAAAAGGGCGTCAGTTCTCCGATCTCCTTCAGAGAATACCCCCTTTTCTTCAGTTCCTTTATACTCAGAAATACCTGAATATCCCATCGGGTGTAGTATCTGTGTCCCATCTCATTTCTCTTGATCGGCAATGCCAGTTCGTCCTCCCAGTACCGCAGCACATGAGATTGGGTTTCCAAAAGTTTCACTGCCTGAGAAACGGAGTAAATGGTATCCTCCATATACTGACCCCTTTCACATTTCCTCTCCACCCATTATAGCAGACCCCGTCTGAAATGCAAGAAAATATGTTCGACAAAAAACGTTGACAAGTCCTATCCAGGGTGATAAACTAAGAAAAACAGCCAGGGAGCCCTGAACCCTGAAGGGCTGAGAGGAAGCGCCAAAGACTTCGACCTGTATTACCTGATTTGGATCATGCCAACGTAGGGAGTGTTATATCGCATAACATAAATAGAACCTTTCTATATCTGTGTCCTGATCAGGCACAGATTTTTTATTTCACAGAACTCTTTATTCCTGTACAGAAAAAGTCTCGCAAAGGTCTCGCCGCAAACAGGATCCTTCTCAGGTTTCGAAAGTCCTTTCTCTCCATAAAGACGCTTCAGGCTTTTCCCTGTTATCATGTCTAAAGGGAGGAAAACCTATGAGCTACACAACACAGATGGACGCTGCCCGCCAGGGGATCATTACCCCCCAGATGGAAGCAGCCGCAAAAAAAGAACAGATAGAGGTAAGCGAACTCCAGAAACTTATGGCCCAGGGCAAAGCGGTGATCCCCGCCAATAAGCTTCATACCTGCCTGGAGCCCAACGCGATCGGTTCCATGCTGAAGACAAAGATCAATGTTAATCTTGGCACTTCCAGAGACTGGAAAGATCTGGATATGGAACTTGAAAAAGTCAACGACGCAGTAAAAATGGGGGCAGAATCCATTATGGACCTCAGCTCCTTTGGAGATACCCAGAAATTCCGGAGGAAACTTACCTCCCAGTGTCCCGCCATCATCGGTACCGTGCCGATCTATGACGCTGTAGTTTATTATCACAAACCTTTAAAAGAGATCACTTCCCAGGAATGGATCGACATCGTAGAGATGCACGCCAAGGACGGTGTGGACTTTATGACTATCCATGTGGGGATCAATAAAGCTACCGCAGGCCGTTTCAAGAAAAACAAACGCCTTACCAATATTGTTTCCCGGGGCGGCTCTATTATCTTTGCCTGGATGGAAATGACCGGAGAGGAAAATCCTTTCTATGAGCACTATGACCATATCCTGGAAATCTGCCGGGAATATGATGTGACACTGAGCCTGGGCGACGCCTGCAGACCAGGCTGTATCGCGGACGCCGGAGATATTTCCCAGATCGAAGAGCTGGTAACTCTGGGTGAACTGACGAAAAGAGCCTGGGAAAAAGACGTACAGGTGATTATTGAAGGTCCCGGACATATGGCCTTAAATCAGATTGAAGCCAACATGAAGATACAGCAGACCCTCTGTCAGGGAGCGCCGTTCTATGTGCTGGGGCCCCTTGTTACAGATATTGCTCCGGGCTATGACCACATCACTGCGGCTATCGGCGGAGCTATTGCGGCTGCCAACGGAGCTTCCTTCCTTTGCTATGTAACTCCCGCAGAACACTTAAGACTTCCTGACGTAGATGATGTAAAAGAAGGGATCATTGCTTCCAAGATCGCCGCTCATGCCGCCGACATTGCCAAAGGGATCAAAGGCGCAGCCGACTGGGATCGTCAGATGAGCACTGCCAGGAAAAATCTGGACTGGGAGGAAATGTTCCGCCTGTCCATCGATCCGGAAAAAGCCAGACGCTACCGCGCTCAGGCAAAGCCTGAAAAAGAAGACACCTGCAGCATGTGCGGCAACTTCTGTGCGGTAAAAAACATGAACCGTATCCTGGAAGGCGAGATCGTAAGCATCTATGACGAGTGACCCTTAGCCAGAAAGCAGACCGGGCATACAAAAAAAATACCAAAACTTTTGCCCATAATTTAAGAGAGACTTTTCCGGCAGCCATGCCCGTACATGAACTGTCAGGAAAAGTCTCTCTTTTATTTTTTCATATTTACAAACTTTGTATAATTCGGAAGCCATACCAGATTCACCGTACCGATAGGGCCGTTTCTTTGTTTCGCGATGATGATCTCCGCAATATTCTTATTCTCAGAATCTTTATTGTAATAGTCATCACGGTAAATAAACATAACCACATCCGCATCCTGCTCAATGGCTCCGGATTCTCTTAAGTCTGAAAGCATAGGCCTGTGATCCGGGCGCTGCTCTACCGCACGGCTTAACTGTGACAAAGCCACCACCGGAACGTTCAGCTCCCTGGCCAAAGCTTTTAAAGAACGGGAGATCTCTGAGATCTCCTGCTGCCTGGACTCGCTTCTGCCGCTTCCCGTCATCAACTGGAGATAATCGATAAAGATGATCCCCAGATTATGCTCCATTTTATATTTCCTGCATTTTGAGCGGAGCTCTGAGATGGAAATGCCCGGCTTATCATCGATGATCAGATTGGAATTGCCGATGACATTTGCCCCTTCGATAAGTTTTGCCCACTCTTCGTCCTCCAGATTTCCTGTACGGATATTCTGGGAATCCACTTTGGACTCCAGGGCCAGCAGACGGTTTACCAACTGCTCCTTGGACATCTCCAGACTGAACACCGCTACAGTCACATTGTCGTGGAAGGCCATATACTGGGCAATGTTCAGGACAAAAGCCGTTTTTCCCATGGAAGGTCTCGCCGCCACCAGGATCAGATCCGAGGGCTGAAATCCGGAAGTCTTATAGTCCAGATCAATAAAGCCTGTAGGGATCCCTGTAACGCTTCCCTGATTTCTGGAAGCCTTTTCGATCTTCTCAATGGCGTTCAGTACTACCTGGCGGATAGGGACATAATCTCCTGTCCCCCGGTTCTGGATCAGATCGAAGATCTTTTTCTCCGTGACCTCCAGGATATCCTGGGTCTTTTCCTGTCCCAGATAGCAGGCATTGCTGATCTCCTCCGTAGTTTTGATCAGCTTTCTCAGCATGGATTTCTCTGCCACGATCTCCGCATAGTATTTCACATTTGCGGACGTGATCACAGAGGAAAGGATATCCTTCACAAACTCCATATCAGAAATCTCCGGAGGAAGATTTTTCTCTCTCAGACGTTCCTGAAGAGTTACCAGATCTACCGCCTTTCCTTCGTCATGAAGCTCTACCATAGCCTCAAACACAGCTCCATACTGCTGCTGATAGAAGTCAGCGCCTGTAATGATCTCCGAAGCTTCCACAATGGCGTCTCTGCTCATGATCATGGCGCCGATGACCGACTGTTCTGCCTCCTGGCTGTGGGGCATGACCCTTTTCATTAATGCTTCTTCCATTGAAGAAACTCCCTTCTCCTAAGCTTCTCTGACAACTACTTTTAACTGTGCAGTTACCTGAGGATGGAGTTTTACAGGCACCATAGTAGTTCCAAGTTCCTTGATCGGAGAAGACAACTGCATTTTTTTCTTGTCAATATCATACCCAAGCTGTGCCTTTGCAGCTTCTGAGATTTCCTTGGAAGACACGGAGCCGAAGGTCCTGCCGTTCTCTCCTACTTTAATGCTTACTGTTACTTCTTTTGTCTCCAGTTCTGCCTTAAAAGCTCTGGCAGCCTCCAGATTTTCTTTGGCTACTTTTTCTTCATGGGCTTTCTGGAGTTTCAGGTCATTAATATTCTTAGGCGTAGCCTCTACCGCCAGTTTCTTTGGAAACAGCATGTTTCTGGCATAGCCGTCACTTACATTTACAATATCTCCTTTTTTTCCCTGCGCTTTTACATCTTCCAGCAAAATTACTTTCATATTACTATGTCTCCTTCATTAATCATCTGGTCAATTGTGATCTTAAGCTTTGAAACAGCTTCCTCTACAGTAGCGCCCGGAAGCTGGGCGCCTGCCATATTGATATGTCCGCCGCCGCCCAGGCGTTCCATGATCAACTGGACATTTACCTCATCAATAGCTCTTGCACTGATATAGATCTTATTCTGATAGTCGGTCAGAACAAAGGTTGCTTTGATACTGTCAATATTCAGCAGCTCATTGGCGGCCTGGGAAGCCACTACGGTAGGACTATCCACACCTTCCGCCGGGCAGACTGCTATAGCAAAACAGCCTTTGTAGGTTTCCACATGACGGATCGCTTCCGCTTTGGCACGGTATGACTGGATATCGTCCCGGAACATCTTCCTCACTCTGGTCACATCCGCCCCGCATCTTCTCAGGAAGGCCGCCGCCTCAAAGGTCCGCACACCAGTCTTGGAAGTAAAATTATTGGTATCAATAATAATTCCCGAATACAATGCGTCCGCTTCAATATTGTAGATACGGATATCATCAGAGAAATACTGAAGGATCTCCGCCACCATCTCACAGGCAGAAGACGCATAGGGCTCAATATAAGAAAGCACCGCATTCTGTATCACTTCACTGCCCTGTCTGTGATGGTCAAGGACCACGATCGTCTTGCTCATGTAGAGCAGATCCTCGCACTCTGTATAGCTGGGCTTATTCGTATCCACTACTACCACTACAGTATTATCATCTACAATATCTCTGGCCTCGTCGCTGTTGATAAACATATTTTCATCATAGTCCGGATTGTCTTTAAAACTCTGGATAATCGGTCTGACAGACATGGTCGGATTATTCACCACAATATGGGTCTTTTTGTTCAGAGATTTAGCTGCCCGGTAAATACCGATGCCGGCGCCGATAGAATCCACATCCGGTATCTTATGGCCCATAACTACAACTTTATCTTTGCTTACCATAAACTCTCTGAGGGCATGGGCCTTTACACGGGCTTTCACACGGGTACTCTTGCCCATCTGCTGAGACTTTCCGCCAAAATAAGTCATCTGGTCACGGTCCTTGATCACTACCTGATCGCCGCCGCGGCCAAGCGCCAGATCAATAGCAATACGGGCATACTCATAATTCTGGGAATAACTGGGAGCATTGATCCCAATGCCGATACTGATAGTTACCGCCATATCATTCCCGATATTGACCGTCTTTACATCCTCCAGGATGTTAAAACGTTTTTTCTTCAGTTCCTCCAGAGAACGCTGGCGCATAACAAGAATAAATTTGTCTTTCTCCAGCTTCTTGATCAGTCCGTCTACCTCTCCGAAATACTTATTCAGCTTTCTCTCGATCAAGGCCACCAGAAGAGATCTTCTTACTTCCTCTACGCTATTGAGAGCTTCCTCGTAGTTATCCAGATACAGCAGTCCTGTCACCAGCTTCTCGTCTTCTTTCTGCCGGATATACTGATTCAATTCCGTCTCATCAAAAAGATACAGCGCTGTCAGATCATTATGTCCTTCTGTCTCTATCAGACCGGACTCTTCCAGAAGCCTCTGGATAGGTATGGGACGCATCACGGCCCGATAATCCTTTTCCTCATACTGAAAAGTCACTTCCGCTTCATTCTCCCTGGGCAGCTTGTCCTTCGTCAGCTCAGGAAAAAGGTTCGTCACTGACTTCCGATATCTCCGGTTCTTCCCGGATAGAGCCGCAAAAGCATCATTCATCCACAGGATCTTTCCATTGTAGTCCAGCAGCGCATATGGTACGATGAATTCCTTCAGCAGAGTCTTCTGCACCTGCCCGTATTGTGTGGCAAAGGAGATCAGTTCGTTCATAATGACTGCTCTGCTGTGAAAATACAGAAAAACCACGATCAAAATATAAGCCGCTATAAAAATGCTCACTAAAGCTCCGGCTCTTCTATTGACAGTGAATACCAGAATGTCCATGATCACCAGCAAAATCGTCAGTATCAGGGGCCACTGCATATAAAATTTCAGTTGGCCTTTAATTCTTATTTTTCCGTCCATAACTTCACCTGCCTGCATATTAAAATGCCTTTTAACAGTCCTCCATTAATAGATATTCTGATATATTATACCATTATTTTAATAGCAGTACAACTAATTTTCTATACAGGCCCTCCATAGAAAATATCCTTGACGCAAAAATCCATGCAGCTCGGATAGGAGAAAATTCCTTCCGGCCGTACTGCGGGCGTATCGCACAAAAAAAGAAAGCGCACCGCCTAGGCAGTGCGCTCACTTGTATTAGTCCTGTACATAAGGCATGATCGCCATATGTCTTGCTCTTTTGATCTCTACTGTTAAAGCTCTCTGATGCTTTGCACAGTTTCCTGTGATCCTTCTGGGAAGGATTTTTCCTCTCTCAGAAACGTATCTTTTTAATTTATTTGCATCTTTATAGCTGATCTCGTTGTTTTCCTGTCCGCAGAATACACAAACTTTTTTTCTTCTGCGTCCTCCTCTTCTCTTCATTGGAGAATCTGGTCTGTTACCTTTTTCGTAAGCCATGGTCTTTACCTCCTATCAATATCTGCCGTCCTTTTAGCTGAAGGGCAGCTCCTCGTCAATTCCGTCCGGAATATTCATAAATCCATCTGCTGACGCGGCGCTGGGAGAAGGTGCCTCTGAAGGTGCGGCCGCTCCTATTGATCCCCGTCCTACATGGCTGTCGCTTACAGCCTTGCTTTCAGCAAATTCCTGTTCCTCCACTACTACATCTGTAGTATAGACTTTGTTGCCGTCCCGGTTAGTATAGCTTCCGGTCTGGATCCGTCCTGTCACCAGGATCTTGATTCCCTGACGGAAATATTTCTCTGCAAACTCCGCCTGCCTGCCAAATGCCACACAGCCGATAAAATCAGCCGTAGCATCGCCGTCTCTCTTAAAACGACGATCGACAGCCAGTGTGTATCTTGCAACTGCAGTTGCATTTTCTCCTGCGGAATATCTCACCTCAGGATCTCTTGTCAAACGACCCATTAAAATTACCTTATTCATATAATCACCTCATATAATACTCAAACATACGTTATTCAGAATCAGTAATTTTAAATGGATTCTGATATGCGGTCTGCGGATTACGCTTCTTTTTTCACAACTAAATATCTTAACACATTATCCATAATGCGGACATGACGCTCGATTTCAGCAGGTGCTGTTGCGTCAGCCTCAAACTGGATGAAGTAGTAATATCCCTCGCGCATTTTCTGGATCTCGTAAGCTAATCTCTTCTTACCCCATTCTTCAACTTCTGTAACATTTCCGTTGTAGCGGGTGATATAGCCTTTTGCTTTTTCTACTACTTCCGCACGAGCTTCATCTTCCAGCTTTGCATTAACAACTAATGCTAATTCGTATTTGTTCATGCTTGTTGTACCTCCTTTTGGTCTTTTGGCCCCCTGACATCTTCAGGGAACAAGGATTGCAGAAAGTGTCGGGAAACACTTTTCTATCCTGAAATAATATATCACGGTTGCTT
The DNA here is from genome assembly GCA_019120515.1 of Candidatus Blautia avicola. Lineage (GTDB taxonomy): Bacteria > Bacillota > Clostridia > Lachnospirales > Lachnospiraceae > Blautia > Blautia avicola. Next base: position 7,126 of record DWUY01000216.1, on the reverse strand, counting down.
ATTTTAACATAAGACCCGGAGATATTCAAGCCTTTTTTTTCAATTCTTTGGTACTTTTTTCCACGGCTTTTCTGGCGATCATGATCTGATGGCCGCAGCCGGTACATTTCAATCTGAAATCCGCTCCCACTCTCAGGATCTCCCATTCACTGCTTCCGCAGGGATGCTGCTTTTTTAATCTGACGATGTCTCCTACTTCGTAATCAAACTTCATAACTTTTTTTATCACTCCTGTATCTGTGCAAATACTTCTCCGATGGGCTGGCTGATCACTATCTGCGCCATACTGTCCCGGGGTGTGGGGTCTCTGTTTATCACTACCAGATGACTGCCTCTGAAATAGTCAATAAGAGAGGCTGCCGGATAAACGGAAAGAGATGTGCCTCCGATGATCATGACCTCTGCCTGGGATATCACCCTGACAGATTCCTGGAGCACCTGGGAATCCAGGGATTCCTCATAGAGGACTACATCCGGCTTGATGATCCCCCCGCATTTGGGACACCTGGGCACGCCCTGGGTGCTTTTTATATACTCCACATCATAAAAAGCGCCGCATTTCATACAGTGGTTCCTGTAAACACTGCCATGAAGTTCCAGAACTTTTTTACTTCCCGCCATCTGATGAAGGTTATCGATATTCTGGGTGATCACAGCCTTCAGCTTTCCTGTTTTTTCCAGAGCCGCCAGCTTTTTATGGGCCGGATTCGGCTGGGCCTCACAAAGCATCTTGGCCCGGTAGAAACGGTAAAATTCCTCCGGATTTTTCATAAAAAAGCTGTGGCTTAAGATCACCTCCGGAGGATAATCCCACTGCTGATGGTACAGACCGTCCACACTGCGGAAATCCGGTATCCCGCTTTCCGTAGAAACTCCGGCTCCTCCAAAAAAAACAATATTGCTGCTCTCGGAAATAATTTTCTGCAGTTCTTCCACAGGATCTTTCTTCATAGCTGTCCCTCCTGATCTTTCCTATCTTCAAACTCTTAATATTCTCCCTCTCTTTTTGCCTGGACTACAAAACGGGTGGCGTCATTCCCGGTACAGGTAGAAAGAGTAATGATCTTATCCTCTTTGGTCACATCCACGCCAAAGTCCACCAGAGACTGGGCCTTCATACTGTCCAGATACTGCTGAAACTGCTGATCAGGAGCGGAAAACAACGTATATACCTCTCCTGCCGCATCTACCACATGACTGGAAAAGATCTCATACCGGTAATTTTTCTCCGGCGTGCAGATCCATACATACCGTCCCGGCAGAGAATCCTGGCTCTGGAAATACTTTCTGAGCAGTCCGAACATAGAACCGTTTCTCATATTGTGTCCATAAATAATAGTATTGCAGTCCTGAAAATCACTGCTGTTTGTATACTCGATAAATATGGATCCTGCCGAGTTATAATTTTTTTCAAAAGTGTGGTGGAGATAGTAATCGTTATCCGTTCCTTTCATCACCGGATAACTGATCTGTGTCCCTTCGATCTGCAGCCATGCAATGATATCCGGATTGATGGCTTTCAGGCTCTCCCAGTCTACCTCCGGCGGCACCGGACGATCCACGGCCTGGCCCTCCAGGGACTCCTCTGTCTCCTGCTGAGGATCTTCTTTGACATACTCCCGGATACGGTCGTATTCCTGGGTCCCCGCCCGGTATTCCAGGAATATCCTCCCTAATTGTACAGCCGAAAATACAAATACGCAGACGGCAATGATCAATATGATATACCGCAAAATATCTCCTGCTGTTCTCCTTGTTTTCTTACCTCTGCCCATGTTCTGCTCCTGTCTTAATACAAGTTGTTATAAAATCCGTCATAATCCTCCGAAACGACACCGTTGCTGGGTACCAGCCGGCATAGATAACCTTCGGTATCCACAACTGCCCCCTCTGGAAGGACCACATTTTTATACACAGAGCAATATGCCGGATACTCTGACGTAGGATTCTTCTCCATCATAACGCCAAAGGAATAATAGGACTGCTCTCCCTCGCTGTATGGATCTTCATAAGGAACCTCATATGTAATATATCCAAAGTCTTCTCCTACTGCCTCAATGTCATAGGTTCCTGCCGGAAAATCTGTTCCTGCCGTCATAGTGCCGTTGACCTCTACCGTCTCCGTAACCGGATTAGGTGTCCGGTTCTCCAGATCCTGGGTCTGGGCATTCTCGGATACAAAAGACACCGGATTCATCCCGTCCACACAGACCAGCGCCCCGGTAAACAAAGGGATCCCGTCTGCCCGTTCAATCTCATATTCTTCTATTCCGAAATCTTCCCGTCTGTAGATCGAATGGGTATTGTCATGGACTTCAAAGCTGCTTCCCTCTGGACCAGTCACCGTATATTCCCCTTCCGGTATATCAGTCCCTACCATATACATTCCTGCCTCAAGCTGGCTGTCCCAGTGTTCTCCCGTAGCCGGAAGCGCTTCCTGTATATTGTTATAGTCATAATTATAGCTGACCGCGGTTCCTCCTCCGCCCACGTTCTCCCGGACAGAGCTAAACACAGACAAACCTGCCATCGCCAGTATGATCACCAGGATCATAACAGCCACCAGGACCATGGTCTTAGAAGACTGGCTTTTTCTTCCTCCTGACGCGGAAGAAAGATTCTTTATATTTTTAAAGTCTGTACTCTGATAGCGTCTGGAACCGGCCTGCTTGGTAAAAGCCTGGGCTCTGGCTCCGTTTTTGGTGGCTGTCCCCGCTTTCTGCCTGGGATTTTCTGTTTTTTTCGTCCCCGTGCTTCTATTCTCATTCAGAGGCGGCCGTTGATATTGTTTTACCCCCTGTTCTGTATGGACATGACTCAGAGACTCCATAGAAGTATGGTCATATTTAGACCGGTTCAGACGATCCCGATACATTTCATCAGACTTTTGGTTATTCATACCGCACTCTGTACAGATACCGTCCTTCAGTTTGCCGCCGCAAAGACTACAGGTATTCTTCATAGCTCACTCTCCCTCTCCCTTTTTAACCCATTTTAACATATTTTTTCAGGAACTACACCCAAATCTCTGTAAAAAAAGAAGCCAATGACCATTTCCAGTCACTGGCTTTTCTGAAATAGCGGGAGTAGGATTTGAACCTACGACCTTTGGGTTATGAGCCCAACGAGCTTCCAGACTGCTCCACCCCGCGTCAATTATTTCTTATTAATATAAGTATAGTCCTCAATATATACTTTGTCAAGACTATGCCGTTTTTTCTTGTTCCCGCAGATCATCTATGATATCTTTATCCTATAAATTTGAGACCGTGGCATTAAACAAATTCACGTGAATGTTTAAATATCCCTGACATATGTTTAATTCAGCGGCTTCCAAAAAGGAGCATATTATGGACCAGACTTCTAAATTAAAAGAGCAGAAAGACCATGGGACCTCTGTATTTCCCTGCGGACTGTACGAAATATTTGATGACGCTCCCTGGAACGGTGTGAAACATCACTGGCACGATGAGATTGAGATCCTCTATTTCATGAAAGGCCGTTTTAAGGTAACCATTAATATGGAAAGCTTTTCTATTGATCAGGAATGTTTTTTCTTTGTCAATCCGGGGGAGATCCATTCTGTAGAAGCTTATACCCCGGCTATCGAATCCGCCGTTGTATTTCATCCCTGTATCTTAAATTTTGAGCACTACGATCTGGCCCAGACCCAGCTTCTCCAGCCTCTTACCAAAGGAGAGATCCTGCTTCCCCGTTTTCTGGACATCACACATCCGGCATTTTCCAGGATAAAAAAGGAATATCTGGATATCCTAAACGTCTTTCATCAGACAGGCTTTTTTCTTTCCGGGGAATATGAAACCGTCACCGAAGACGTGGCCTCTCAGCTTTTTATCCGGGCAGGACTTCTGAAGATCCTGGGAACTCTTTCCTCTTTTTCCCTGCTGACCCATCCTGAAAAAACAGACGACTACCGTGTCCGGATCATAAAATCTTCTCTGGAATTTATACGGAATCATTACCAGGATAAAATTTACATACGGGACCTGGCGGAAAACGCCAATATGAATGAACAGTATTTCTGCCGTTTTTTCAAGAAAATACTCGGGAAATCCCCGGTAACCTACATCAACGAATACCGGATCAAACAGGCCATCATCCTTCTTCAGACCACTGATGAAGCCATCATGGACATCTGTCTGGACTGCGGTTTTAATAATCTTGGGAATTTTCTCCGGGAATTCAAAAAGCACACCGGCTTCACGCCCCTCCAGTACCGAAAACATTTTTCACCGAAAAAGTCATAATTTCGTAGTTTTTAATCAAATATTTGCAAGACCTCCAGTGCTTCTCACATTATAATGGGTTACCAGAACAGGGAACTTAAGTTCCCGGCAGAATGAATACAACGGAGGTTACACAACAATGGAAAAAAAATGGTGGCATGACAAAGTAGCCTATCAGATTTACCCGAAAAGTTTTTACGATTCTAACGGAGACGGTATTGGTGATCTCCAGGGGATCATCAGCAAATTAGACTACCTGAAAGATTTAGGCGTGGATATCCTGTGGATCTCCCCTATCTATCCTTCCCCCTTTGCAGACCAGGGGTATGACATTTCCGATTATTATAATATCGACCCTGCTTTCGGTACTATGGAAGATATGGATCAACTGATCAGAGAGGCAGATAAACGTCAGATGTATATTCTGATGGACCTGGTGGTAAACCACTGCTCTGACGAACACCAATGGTTTGAAAAAGCCTGTGCAGATCCCAATGGGGAATACGGCAATTTTTTCTATATCGAAGACCGGAAAGAAGGAGAGCTTCCCTGCAACTGGAGAAGCTATTTCGGCGGCCCCGTATGGGAACCTCTCCCGGGACACCCTGACAAGCAGTATATGCATGTTTTCCATAAAAAGCAGCCGGATCTGAACTGGGAAAACCCGGCAGTCCGGGAAGAAGTCTACAAAAACATCAACTGGTGGCTGGACAAAGGTCTGGGCGGCTTCCGGGTGGACGCGATCATCAATATAAAAAAGGCGCTTCCTTACAAGGACTATCCTTCCGACAGAGAAGACGGTCTTTCCGATATTTCCCTTATGCTGGCAGAGGCCCAGGGTATCGGAGAGTTTTTAGGAGAAATGCAGGCCCGGACCTTTGGTCCCCATGACGCCTTTTCTGTAGGAGAGGTCTTCAACCTCAAAGAGGGAGAACTTTCTGACTTTGTAGGAGATAAGGGGTACTTCTCTTCCATCTTCGATTTTTCCACTACTTCTTTTGGAAAAAGTGACAAGGGCTGGTACGCCTGCAAAAAGCCTTCTCCTGACGACTATAAAAAATGTTTTTTCAGATCCCAGGAGGAAATGGGCGATATCGGTTTCTACTCAAATATTATTGAAAATCACGATGAGCCAAGAGGTGTCAGCTATTATATCCCGGAAGGCGAGGTCTGTGATGCCAGCAAGAAGCTTCTGGCTGCCATGTATTTCCTGATGAGAGGTCTTCCTTTTATCTATCAGGGGCAGGAGATCGGTATGGAAAATCTGGGTGTTGTTCCTCTTGACCAGGTAGATGACATCAGTGCTTTAGACCAGTATCAGGTAAGTCTGGACGCAGGGCTTACTCCGGAAGAAGCTTTAAAGGTGATCTCCATCTACAGCAGAGATAATGCCAGAACACCGGTTCAGTGGACCAGCGGAAAGAACGCCGGATTTACTGAAGGCACTCCATGGCTGATGGTAAATCCTAATTATACCTCTATTAATGTGGAGTCCCAGGAAAAGAATCCGGATTCTGTACTTTCTTTCTACAAGAAACTGATCGCTCTTAGAAAAGATCCGGATTATAAGGAAACTCTGGTATACGGCGCTGTGGTTCCTTATCTGGAATCTCAGCATAATCTGATGGCTTATCACCGAAAAGGAGAGAAAGATCTGCTGGTGATCGGTAATTTTCAGAAAGATCCTCAGACTGCAGTCCTTCCTTCCGCCTGCAAAAATATCCTGCTGAATAATTGCCAGGATCTGGATCTAAACGAAGAAAAAACTGCAGTACATTTAAAAGGCTATCAAGCTGTTGTGATCCAACTGTAATTTTCTCAGATCTGCTTTCTTTTCACAGAATTTACACGGAATCCTCATAACATTGTCACAGAAAAAACACAGATTTCTCTTAAACTGAGTGGCAGTAACAGGGAAACCAAGTTTTTACAGTAATGTGAAAGGAGCAGATTTCTATGAAAGCAAAAAAATACGGAAAATTACTGGCATTTGCTTGTGTTACGATGTTAGCTGCAGGCGCCCTTGCAGCCTGCAGTAATAATGAGGAAGACAGCAGCTCGGATTCTTCCAGCTACAGTTCCAGTACAGACTCCGATTCTTCCGGCTCTGAAAACTCGGATTCTTCCAGCACTTACCATTCAGATTCTGAAAATTCGGATCCTTCCGGTACTGATAGCGCAGAGGCATCTGATACAGACAGTTCCGAAACGGTTACCGGCAGCCCTGCTGCCGACAGTTCAGACACTTCTCTGGATTCTTCAGAGAACAGCCGTGATTCTTATGATCTGGACTCTGAAAACTCCAGCTCCTACGACCTGGATTCCAATAATTCCAGTTCCACAGAAGAATAAGTCCATATATTATCTCTGAACTGTTCTGAAACTACGATACCCTCAGTATTTTATATTTTCTTTACAGGGAAGTGATCATTATGATGGGAGTATTACATATTAATCATAGGGAAAACAAAATTTCTTTAGACAGTCATACAGAACATAGAAAAATCGATCTTGCTTCAGGTCAGTATATTTATTTTAAAGTAAAGAACAGCTGGATCCCGGTGATGGTAAAGTATTCTCCGGAATCAGGCCGGTGGTGTTTCTGCCATATGGAAAATATTAATATCAACGGCCAGGAGGCCATGGTCAAAGATTTTTATGACCCGGAGGATCCTGGAAGTCAGAAATCTGAGCATAGATGATCAAAAGTCTGTCTTATTCAGCTATAAAAAGAATGTCGGCTGAATGAGGCAGACTTTTTCAGCAAATTTTAGCTTGACTTATCATTATAAACACTAAATAATTACATAGAAAATTTTATATCATGTCTTTCCCATATTCTTTATTCATATCGGGAATATTCCATTTAATTTCCAATA
>DWUY01000215.1 GCA_019120515.1 Candidatus Blautia avicola | reverse complement strand
TTTCTCATAATTTTCCACCTCAGGTATGTCATATAGAAATCTTCCATCCTTGTCAAAGCCCAGGAAGGTCGGAGTGCAGGACTGGGTCAGAATCTCAAAGAAGAAGGAATTCAGCCGGCGATTTTCCTCCTGATGGGCGTCGTGGAGCCCTTTATTCTGCATATTGGAAAAAATGTAGGTCTTTACTTCTTCTTTCTGGGTCATGGCTGCCATATAGGTATCATTTACATTTCTGGCCGCAGCCAGGAGACAGTGGGCCTGACAGTCCAGGCCATATACCTGTTCCAGAAGATATTTCACCTGAAGAACGTTGTTTCCGGACCATCCTACGTCCACCACAGCCACAGATTTTGCTCCTCCTGTTTTCCTGGTGAGATACCGGCGGATCAGCTCCTGATCTTGGCGGTAACATCCGCAGACTTCTTCCCAGTGTTCAATGAGAAGCTGGCGGAGGATTTTTTCATTTTCCGGCGTGAGAAACTCCTCTGCTTTTACCCGGTAATCCGGCAGATACTTTTTCATGTCTCCGATGCCGGTGCGGTCAAGAAGCGTTCCTATTTTGGATTTATACAAAGCGTTGGCCTTGTGATGGACGATTTGGAGCAGGTATGGGTGCCGGTTTTTCTCCACGATAGTTTTTACCACTCCGATCCTGGACCAAAGGACATATTCTGCAGGGATATCCGGATACATGGTGTGAAAGATTTTCTGATAAAGGTCCCCTTCCCGTGCCAGAAACAGGATCTTCTCTATCTTGTGTTCCTGCACATAGCGGTAGATCCACTGACAGAATCCCATAACATAAATCCCCGTATAGACAAAACCTACTTCATAATAGGGACTGTACTGCTGATAACCGCTGTGGAGCTTCGCATTGACGATCCCCCGGTAGGCAGAACCTGCCAGGCGGGACATATCCTTTGCCCGGAAAACATTTCCTGCTTCATTTACATTCTGATAGAACCTGGTATCCAGGCCTTTCTCCTCTGCTTTTTCTATATCTGAGATCCGGTTATCTCCGATATGGACGATCCTGCCGGAGTATCGTTCTTTCAGAAAATCAAACAAGCCCCCGTCTCTTTTGGAACAGTTGTAATCACAGGAAACCATAACCTGGTCAAAATCCTCATAGCCTTTTAAAGACAGGAGCCGGGTGAGAAGTTCCTTGGTAAGGTACATATCGGACAGAGCCACCAGAGTCTTGCCCTGGGCTGCCAGAAGATGAAAAACTTCCAGCATATAGGGGTTGGCCCAGCAGAGTTCACATTCCAGAGAGAATTCCAGATTTGCACCTTTCTGGGGATCGATCCCTGTCTCCTGGGCTACCAGCTGATAAATATCCAGAAGAGTCACTTCCCGGTTCCCGCGGAGAAGCCGGTTCTTCTGTCTGGCTTCCTCTTCCGCCTGAAGCCGGATCTGGGTAAAATCCATAATATCCAGCCGCTCTCCCACCAGCATAAAAAGATCCGAAGGAGCGGAAAAAGGCCGGAACAGCAGGGTATCGAAAACATCAAAGGAGATCACATCATAGGACATCAGGCCTTTTGCGAGATTCATGGCGGAAACCCGGTTGGAAGCCTGGGATTCCGGGCCTTTTTCAAAGAGACGTCCGCTGTTTTTCTTTGTGAATTTTTCTCCTGGAGCTTTCAGCTGTAAGGTTCTTGGAAATTCCCGGTATTTTTTTCCGTTTTCCGTGTATTTCAGCAGATAAACATAGGAAGTCCCGCTTTTGATCTCCCTGTCCAGGTAAGAACTTTCCCGGGTCTGTGTCAGAAATCGATAGGCGCCTCCTTCTTCTGAACGATAGAGATTATAATGGAGAGCTCCCGGCACCGGGGTCCAGAGGATACTGGCCTGGCCTTCTGCCGGAAAACTTCCCTGGAGATTCCGGCCGCCTTTTGAAATTTTGACTCCTTTTCCCTTTTCCCGGGACCTTTCCGGGGAAGAGAAAAACATTTCTCCTGCCTGGGACAGCTTCTTCATAAAGAAAAGCTGTTCATTTGCCACTGTGGATACAGTAAGGACCTCTGAAAAGTCGCTGTATCTGCTGCCGTCCATAGATACCTTATATTTAAAGAAATACATCTGCTCCTGTTTCAGATGTTCTGCCGTATAAACATGGCGTCTGGTCTTTTCCAGGAAACGGTAGTCTACGCCGTCCCGGGATACATAGAGGTTATAGCAGCAGGCCCCCGGGATCCATTCCATACGGATCTTTGCCCTGCTGTCTTTTTGCTTTACTAGGGTCAGGGTATGGAGACGGCTGATCTGGCTTTTCCGGTATTTCCAGGACAGTGCCAGAAGCACCAGCCAGTGTTTGAAACGTTTTTTGCAGTGTTCTTCCAGATGCGCCTGGACATAAGTTTCATAGGCTTTCCGCACCCTTGGATTTTTTCTTACAAATTTTTCATAGAACCAGTCTTTCATTGGATACCCGCCTCCTGCCCCCAGAGGGCTTCTTTACATTGGCCAAGGATTCCCTGTTTTTCCAGGAGCAGTTCTGCAAATTCTCTTACTGCCCCTTCTCCGCCCCGGCTTTCCAAAATCAGCGTGCAGGATTTTTTCACTTCTTCTGCGGCGTCCCGGGGGCAGGCGGTAATCCCGGCAAGGCCCATAGCGCCCAGATCGTTCAGGTCGTCTCCTATATAGGCGGCCTCCTCCCGGCTTACCTGCCGTTCCCGGAAAAACTCCCGGAGAAACTCTTTTTTCTTTTTTACATTCTGAAATACATAGGGGATCTGCAGCTCCCGGGCTCTTTGTGTCACACAGAGGCTTTCTCTTCCGGTTAGGATCATAACCTGGATCCCTCCCTGCCTGGCCAGGAGGATCCCTGCACCGTCTTTGATAGAAAATTTTTTTAGTTCATTTCCCTGGCTGTCCAGATAAACCCCTCCGTCGGTCATAGTCCCGTCTACATCCAGGATCAGATACCGGATTTTCTTCCAATCAATAAAATCTGCTGTCATTTACATTTCCTCCGGATATTTCATACTGCTGATATAAATCTTCGATATACTCCCGGTCATAGGCGCTTTTCTTCTCCTTCGGGATCATCTGCAGGATCCGGTGCATGTCCCGGGAAGAAAGGGACCCTTTCGTAAGGAGATATTCTGCGTAATTCCGGTGTAGGTTAAATTTCGCAGAAAGAAAGTACTCTGCCATATATCCCCAGGGTTCTTGTTTCTTGATTGGTGAAATGGATTCTTCGATGGCGTCCAGCACCGGATCCAGATCATAGGATTTTCCAAAATGCCGGTTCAGATAGTCCATGATCAGCTCTATACATAGATTTCCCGGCACTCGGCCCATGCCGTTTAAAGAAGCGTCCAGAACGCATTGCCTTCCCTGTTCCCGGATCTTTAGGAAGGACTGGGCCAGGGAATAGGACTGGGCCATATTCTCGTGTAAGTGAAGGCCCAGAACAATATCTTTTGCCAGGTTATTTTCACAAAGAGAATAAATCCTGGTCAGTTCCCTGCCGGTCATAGAACCAAAAGTATCTACAATGGAAAAACCATAGGGATGAAGATGATTTACCCTGTCCAGAAGCTGGAGGAGCTGCTGGTCTGAATACCCCATAATATTAATGGGGTTTACGAAAAGCTGATAGCCTTTTGCCTTTACCTTTGCGCAGAAAGCCAGCCCTTCTCCCATGTCATAATCATGGAAGGTCACCCGGATAATGGGGATGGTCCCGTCACAGGGTTCCAGTTTTTCGATATCATACCGGTCATGGAGGATCATGGCCCCGAACTGGGTACTGCCTGGATTTTTGGGCAGGATCTTTTTTATATCCTTTATGGATGAAAATAAGGTTTTGTCTTTCTCCCAGGTGCAGTTTCTCAGAAATCCCACCTCAATAATATCGGTCCCCGCCTCTATCAGCCGGGAGATGATACTCTTTATCGTCTTTTCTCCAAAATCCCATTGGTTGATATATCCTCCGTCCCGGAGGGTACAGTCCAGTAATCTGATGTTTTCCATAACACATGATCTCCTTTATGAATTTGCTGAAACAGACCAGCCATGGAGCTGTATGCGGCAGGCTGGGCAGTTACGATTCGGATTCGTCCACTCCCTGGGCATTTTCCTTCTGAAAAAAGATACGGATAGTAAGGAACAGCAGACGGATATCCATGCGCAGGGAATAATTGTAAATGTAAATAAGGTCATATTTGATCTTATCCTCAGGCCCGGTGCTGTACTTCCCGTAAATCTGCGCATAGCCTGTAAGACCTCCCTTTACCCGGAGCCGCTCCTGAAATTCCGGAAGGATCTTCGAATAAGTCTCAATGAATTCCCGTCTTTCCGGCCGGGGTCCTACTATGGACATTTCTCCGGACAACACATTAAAAAGCTGGGGCAGCTCGTCCAGATGAAGATTCCGCAGGATCCTTCCCGTTCTGGTGATCCTGCTGTCATTTCTGGAAGCCAGCCGGGGGCCGTCTTTTTCTGCGTCCGGGACCATACTGCGGAATTTCAGCATAGAAAAGGATCTTCCGTATCTGGTCACTCTTTCCTGCCGGTAAAATACCGGACCGCCGTCTTCCAGTTTGATACAAAGGCTGATAAGCCCCATAAGGGGCAGGGCAGGTATCAGAAAGAAAAGAGACAGAAGGATATCCTCGATCCGCTTGACCAGCTCCTGTTCTTTGGTGAGATATCCTCTTCCGCTTCGGAAAAGGACCTTGTCGTGAAGACGGATCACTCTGGAATTCTGCAGGTAGATATCTGCGATCTTTGGCAGGATATAGCATTCCCTCTCTTTTCGGATCCCCAGCTTTAAAAGGACGTTCCGCTCCTGATCCGGGATCTGTCCCAGAAACAGAGCCTGATATTCCGGCAGGATCTTTTCAATATAGGACAGTCCCTTTTCCCAGGAAACTGCCTTTGCGATCCGGAAATAACCGTTTCTGCTGTTGGTTTCTTTTACCCGCAGCTGCCAGTCTTCCTGCTGCCCGTAAACATAAAGTGCCTGTTTCCAGGTCTGTTTTCTCAGGTAAAGAGTGAAGGAAAAGGCTGCCCAGAGGATCCCGGTAAAGGCTTCCAGCAGGGTAAGAAGAAAAAATTCCCAGAAAAGGGTTCCCCCGCTCTGGACGGAGATCGTCCACAACAGAGTCCCAAAAAGAAGATTGGTACCGGCCGCGGCAAAAAATTGACCATATACCAGATCCAGGATCCTTCTCTGGCTCACATTCCCGGCTTCCAGCAGGGCCTGAAAGATTTCCAGTACCCCCACATATAGAAGAGTGATGGCCAGAAACCTTTCTTCCCATATGCCTGCCATCACCTGAACGGCAGCACAGAAATAAAGAAAGAGCAGCAGAAGCCTGGAGATAAAACTGACTGCTTTTAAAATATTGTGTCCTTTTCTCATTTCTTCATACCTGCCTTTTACGGATTATTCAACGTTTTCCCGGATATCCCACAGGAATGCCTTTTCCAGCTTTCTCTGAAAGACGGTATCTCCTAAAAGGAGGAGCAAAGGCGCATAGGCGTCTCTTCCGGAGATCTCTCCCCAGCCTTTTGCTGTAAAATCTCCGAAGTATTTCTGATAGTCTGCCACAAAGTCCAGGATTCCCTTCTGGATCTGGCGGATTTCTTCTTCATGCTTTTCCCTGGGAGCAAAAAGAAGGTTCCTCTCTCCCTGGGCCGTCTTTTCAAACCCCAGGAAGCTGGGAGAAGGAGAGGTAAACAAAAGTTCCAGATACAGATTGTGCTTTTTATGCAGATCATGGAACTTCCACAGATCCCGGTTGTGGAACTGAGAGAAAAAATAGCTCTCCATACGGTTTTCAAAGAAAAATCCCTGGGAGCCGTCCCGGTCCGGACTGGCGGCGCCGCTGCTTCCTGCCAGAAAAGTATGGATCTGCCAGGAAGGACCTAAAGTTTTATGAAGAAGATATTCTACTCCCAAAGGTCCGCTGCCGGCCCAGCCAATGTCTACCAGAGCGATCTTTTCCGGGCCCTCTTGGCTCTGTGCGTTCCCCGGCCAGGGCTCTTCCGGCTGGATTGCCCGGGATTTATCCGAAATAAGAGACAGCAGTTCTCTCAGATATGCGCCTGCCAGATCCTGCTCCTCTTTATAAGCCCCTGTCACTCTCTCCCACTGTCCCAGAAGGAAATCCCGGCAGCCCACAGCTCTTTTCTCTGTCAATATGCTTTCCTTACCACAGTCCAGGGCCTGGCAGGCTTCCTCTGTCAGATCTGTAAGTTTCATACTTGCAAAAATACTTTCCATCGTATATCTCTGGTTGATCTTCTGAAAGAGAAAACGCTGAAAAAAGTCAAAAGGAAAACGTTCTGCCGAAAGCCTGGCCGAGACATTTCTGGACCAGAGCAGGTAGCAGGTCGGGGAGCCGGGATAGAGCCGGTCGTAAACCTGTTTCAGGATATCCCCGTCCCGGGCCAGAAAGCACACCTGAGGGATACCCAGCTCCCGGACTCTCCGATGGATGAACTGGCAGAAGCCCAGAGCCGCCAGCCCTCCGTAGATATAGCCCAGCTCATAGAAAACAGAATATCTCCGGACGCCTGTATGGAAACGGAGATTTACCAGTCCCCGGTAAATCCCTCCGGTGATCCCAGACATTTCAAAAGGCCGCCAGGGATTTCCGGCTTCCTGGGGATTGGGATATAAGAAAGGTTCTATCTTATTTTTCCGGGCCATGAGGATATCCGAATGGGGATTATCCCCTACATGGGCGATAGAACAGGATTCTCCGGAAAGTTCCCCCCTTGCTGTCAGCAGCTTGGCTCCGATATCCCGGACCTTTTTATAAAGACTCCCTTCCCCTTTGGAACAGCCTTCTTCCCCGGAAACCAGGATCCAGTCAAAGACCGGCCCATAATATTTTTCCAGCAGTCTTTGGATAAAGGCCCTGTCCAGATACATGTCGCTGACCGCCAGCAACACTTTCCCTTCTTTTTTCAGGGCTTTCACCAGAAGCAGGAAATAGGGATTTTCCAGACAGTATTTCTCTTCCATGGACATTTCCATAGCGGTTCCCGCCGCCGCCGGGATTCCGGTAAGGGGCTCCAGACATTCCCAGATTTCTTTTAAAGTGACTTCTCCGGTCCCCTCTGCTTTTTGCTTTTTCTGCCGGGCCTGATCTTCGGCCAGTATCCTGAGCACAGGAAAATCCGGGTAATGAAATTCTATACCCATCAGGTAGAACAGGTCTGTGGGAGCGGAAAAAGGCCGGAGCAGCAGGGTGTCAAAGACGTCAAAAGAGATCACATCATAGCCGGAAAGTTGTTCAAAAAGAGTCTCCCCGGACATACCGGTAAAGCTTCCTGATTCCTGGAAAAGAAGCTTTTTCTTTTCCGGAAAGGAATGTTCCTCTCCTCCGGTCCTGCCGCCCAGGAGATAATATTCCAGATTCCAGAGAAGGAGTTTTCCCAAAAGGAGAACCCGGTCTCTTTTGGAAACAGCTTCTTTTCTGGCTTCCTGGTATTTTCTCCGGATTGCCGGCACCCGGTTTACCAGAAGCTTGTAAATCCTGATCTTCATCCATCCACACCCCGTTTTCTTCCATAGTCCAGATAGGCCTGACAGACTTCCTTGGGACTGCCGGTAAGTTTCTGGACCCCCTTCTCGATCCACAAAGCCCGGGTGCAGTTTCTCAGGATCGTGTCTGTAGAATGAGAAACAATCAGCACCGCCCTGCCCTTTTTCATCAGCTCCCGGATCCTGGCGGTACTTTTCTCTTTAAAAAACACATCTCCTACACTGAGTACCTCATCCAGGATCAGGATCCCCGGATCTTCCCAGGCGGCGGCCACTGCAAACCCCAGTCTGGATACCATGCCGGAAGAGAAGTTCTTTATTTTCTGCTCCATAAAACCTTCCAGCTCTGCAAAACGGACAATGTCCGGATATTTCTCTTTCAGAAAACTCCGGCTGTAGCCAAGAAGGGCTCCGTTTAGGAAAACATTCTCTCTGGCAGTCAGTTCCCGGTCAAACCCGGTGCCTAAGGTCAGGAGCTGAATATTTTCTTCTTCTGTTTCCACTCTGCCTCTGGTGGGAGTGAGGGCTCCTGAAATGATCTTCAGCAAAGTACTTTTTCCGGAGCCGTTGGTGCCTATGATCCCCAGGATCTCTCCTTCATAAACTTCCAGCCGGATATTTTTCAGCGCCTTTAAGGTACGGCTGGAGTTTTTTCCAGTAAAGACCTTAATAAGATATTCTTTCAGACTGGAGCTTCCCTCCAGCGGTACCTGGAATTCCATACTGACATTTTTTACAGAGATCACCGGTCTGCCCTTTTCCATATGCTTCCTCCTGGAATATTAAAGTTTCAATGTGACTTTAGTTTTTGCTTTTCGGAAAATATATATTCCTGCCAGATAGAACAAAAGGCTCCAAAGGATCATTTTCACCCACAAACCGGCGGAGGGAATCTCCCGGTACATAACACAGGATCTGGCGGCATAAATAAACTGATAGATGGGATTTTGCCGGATAAAAGCCTGCATTCCTTCCGGCAACAGTTCCAGGGGATAAAAAAGCGCGGAAAGATACATAAGCAGGGTGAGAAACACGGAATAAAGATGGCGGATATCTCCGAAAAACACATAGAGCACCGCCAGGATATACCCGGCTCCCAGAGAAAAGAAAAACAGCAGGATCATGACCAGAGGAAAGAAAAAGGCAGAAATTCCCAGCGAGATCCGGAACACAGCCAGGATCACCACATAAGCTGCCAGGGAATAAAGAAAATTCACAAAGGCGGTACAGACTCTGGAAAAAGGAAAGATCTCTCTGGGAAGGCGCACCTGGAGAAGAAGGGCCTGATTGTCTGCCAGAGAAGTCATGGCAGTGTTGGTGGCTGTGGTAAAAAAATTCCAGATAAGAAAGCCTGTAAGATAATATACCGGATAATTTTCAATAGATTTCCGGAACATGGTAGAAAATACCAGAGAAAGGACTGTCATGGACAATAAGGGATTGAGAATACTCCATAAAATCCCCAGTTTAGACCGGCTGTATTTCCGCTTCATTTCTCTGGAAACCAATTCCTGTATGACAAATAAGGTCTGTTTCATAGGTTGCTGCTCCATTTTTGCTTTTTACTTACTTTTTCCAGAATGATTCAAAAAATACGATATAATTGAAAAAGGCCGCCGTAAATTACGACAGCCTTTGATTCTTAATGAAAGTTTGATGAATATTTACAGGCAAGTCCATCCTCCGTCTACCACAATTACCGCTCCGTTTACATATTTCGATTCGTCACTTGCCAGATAAAGCGCCGCATTGGCAATCTCCTCCGCATCTCCAGGCTTGGGGGCCATACCCAGCAGTTTCTTTACATTTCCAAAACCTGTCATATTAGGGATTCCCATAGAATTGGAAATTTCTGTAGAAATTCCTCCTGGAGAAATCGCATTACAGCGTATATTCTTTTCCATATACTGGAAAGTCACATTTTTACAGACAGCTGCCACCGCTGCCTTTGACGCCGCATAGGCCGCTCCGGCAGTATTGTGGTCGGCACCTACAGAAGTTACATTAATGATATTTCCGCCCTTTTCCTGTTTCAGAAAAACATTTACAGCTTTTCTCATAGCATAAATAGGTCCATAAGTATTTACCTTCATCACTCGGTCAAGCATCTCATTAGTCAAATCCCCTACCGGGCTCATATCATCCATAATTCCTGCGTTATTTACCAAAACATCCAGATGTCCGAACTTTTCAACTGCAAAATCGATCATATCGTCATCCTGTTTCGGATCTGTTACATCTCCGACAAAATAGGCAAATTCACCAGGCATATCCTTTAAAGATTCTGCAAGGGCTTCCAGTCTTTCCTGTCTTCTGGCTACTGCAACTACCTTTGCTCCTTCCTTTACAAACAGTTCCGCGATAGCCTTCCCCATTCCGGAAGACGCCCCAGTTACAACAACTACTTTATTTTCCAGTCTCATACTATATCTCCTCCATTTTTTACAGAAAATTTTTATCTGTGATCACTGCGTCATATCCATGGATCTGCACAACGTCACCTTCCCTTAAAGCTCCTGCTTTTGCCATAATATAACCGATATTTGTATCTTTTACAAAACCATAGACAAATTTTACTACACGTCCTACTTCTTCTCCGCCTTTTAATACGGCGGAACCTGCGCCTCCCAGATGTCTGCTTTGGATATATGCATCTGGTTCTGATACTGTAAAACCTACCATTTCCCGGGAAGGACCATTCTCCTTGATATTTAAAAGAGCTTCTTTTCCGATGAATTCTTTTTCCCAGTCAATCCCCTTTTCCAGTCCTACTTCAAAAGGATTGGTGTGGCGAAGGTCTCTCATATAATAAAATCCGGCTTCCGTAGGAAGTGTCCATGCCATTACCTGAAATTCTGTTACTTCCCGGGCGTTCATGGGATCCCCTGCTTTATGAAGTTTTTCTTCAAGTTCATCTGCCTTGTCTGCTGCCACATAAATCTCATAACCTATTTTTTCTCCGGTGAATCCTGCACGATTGATCATAACAGGAAGATCATCTATTTGATTTTGGGCAAAGGAGAAAAACTTCAGTTCATCTATCGGATCATTTACTAATTGATTCACAAGTTCTTTTGCCCTTGGTCCCTGAACCGCATACATATGGATTCCT
>DWUY01000214.1 GCA_019120515.1 Candidatus Blautia avicola | reverse complement strand
CAGCAGCTTCTCTCTTATGGAAAGGGTGATCTTTTTATAATCATCATCCCAGGTGCAGTGGTCAAAAAGCATTTCTTTTTTTACCGTGTCTGTTGTGGTCAGAGGACCCGGTGTAAGCAGTTTATAATTTGCCATTTTTCTATTCTCCTTTTATCACATTTTCTTATTTGCAGCTTTCAGACAGTTCCTGATGTTTCTCCAGAAGGTCTAAAGTAAGAGGTTCCGGGAAGGTCTTTGGATAAGCAGAACTGTTGGCTTCATCGGTAGTTTCCCCTTCATAGATGGCGTTTGGATAATACTTCTGAAGTTCAGTTCTTCCTTTGGTAATAATACATTCTGCCATCTCCTGGGCCAGAAGGTTGGTGTCTTCTCCTTTATCCACAACAGCTACAGATTCTATCAGGGAAAAGTTTCCTTCTGTAGGATCTACAAAGTCTACCGGAAGTCCCTCTTCTTTATCTGCCACCGCCTGCTGGCGAAGGCCGAACCCTGCGGCTACTTCTCCTGCCCGGACTTTCTTTAACGGGGCGGAGCCGGAAGATTCAATATGGGGACCTGCATTTTCATAGATACCGGAGAGAACTTCTTTCGCTCCGTCATCTCCGTATTCGCTGACAAGGGCCTGGATCAGCAGCCATGCGGTGGAAGAACTTTTAATATCCGTTACAGAGATCAGGTCTTTATATTCCGGCTTAGTCAGATCCTTTAAGGAAGCAGGCATGTCCAGGTTGTTTTCTTTCATAACCTCGGTATTTACGATAATCGTACCCTCCTGGGAAGTGATGGGCGCGCAGTAGTCCTTCTGATCCGCAGCATTGAGAAGGGTATAGTCAAAATCCAGGGGCTGGAACATATGCTGGTCCTCCTGGGCCGCGTCAATATAAAAAGTGCTTAAAGTAAGCATATCCGCCTCAATATTGGTTCCCTCTGCCATGACTTTTCCTCCCAGCTCAGAGGTTCCGAAAGTCTGAAAATGATATTTCCCCTCATAGCCGTTTTCGTCTAAAGTCTTTTTCATGGCTTCTACCGCCTCGTCGTCAGCGTTGGAATAGATAACCACTTCCTCTCCGGAAGAGCCGGAACCGCCGCCGGCGCCGCAGCCGGCCATAGAAAGAGTTCCTGCCAAAATCGCCGCTGTCATAAGGATCACTGATACTTTTTTTGCTTTCATGTGTTATTTCTCCTTTTTTCCTTCTTTTCTTCTTATCAAACATCCCAGTATCCCTTTCACGATCAGGTTCGTTCCCAGAATAAACAGGGACAGTACAAAGACTTCATTAAATTTCGTGTAATACTGAATTTCCTTGATCTTGGTGGTGATGACCATGGTCCTTGCTCCTGCGATAAAGATCACGGCGCTGACGGTTACCATAGCGTTTACAAAGTAATAGCTGAAAACCTCTAAAATAGTGGAGGTCATATTCGGCGTAACGATCCGGACAATGGTTTTGATCCAGGTATCTCCCATTAAGGACGCTGTAGTCTCCCAGGAACTGTTTAGCTTAGACAGAGAGTTTCTCATCATCAGATAAGGGGTGGAAAAGAAATGTACCACGTTGCACAAGATGATAAGAAGGAATGTATTCTGCAAAGCCGTGCCTGAAAAGATAAACATAAAGGCAATACCGATAACCATTCCCGGAATGGTGTTCGTCACTAAGGCGATGGCGTCAATAACCCCTTTCAGCTTTCCGTTTAAGCCGCTTCTGGCTGTAGCCAGGGCCGCGCCGTAGGTGATCAGCAGACCCAGAACAGCCGTAAAGAAAGCTACAAAAATAGAATTCTCATACACACCGAAAAGGCTCTGGTCCTTTAGTACCGCTTGAACATGCTCCAGAGTAAAACTGGTCTGGTAAGGCCACTCTTTTACCAGAGGCACTACAAAGATCACCGCGAAGACCGCCAGGATACACAGCAGGATAAAAGCAGATCCTATACCGCAGATCCCGTCTCTTACAGGATTTTTCTTCATCTCGATCCGGGAGATCCTGGTGTATCTTACGTTATACCTCTCCAGGTATTTCAGCAGGACAATGCTCACCACGGAGGGGATCAGCATCATCATTGCCACTACCGCGCCCCGGTTAAAATTGGGGATACTTCCCAGCATTTCGTTATAGAGCACTGTAGCCACTACCTCATACTCTCCTCCTACAGAAGCCGGAATACCGTAATCTGTAAAGCAGAGGAAAAAGCACTGTACCATAGAGGCAGCCAGGGTTCCCAGAAGAGGACGGATAATGGTCTGCCAGAAGGTCTGCACCGGTCTGTCTCCCATAACTCTGGAAACGATCATAAACTTTTTGTCAATGAATCCCATGGTATTCAGGATCAGCATAAAGGATATGGGAAGGGTATAGATCACATAGCCGAAAAGCAATCCGTGAAATCCATAGATATCAAAGAGCTGTCTTCCGAAAATCCTGGTCAGTAGCCCCTGTTTTCCAAAGGAATAAATAATGGCGAATCCATAAGTAATGGTGGGAAGCAACAGGGGAAGGACCGCCAGGGTGCGGATCATGGTCTTAAATTTTCCCGGCAAATTTGTATACTGTATACTATAAGCCATAAAAAAAGCCAGGATCGTAGCGATCAAAGCGCTGGAAACCGATACCGCCACACTGTTTCCCAGAGCCTTTAGAAACCCCCGGCCCGTGAGGACTTCCACATAATTGCCAATCCCTGCTCCCGCCTCTCCCAGGAAGGACTCCAGCAGGAGTCTTATAATGGGGATGGCAAGAAAGGCTGCAAATATAACAAGGACCAGGATATAGATTATTTTGATTTCTCTTTCTTTTCTAATCATCTTTTTATACCGCCTGTGCATTTCTGGTCAGGTCCTGGTGAAACAGGGCGAAAATATTGTTTCTCTTGATCTCCAGCTGATTCAGGATAAATTCCTTTACGAAGTTATTGGACGGAGCTGTAATGATCTCTTCCGGAGCTCCGTACTGGGAAATATGTCCCTGGTTTACGATCAGGACCTTATCTGATAAAGTAAGGGCTTCCTCCGGGTCATGGGTAACAATAATGGTGGTCAGATGGAAGTCTCTGGCGATCTCTTTGATCTTC
>DWUY01000213.1 GCA_019120515.1 Candidatus Blautia avicola | reverse complement strand
TTCTTCTTGGAAAGTACGGCAAGAGGAGTATCCACACCCATGGCCGCGATGCCTTCGCTGCCCTTTAAAGCCATTTCATAGATAGATTTTCTGTATTCTTCGTAAGTATAGCCAAAAGCTTTCTGAAGTCTTCTTCTCTGTTCAGGAGTATATTCTTCCACCCGCAAGTTAGGAATCTTCAGATCTTTTAACTGGATCAGGTTGCTGTCCAGCCACTCTCCGTAAGGCTGAGCGTTGGCATACGTCTCCTTGATCTCCGCATCGCTTAAGATCTTGCCTTTTACTGTATCTACCAGGAGCATTTTTCCCGGATGAAGTCTTTCCTTCAGAACGATCTCCTCTTCCGGTACAGGGAGAACTCCCACCTCGGAAGCCAGGATCACATCTCCGTTTTTCATTACATAATATCTGGAAGGACGAAGGCCGTTTCTGTCCAGTACAGCGCCCAGCAGATCGCCGTCCGAAAATACAATAGAAGCCGGGCCGTCCCAGGGCTCCATCATAGTGGCGTAATACTGATAGAAGTCACGGATCTCCTGAGAAAGGGTCTGATTGTTGGACCAGGGTTCCGGAATAGTGATCATCACTGCCAAAGGCAGATCCATACCGCTCATTACCAGGAATTCCAGAGTATTGTCCAGCATGGCAGAGTCAGATCCCTGACGGTTTACCACCGGAAGGATCTTGTGAAGCTGATCTTTTAAGTGAGGAGACTCCATGTTTTCTTCTCTGGCCTGCATTTTATCGGCGTTTCCCCGGATGGTATTGATCTCACCGTTATGTACGATGAAACGGTTGGGATGAGCTCTCTCCCAGCTCGGATTTGTGTTCGTGCTGAATCTGGAATGGACGGTAGCGATGGCAGATTCATAGTCTTTATCCTGAAGATCTGCGAAGAAAGTACGCAGCTGTCCTACCAGGAACATACCTTTGTATACAATGGTGCGGCTGGACATGGAAACTACATAGGTATTTTCGTTGCTCTGCTCGAAAACTCTGCGGGCAATATACAGCTTCCGATCAAAATCCAATCCCTTTTCCACATTTTCCGGTTTTTTAATAAAAGCCTGCATGATATGAGGCATACACTCTTTTGCCTTATGTCCCAGAACATCCGGATATACAGGAACCTCACGGAAGCCTAAAAGTTCCAGTCCCTCTTTTTCCACGATGATCTCAAACATCTTCTTGGCCTGATTTCTTTTCAGCTCGTCCTGAGGGAAAAACAGCTGGGCAATGCCGTATTCTCTTTCTCCTCCCAGTTCGATCCCGATCTTTTTACAGACCTTGGAAAAGAATTTATGAGAAATCTGAAGAAGGATTCCCACACCGTCTCCGGTTTTTCCCTCTGCGTCTTTTCCAGCTCTGTGTTCCAGATTTTCCACAATATGAAGGGCTCTCTCCACTGTCAGGTGGCTCTTGATCCCTTTGCTGTTTACCACTGCGCCGATACCACAGTTGTCGTGCTCAAAGGCGGGGCTGTACAGTCCCTGTTGCTGTTCTCTCATCACATTTTCCTCCCTATCCGTTTCTTTTCTCTTTTCCATACGCATCTGCCGCTTTTACAAAACCTCGAAACAGCGGATGCGCCCGGTTTGGTCTGGATTTCAATTCCGGATGCCCCTGGGTTCCAATAAAGAAGGGGTGATCCTTTAGTTCTATCATTTCCACGATCCGTCCGTCAGGAGAAAGACCTGCCATGGTCATTCCATGTTCTTCCAGAGCGGAGCGGTAGTCGTTGTTTACCTCATAACGGTGTCTGTGGCGTTCGGAGATCTCTTTTGCGCCATATAATTCATATGCTTTTGTTCCCTCTTTCAGCACACATGGGTAAGCTCCCAGCCTAAGGGTTCCTCCGATATTTTCCACGCCGTTTTGTTCCGGCATAAGATAGATAACCGGATGCATGGTATCAGGATTGAGTTCCGCGCTGTTAGCGTCTTTAAATCCTGCCACATCTCTGGCAAATTCTACGATCGCCATCTGCATACCCAGACAGATCCCCAGGAACGGGATCTTATTTTCTCTGGCGTATTTCACTGCCTGGATCTTTCCTTCTGTTCCCCTGTGGCCGAAACCTCCGGGGATCAGGATCCCGTCTACGCCTTTTAAAAGAGGTTCGCAGCCCTGACGCTCGATCTCTTCAGAATCCACCCAGCGGATATTTACATTTACACGGCTGGCGATCCCGCCGTGTTTCAAAGCTTCTACCACACTTAAGTAGGCGTCATGGAGCTGGATATATTTTCCTACAATGGCGATCTCTGTCTCAGACTGCGGATTTCTCAGGTTCTCCACCATAGCCGTCCAGTCTGTAAGATCCGGTTCCGGACATGGAAGGTGGAGACATTCACAGACCACCTGGGCCAGCTGTTCTTTTTCCATAGCCAGCGGCGCCTCGTAAAGATATTCCACGTCCAGGTTCTGCAGCACATGATCAGAAGGCACATTACAAAACAGCGCGATCTTGTCTTTCAGTTCATCAGACAGACGGTATTCTGAACGGCATACCAGAACATCCGGCCACAGACCCATGCTCTGAAGTTCTTTTACGCTGGCCTGGGTAGGTTTGGTCTTCAGCTCCCCGGAAGCTTTCAGATATGGTACCAAAGTCACATGAATGAGTACTGCGTTTTCTTTTCCCACATCATGCTGGAACTGACGGATTGCTTCCAGGAAAGGCTGGCTTTCAATATCTCCGGCGGTTCCTCCTACTTCTATAATAGCGATCCGGTCTTCATCAGGCGTCTTGCCTCTGTAGAACCGGCTTTTAATCTCATTGGTAATGTGAGGGATAACCTGTACCGTGCCGCCGCCATAATCCCCGTGACGTTCCTTCTGAAGCACTGTCCAGTAAATCTTTCCTGTAGTCACATTTGAATTTTTATCCAGGCTTTCATCAATAAATCTTTCGTAATGTCCCAGATCCAGGTCTGTCTCTGTGCCATCGTCGGTAACAAAAACTTCTCCATGCTGGATAGGGTTCATGGTACCGGGATCCATATTAATGTAAGGGTCGAATTTCTGCATGGTCACCTGGTACCCTCTTGCTTTTAACAGTCTTCCCAGGGAAGCGGCTGTGATTCCTTTCCCAAGACCTGAAACCACTCCTCCGGTAACAAATACATATTTTACCATCACATTTTCCTCCTACTGTAGTGATCGGATGGGGAAGAGCCCCTCCCTATCCGCTGCGATACCCCGCTCATCTCGTGGCATTGCCGCTTAATGACCGTTGCCCGTCGGATGCCCGCTGGTGCAAGCACAGCGGTTGCCCCACCGGCGTATCACACAAAAAGGCGTCAGAATCTCCTCTATAGAAATTCTGACGCCTTCGTCATAAATTATTCATAACTGCCCTTTACTATAACCGATTTTTTCCGATTTGTAAATCCCTGTTTTAAAATTTTTTTATAACTGAAATTTCTGAATACTCTGCTGAAACTCCCGGTTTTCTCCGTGACAGCTTACCACGAGAGGTTTCTCAAGCCCCAGGGCGAAGACTCCTAATATAGATTTTCCGTCTACCACAGCGCTGTTATAAGCCAGGTCCACGTCAAACTCACATTTTCTGGCGGCCCGGACAAATTCTTTTACATCATCAGGTTTTTTCAGACATATCTTCATTTCTTCCATATATTGATAACTCCTTTCCTGCCTTATTATATATTGAGGTTGGGATCAGAAGCCCCTGCTTATGAGCGCGCTCATATGTGCACAGACCTTTTGATCCTGGTATCATAGAGTTCAAATAGAATTTGACCTCTATGATACCTCTATGATACCGGCTTGCTTCGTGCTTACGCACTCTCACAAGCCTCAAAACATTCGAAATCCGCTCATTTTTCTGCGAAAAATGGCTACTTTCTCATGTTTTGGGTGGGTCAAGTAGACAAAACTCCTCTCACAAGCAAGCTTGCGTGGGAGTTTTGTCTATTTGACCCTGGTATCATCATATATTATTTTTGCCGGATCTGCCGGGTTCATACAAAATCGATTTTTTTTAAAAAAGGGATTGACAATTTTGTTTTTTTGAGTATATACTACAGAACGTAAAGCAAAGGCGCTTTGGATAGAGATATCCAGGGCGCTTTTTCTATTTCTATAGGAAATCAGATCCTCCTGAGGGGGGATTTGTAAAGGAAAGGAGCACACTATGAAAAAAGATATTCCTGCTTTATATGGAAGCTTGGTATTCAATGACAAAGTCATGAGAAACAAACTTCCCAAAGATGTTTACAAAGCTCTGAAAAAAACTATTGAGAACGGCACACATCTGGAGCTGGAGGTTGCAAACTCCGTAGCAGTGGCTATGAAAGAATGGGCTGTAGAAAACGGAGCCACCCATTTCACACATTGGTTCCAGCCTATGACAGGGTTTACTGCTGAGAAACACGACAGCTTCATTTCTCCTACTTCAAACGGAGAAGTGATCATGGATTTTTCCGGAAAAGAACTGGTAAAAGGTGAGCCGGACGCTTCCAGTTTCCCTTCAGGAGGACTGAGAGCTACCTTTGAAGCCAGAGGATACACCGCATGGGATCCTACCTCCCCCGCCTTCATTAAAGACGGAACTCTGTATATTCCTACAGCATTCTGTTCCTACGGCGGAGAAGCGCTGGATAAGAAAACTCCTCTGCTCCGCTCCATGGAAGCTCTGAGCAATGAAGCAGTAAAGATCCTGCACATCCTGGGCAACACATCCGTAACTCATGTTTCCACAACTATCGGACCAGAGCAGGAATATTTCCTTGTAGATAAAGAATTATATAAACAGCGCCGTGACCTGGTACTCTGCGGCAGAACCTTAATGGGAGCCTCCGCGCCAAGAGGACAGGAAATGGAAGATCATTACTTCGGCGCTCTGAAGCCAAGAGTTGCCGCTTATATGCACGACCTGGATGAAGAGCTTTGGAAGCTGGGAATCCCCGCAAAGACAAAACACAACGAAGTAGCTCCTTCTCAGCATGAGCTGGCGCCTATCTTTGATACCGCCAATGTGGCAGTTGACCACAACCAGCTGACCATGGAGATCATGAAGAAAGTAGCAGACAAGCACGGTCTTGCCTGCCTGCTCAGTGAAAAACCATTTGAAGGGATCAACGGAAGCGGCAAGCACAACAACTGGTCTATTTCCACAAACACAGGAGAAAACCTGTTAGACCCTGGTAAAACTCCTGACCAGAATATCCAGTTCCTGGTATTCCTGATGGCTGTTATCAAAGCTGTTGACGAATATGCAGATCTGATGCGTGTATCTGCAGCCAGCGCCGGAAACGACCACAGACTGGGCGGCAACGAAGCTCCGCCGGCTATCGTATCTATTTTCCTTGGCGACGAGCTGACAGCAGTCCTGAAATCCATTGAGGAAGATACTTACTTTAACGAACATCAGAGTGTACAGCTGGAAACCGGCGCTCATGTGCTTCCTCATTTTATGAAAGACAACACAGACAGAAACCGTACTTCACCTTTCGCCTTTACCGGAAACAAATTTGAATTCCGTATGCTTGGCTCTTCTGCTTCTGTGGCAACACCAAATATTATCCTGAACACAGCAGTTGCTGAAGCACTTTCTCAGTTCGCAAAAGAACTGGAAGGAACTGCGCCGGAAGATATGGAGCATGCAGTACATGAACTGATCAAACGTGCTATCAAAAAGCATAAAAAAGTTATCTTCAACGGAAACGGCTACACAGAAGAATGGGTAGAAGAAGCTAAAAAGAGAGGATTATACAACCTGGAATCTACTCCTGACTGTCTGCCTCAGTTTATCGCTGACAAGAATGTGGAGCTTTTCACAAAACACCACATCTTTACAAAAGAAGAGATCTTCTCCCGTTATGAGATCCTTCTTGAGAACTATGTAAAGACCATCGGCATTGAAGCAAAGACCATGAAGGAAATGCTCACAAAAGACTTCCTTCCTGCAGTAAGCAGCTATGCGGCTTCTGTATCTGACAATGCTCTGGCAATGAAAGCACTGGCGCCTTCTGTACCTACTGCTTCCGCTGAGAGTCTGGTTGCTTCTCTGGGAGACGCCTACGAAAAGATTTCCTCCACTCTGACCACTTTAGATGAAGAGATCCAGGAGATCGACAAGAAAGGCTCTATGCAGGAATCTGCGGATTACTGCCATAAGACAGTTCTTGCTACTATGGATGAACTGCGGGCGGCTGCTGACGAAGCTGAAGCTAAAATACCGGATGAGGAGCTTCCATATCCTACATATGACGCTCTCCTCTTCTCCGTATAAAGGAGAACATTCCAAATGGAACTGGATGCACAATATGAGATCAAGGAAGCCTGCGGTGTTTTCGGTATCTATGATTTTTCCGGAAACGACGTAGCGCCTTCCATTTACTACGGACTCTCCGCCCTCCAGCACAGAGGGCAGGAGTCCTGCGGCATTGCCGTAAGCGACACCAAAGGACCGAAGGGAAACATTGATTCCCACAAAGGCATGGGACTGGTCAGCGAGGTATTTAAAGAAGATAACCTCCACAGCCTCCATGGCAATCTGGGGATCGGACATGTGCGGTACTCCACCACAGGAGCCACCACTCTGGCCAACGCCCAGCCTTTGGTGCTGAATTATGTCAAAGGAACTCTGGCTCTGGCCCACAACGGAAACCTGGTAAACGCCCAGGAGCTGCGGGATCATCTGGAGAAAAACGGCGCTCTCTTTCATACTACTACTGATTCAGAGGTGATCGCTTACTGTATCGCAAGAGAACGTATCAATTCCAAAAGCGTGGAGGAAGCTATCCTGAAAACAGCCGGCATGATCCGGGGAGCCTACGGTCTGGTCATCGCCAGCCCCAGAAAGCTTATTGGCGTCCGGGATCCTCTGGGACTGAAGCCTCTGTGCCTTGGAAAAAGAGACAACGCCTATATCCTGGCTTCTGAAAGCTGCGCTCTGCAAAGCGTAGGAGCCGAGTTCGTCCGGGATATCCGTCCCGGTGAGATCATCACCATTACAGAACAGGGGATTTCTTCTGACTATACTCTTTGTCAGGAAAAGAAAGCTCACTGTATCTTTGAATATATTTATTTCGCAAGGCTGGACAGCACCATGGATAATATCAATATCTATGACGCCCGTATCCGGGGAGGCGCCGCTCTGGCAAAATCCTATCCGGCAGAGGCGGATCTGGTCTGCGGCGTGCCGGATTCCGGTATTCCCGCGGCAAAAGGCTTCTCTGAAGCCTCAGGAATCCCCTTCGGCCTTGCTTTCTATAAAAACAGCTATGTAGGCAGGACTTTTATCAAACCTACTCAAAAAGAGCGGGAAAACAGTGTCCGCCTTAAGCTCAGTGTTTTAGAATCTGTGGTAAAAGGAAAGCGTATCGTATTAGTAGACGATTCTATCGTCCGGGGTACAACTATCGCAAACCTGATCCATATGCTGAAAAAGGCAGGGGCTGTAAGCGTCCATGTACGCATCAGTTCGCCCCCATTTTTATATCCCTGCTATTTCGGCACGGACATCCCTTCAAATAAACAGCTGATCGCCTCTTCTCATACCACAGAAGAGATCTGTTCCATGATCGGAGCAGATTCCCTGGGATACATGAAGATCGAAGATCTACAGTCCATGGTGGGAGACCTTCCCATCTGCAAGGCCTGCTTCGATAATCAGTATCCCATGAAAATCCGGTAATCAGGGAAATGATACCCCGTCATTTTCCGATTACATATATCACATTTTTCTTTATTTTTGCGGGCGGTGGGTCAAATAGACATTCAGGCATGCCTATTTGGTCGCTGCCGCAGAAGCTGGACAGTCCGCTGTCCAGTCTTAGCCAGAGGCGGATCCCAAAGATATTCAGGCGTATCGGCGGGATCCCGCCCATCGGATAGCGAAGCCTCTTCCCTATCCGCCGCGAGACCGCAGGCAGATATCTGTCAGGCGTATCGCACAAAAAGAAGCAGATGATACAGGCTTTCCTCCTATACCTCTGCTTCTTTTTTTATTCTTATTTATTCAAATAACATAATTATCTCCGGCCTGACTGCTCCAGTTCACAAGGTCCTCCAGCGTATAGCCTTCTGTCACTTCACGAATGGCTGCATCCAGCTTTTTCCAGAATAAAAGTGTAATACAGTCGGCCGCCCTTGGGCAGGTATTTACCTCTCCTTCCAGACATTCCACCGGGGCAAGGCTGCCTTCTGTCAGCCTCAGGATATCCCCCAGAGGATATTCCCCGGGCTTTCTGGTAAGGCGATATCCTCCCTGAGGCCCCCGAATGCTTTTTACATATCCGGCTCTGGCCAGCACAGAGACGATCTGTTCCAGATATTTCACAGAAATCTCCTGCCTGGCCGCTATATCCCGGATCCTTACAGGCTCTCCCGTATCGTGGACCGCTATATCCAGCATCATACGGAGAGCATAACGTCCTTTTGTTGAAATCTTCATCTTATCCCTCAAAAAGCGGTGTGGAATAATATCTGTCCCCGCTGTCCGGCAGGATCACCACGATTGTCTTTCCTTTGTTTTCCGGTCTCTTTGCCAACTCGATGGCTCCGTGGAGAGCTGCTCCTGAGGAAATTCCTACCAGAATGCCTTCCTTGTGTGCCAGAAGCTTTGCAGCGGCAAAAGATTCTTCACTGCCCAGAGTGAGGATCTCGTCATAGATCTGGGTGTTCAGCGCTTTTGGAACAAATCCTGCGCCAATACCCTGGAGTTTGTGAGGCCCTGCCGCGCCCCCTGAAAGTACGGGAGAATCAGATGGCTCTACTGCGACTACCTTCACCTGGGAATTCTGAGATTTCAGATACTCTCCGGTTCCGCTGATAGTGCCGCCGGTTCCCACGCCGGCAACCAGAATATCCACTTTCCCCTCCGTATCTTCCCAGATCTCCGGACCCGTGCTCTTTCGATGGGTCTCCGGGTTGGCCGGATTTTCAAACTGCCGGGTCAGGAAACTTCCTGGGATCTCCTTTGCCAGCTCTTCCGCTTTCTCAATGGCTCCTGTCATTCCCCTTGCTCCCTCAGTAAGAACGATTTCCGCCCCATAAGCCTTCAGGATATTTCTCCGCTCCACACTCATGGTCTCCGGCATAGTCAGGATCAGACGATAACCTTTGGAAGCTGCAATAGAAGCCAGTCCGATACCTGTATTTCCTGAAGTAGGCTCGATAATGGTAGCCCCAGGTTTTAAAAGACCTTTCTCTTCTGCGTCCTGGATCATGTTCCTGGCGATCCTGTCCTTTACACTGCCTGCAGGATTCAGATACTCCAGCTTCACCAGGACTCTGGCTTCCAGACCTTCCTCTTTTTCAATATTCCGGATCTCCATAAGAGGGGTTCTTCCTATCAGTTCCTCAACGCTTTTATAAATTCTCTCTGCCATAAAATACCGCCTTTCTTGTATTTCCTAGTAATTCTATAGGAATAGTATATCATTTAGGATTGTTTGTCAACCTTTCTCTTAAAAGTTTTAAAACTTATACAATCATGTTACCCCTTGTCGGGTATATTACAAAAAAAGATCCCGGAAACAGATCTTTTTCACCTGTTTCCGGGACCTTTCTTTTAGATAGGAAAAGTTATGGCAAGATTCTTATTATCCCTCGATGGAAATATATTTCTTCTCCTCTACTTTCTTCGGGTCTTCTTTCGGAACTGTCAGTTTCAGGATACCGTCCTCAAACTTAGCATGGATGTCTTCCTGCTGAACATCCTCGCCTACATAGAAGCTTCTGCTCATGGTTCCTGTATAACGCTCCCTGCGGATGTATTTGCCTTCTTTGTTCTGCTCGTCATTATTTGCGCCCTTAGTAGCGCTGATGGTCAGATAACCGTTCTCCAGTTTCGCAGTAACTTCATCTTTCTTATATCCAGGAAGATCAATGTCCAGTTCATAAGCATTGTCT
>DWUY01000212.1 GCA_019120515.1 Candidatus Blautia avicola | reverse complement strand
GGTGTAGGGTTGATGGCTGTAACAAGGATCAGTTTTCCATTTGGAGCGTCGGATTCTTTCAGTAAGTTATAGTCGATCTTTGCTTTGTACTTTCCGTACTGTTCCAGATATTTTTCATCAATACCTGCCTTTTCTGCAATCTTTGTGATTGGCTCCATGACGCATTCCTGTGCGATTTCAATGTCTGATTTGAATCCCATACCAAATACCTCCTTTTCTTTGCAGACAGAAGCAAAAAACTTCCATCTGGAGCCAGACAGCCTCTCATTTTCTATATATTTTGCCGCCTGGAAATTTCAGGTCTGACATTCCTGACAGTCAGACAGGCACCTGACTGTCTTGCAGCTTTGCTGCAGAATATCCGGTTTCCGGGACAAAGGCCGGATGGGGTAACCTCCGGCCCCTGTTTCCAGGAATCCCACCTCCGCCCGGCAATAAGCCTGACGGTAATAAAATGGCTTCCGCCACATTATTTTCTACTTTATACTTTTATTATCTGCGGTATTTACCTGTCTTATTTTTCCTTTGCCCTCTGCAATACTTCTCTTTACAAAAGAAGTAAGGGGGCTCTTATAAAGGAAGAACACCAAAACGGAATTAACAGCTGTAAGCATGATCGTCTGCACTACACGGGTCGCATAAAGCACAGACCAGGGTGTTCCATAATACATATGAAGACCGATACAGGTAAAGCCAAGGGCGCCTACAATACCGTGAATGATAAGAATCCCCACTACTTTCCACAGCGCCGCCTTTTTCTCCATCACATGACGGAAAAGACCCGGGATCACGCCGGCTAAGATCGCAGATACCGAAATCAACGGATTGGGCGCATATCCCTGAAGCAGGCTTCCGATAAGGTCCCCAAGAAATCCGCAGATTCCTCCAACAACCGGACCAAACCAGAACCCAGCCAGATACACAGGCGTCTGACTGACAGTAATCCTTAAAGTCGGTCCGATATTAATAGCAACTAATCTTGCAAGTACGATGTTCATAGCGATGATCACACCTGCAAATGCCATGATCCTTACTTTGTTTACGTTTTTCATTTGTTATAAATCCTCCTCTTGCAGCTGTCTGCCGCACACCAGGATCTTCTCTTTCTTTTCAGTCCCGGTCCGGGCAAAGAAACCTATGCTCTGGTATAGTAGTTACTACACCAAAGAGAAGAATTTATAATCTCAAGTCTTTAATGTAGTAGCGGATGCAATATTACATCGTGGACGATCCCAGGATCACCTTCGTTCATGGACAACTTCCCATCCCATGACACTTAACGCGCAATACCTACTCTACTATTACTTCACATTGTCTGATCTTTAAGACAGCTTTTTTTCTAATGCTTTCATCATATTGATGGAAATATCTCCCACCACTGCTAAATCTTCTGCCGCAAAGCTGGCGGCAAAATTGTCGGAAAACAGAATCTGTGAGGAAGGGGGAAATTCGTCATCTCCTGCCCAGAGAATGAATTTCACGAAAAGATCGTCCATAAATTCCAGTTTATAGGAACAATCACCTTCCGATGTTTTTTCTGCTCCCAGATGTTCCATGATCTTTTGAAACATTTCCAGCTTGTTTCCGTAAGAAAACGCCAGACGTGTAAGGCATCTGCCCTGAAACTGTCTGAAATACACCTCTCCCCATGGAACTTCGTGATAAGTGATAAACTTACCGGAAGAAGGCGCCGCATGTCTCTCCGCCATATAGCGGACAATAAGAATTTTCGCATTCATTGCTTCTTCAAGAGGGTAGACTCCTATAGAGTCCTCCTCATGATGAATTTCATAATCCGGGAATGAAACAAGATAAGTGGTTCCCATCAGATGTACGGTAAACAGACCCTTTTCCTTATCATAGGGAAATCCAGTCCGCTCACTGATCTCTTCAGGATCCAGATCTTTGTAAGCCTCCAGATAATGCTCATAAGGGCGCTGTTCTTTGCTGTCTTTTGCATAATCAAAATTCATATTTTCACCTCGGATATTTTTTTCGTTTATTCCTGCGAACAGGTTGGAAACAGGGATGTGTCTGTGTGAGGAATAAAACAGCATGCAACAAACTCATCCATATAAGTGGGAACTGCAGACAGTTCCAGATAAGTCATGTTGGACGCCAGATCGTAGCATTTACGCTCTGCCTCCCTGGAAAGAAGCATCGTGTAAGCGCCGGACAGGGAAGAATTTCCAATATAATGGAACTTTTCCAGCGGAATATCAGGGAACATGCCAATCCGCACAGCATTTCTCATATTGATCCCGCTTCCGATACCTCCTGCAACATAGACATCATCGATCATCTCCACGTCGAAATCCAAGGATGCCAGCATAGTACGGATAGCCGAGAAAATAGCACCCTTCGCACGGATAAAGTTGTCGATATCCACTTCGTTGATTTCCACGTCTTTTACAGATCCGGCCTCTTCTTCAAAAGCCAGGACATAGCTGCCCATGCCGTAATGGTCATGACGCACTCTTTTGCCCTCCCGGATAAATTTACCCTTAGGGTTGATGATGCCTGTACGGAATAATTCCGCGATCACATCAATAATTCCGGAGCCGCAAAGGCCGATAGGTTTCTGTCCTTCCTCTCCGATCACCCGGTAAGAAGGTTCCATTGTCTCTTTGTCAATGGTACAGGCCTCAATCGCTCCGTCAGTAGCCCGCATACCGCAGCTGATATCCCCGCCTTCAAAGGCTGGTCCCGCAGAACATGCGCAGCTCATCATAAAATCAGAGTTTCCAAAAACTAATTCACCATTGGTTCCCAAGTCAATAAATAATGAAAATTCCGGCCGGTTCCACAGCATACTTACCAGGACGCCGGCAGTAATATCCCCGCCTACATAGCTTCCGATATTGGGCGCAACGATAATATGCGCATCCCGGTTGATCCGGATGCCGATATCAGAGGCAAACAGGGAATTTGTTTTATAAAAAGTGGGAATGTAAGGTTCCATCCGGATAGGATCGCCTTCCATTCCGGTCAGCAGATGGTTCATAGTCGTATTGCCTGCCACACACATGCGGTAAATGTGGTCAGGATTAAACCCGCTGGCTCTGCACATCTGCTCAATCATAGGATTGATCGTCTCTTTGATCACCGCATCCTGAAGTTTTTTACTTCCGCCTGGTTTCATAGATTCAATAATGCGGTTGATCACATCTGCGCCATAACGGATCTGTCCGTTTCCTGCAGATGCTTTACCGATAATTTCCCCGGTCTCCATGTTGATCAGCAGTGCTGATACCGTTGTGGTACCAATATCCACTGCCAGTCCGCCGATGACTACCTCCGCATCTTTCGGATATACGTCATATACAAAAATATCCTCTTTATTTGCGGAAGTACGGATCACACAGCGCACCTGAAAATCCGATTCACGGAAAACCCGGGCAATTTTATTTAACACCTGGAAAGGAAGACGTACCCTTGCCGCCCCTGTCTTTCTCTTAATCGCACGGATAAACCGTTCGTTATCCGGCATCGTATCATCCAGGGTAGGCACGCTCATTTCCACATCCAGGATCCCCATGCTGTTAGTCAAGGCAATTCCTGCTGCTTCTATATCATTTTTTGCATTCTCAAAAATTTCGATTTCCTTTTTGGAACTTAAATCCGCAACTTTCATTCGACTGCGGTAAGCTGAGGCAATATCAGGCACCTGAACCGCAACGTCTCCTGTTACCTTGCTTACACAGGCCAGTCTCCACCCTTCACTATATTCCTCATCAGAAATATGACGGGTCTTTGGGGAATCAATATTTCCCTCCAGAATTTTCACTCTGCACTTTCCACAGGAAGCATTTCCGCCGCAAGGGGCATCGATAGCTACGTTTACCTTCCGGGCCACTTCCAGCAGATTTTCGTTTTCCTGGGCAAAGGTCGTGACATCCTCGCCGCTCTCGAATTTAAAAGTCACTTTAAACATAGGAATTTCTGCCTTTCTCTGTTATTATACAGGAACTGCCGCACATGAATGTGCAGCAGCTCCTTTCTCATATGTTCTTCTTGATCCGTTCGTCAATATCGCTGTCCGCGGGGATTACAGTTCCAGATAAGAATCTGCATATAATGTGTTGTTCTTCAGAACATCACAGGATTTAATTGTCTCCATAAGTCTCTTATCGTTAGGGTTAACGATAGCAGAAGTCAGTCCCTGCATCATAGCCATTGCAACCATTGCAGAGTCCATGATCGGACGGATATGTTTTGGCATACCGTTGGAGTTGTTGGAAAGACCGCCTGTAGAATTCAGACCCATATCGCTGAACATCTTGATAGCTTCCAGAATCTCCATCTGTTTCTCCTGCATACCTTTTACAACCAGGAATAAAGGATCGAACCAGATATCAGCCGCATCCATACCATGCTCCATACCTCTTTCCAGAAGTGTCTGGCAGTACATCATACGCTCATCATTATCTTTAGCCAGTCCTTCACCATTGCACAGAGCGATGCAGATCGCATCGTTAGCAGCTGCCAGATCCAGGTATTCGATTCTGCCTGCTGCGTCTGCAGAGTTAACGATTGGTTTTCCTTTTGCTCTGTTGTATACAGAAATACCTGCCTCGATAGCTTTTTTGTTTGATGTATCCAGCGCCAGAGGAACGTTGTCAAAGTTAGACTGCAGAAGTTCTACAACCCATTTCATTAAATCTTCGCCGTCGTTCTCAGCCGGTCCGATGTTGACATCCAGGTAAACAGCGCCTGCATCCAGCTGCTGTTTTGCTCTGGCCAGGATCGGTTCAGGATCTCTCTCTGTAAAAGCTTTGTTTACTGCAGGTGCAGTGGTGGAAAGTCTTTCACCAATTGTAATAAATTTTGCCATAGTGTTTCTCCTTTTATAAAAAATTTTCTTTTAACAAGCTCTCTGCACAAACATTAAGCAGTTAAATCTTTCAGGAATTTTACTAACTGTACTGCTTCCAGAGGAGCAACGATTACTTCCCATCCAGGAAGTTTTGCTTCGATGTCGCCCTTTAATACAGCAACTTTACCAGGGATAACCAGTTTTCTGCATTTTACTTTGTCTTCTACATTCTCTTTGATGTAAGTTGCAACAGAAGTAGAGGACAGTTTTCCTGCTGCCCATGCGGTTAATACGGAAAGTCCGCCTGCATCAGAGATGATCAGGTTGCATGGTACGCCGGAACGCTCCAGCTCGCCGGAAACAACGAAGTATGTAAGAGCAAAGTCTACAGTTGTCAGGCACAGAGAATTCTCATCAGCGCCGTTTAATGCGTAGATGCCTGGCTCAACCTTCATTGGTTTCTGAGGATCTGTAAATACATTCTGTCTCAGACCGAACAGTGGAAGTGCTTCCGCATAATCCAGAGTTTCCATAACAACGATAGAACCGTATTTCACAGTAAACAGAGAAGCCAGGGCCTGCTGAAGATTTCTGTCTCCATGAGCGATAGCTGCTGTATTTACGATTGTAGGATATCCGAAAGTTCTGTCCTGATCTTTCAGTGCAGCGCGGCGGATCTGTACAGCGTTTGCATATGCTTCTTTTACAGAAGCTCCTGTAGCATCGATTACCAGGTTCTTGTTGCCGGCTTTCTCTAAAGCTGCTACTGTATCATAAATCTCATTTAAGTCAGCACCGGATACGCCCAGAACAACGCCTGCTTCTTTTGCAATGTCGTTCATTGCGGCATAATTTGCTGCTGTAGCTCCGTTTAATACTGGTTTTCCGTCTTTGCATACTTCCAGAGCAGCTTTTGCCACTTCCGGATCTTTGCAGCCAAGGATCAGAGTTTTTCCTGTTGCTGCTGCTTTCTTAACCATTTCTACATAGCGGTCTTTGTCTGCGCCGTCCTGATAGTTCACATAAACCATCTCTACGTGCATTCTCTCACCGATACGTTCATAATCAACCTTCTGAAGTTCAGCAATCTTAGCGTCAACTGCCGCGTCATCCATGTCTGTGCAGATAGCCACTGCATATCTTGTCTTGCTGACAAAAGTTTTCTCATGTCTGAATAAAACAGTCTCACCGCCTAAAGTATATTCTCCTTCGCCAGTTCCAACTTTGATCGTTTTCATTGGGGGAGCAGTAGCCTCAGACAGTTCAGCCAGAGCTTCGTCAGACATATGCGGACATTTGGAGATTTCCAGAGCGCCCTGAGCAACTTTCATAGCAAAAGCCATACATGTAGGGCAGCCGCATTCCTTACAGTTTTTCTTTGGTGTCATTTTAAAGATTTGAATACCTGTTAATGCCATTTTATTTATATCCTCCTGTTTTACGATTACATTAATTCTTTGATCAATTTTGAAATAGTTGCAACGGACTGAGGATGTTTCAGGATAACAGCGTCAGAACCGGATGCTAATACAGCAGCAGCTGTCTGAACTTCCATGCTGATTCCTCTTTCTTCCAGAGGACCCCATTCAGGCATATCCTCTTCAGTAGCCATAGCTTCCTTTACACTCCATGCCTCGTCTGCTACTGCAGTGATGATCGGCATCTGAAGCATATTATCGTTCTGAGATAAAGCAGCGCCTTTAATACGGTCCATAGTAGAAACAACATATTCAAAACCATAACCAACTGCTGCAGAACCAACGTTCATTACGATATCCTGAGCTTTTACCCCAAGCTGAGTCATAACAACGTTTAACTGCTTTGCAAGGTTGATATCAACAGCAGATTCAGCGCCTACTTTCTGATTGTAAGCAAGACCTGCAGCTGCGCCTACAGCTTTGTAGTTTTCTTCTCTTGCAGACATTACCAGCGCGTTCTTACCCTGAAGAACTTCGGCAACCTTCGGCAGCAGTTCTGTATCTTTTTCAACATTCTTGCAGCCTTCTACTACCAGAGGACAGGTAACAGCATCTGCAACTTCCTTTACAACTTCGATCAGTTCATCAATGGATTTGTCTGCTCCGTTAGGATCCCCGCCCTCTAAGCGCAGGCAGACAAAATCAGCGCCTTCCATTGTCTCTGCTTTTTTCGCGATCTCGGCAATTGTTGTAGCGCCTTCGTAAAACTTCTGGATACCAGGAATATTGGAAGCGATACCCAGATCGGAAACTTCTACACCGATCTTTGGTGCATTTTCCATGGGAGCGTCAAAAGTATAGAAAGGAAACGTGCATTCTCCTCCTAATTTGATAGCTTTGTCCCCGCATCCAATCTCAACTGTATTAATGCTTGCATTGAACTTCTGTGGTTTCTGATTAAACGGCATTTCTATGAGCCTCCTTCATATTATTCTTAACAACAGGCGGTAAAATGCTCTGAAACCGTCTGTCGCACATAAACGGCCAAGAGGTAATGGCAGCCCTCTTTTTGCCGCCTACATTATACTACATTACATGCAATATTGACAAGTTTCCCTTGTGATATTATACAAAAAAACTTTATAATATTACATTCTTTCTGATATGTATATGGAAATTGGACTTTTTTTGTCAATTTACCTTTATACAGGAAACGGGAGGCCTCCCGTAAGGCAACTCCCATTTCCTTTCATACTTATAAAAACTTACATCATTGGTTCCATGCTCAGTGCAGGATGATTTTTCTCTGTCAGGAAAGCAACCAGTGTTTCAGGATCTGTAGCGATGGTCTCATCTCCTACCATATCTGTGAAGTTGTCGATTCCATACAGTTCTTTTGCAGTCTTGTTCAGTCTTTCCGCAACTGTATCTTTCA
This sequence comes from Candidatus Blautia avicola, assembly GCA_019120515.1. Lineage (GTDB taxonomy): Bacteria > Bacillota > Clostridia > Lachnospirales > Lachnospiraceae > Blautia > Blautia avicola. The sequence continues at coordinate 4,439 of DWUY01000212.1, read as the reverse complement.
GTTCCTTAGGCATCCATACGATACGTTCGATACCGCCTTCAGCTTTCATGAACTTCTTGGAAGAAATAAAGTGTTTACCATGTCCCATGAATCCAGGTGTCTGAACACCGCCGCCTGTCATGGAAGCCAGCTCTGGGAAGGTCATTCCAAGAGGAGTCATTCCGGCGTACTCACGGTTTGTGATAACAACACCATTGGAGAATGGCTCAATACCGCAGATACACTCGAAGCATCCGCAGGAAGTCATTGGTTTCTCCATGATAGAGTACAGAGACACATCCTGAAGAGCACCCTGAGACAGTTTCTGAACTGCTTCGTTTACATCTTCGTATTCACCGATTCTCTCATCGATAGGTCTCTCTTTTGTGATCACCTGGCAAGGTCCGTTAGGATCCAGCTGGTTGGTAGCTTTTGCGTCCAGCCATGAAACAGCTCCGCAAAGTCCCAGACGTTCCGGAGTTACCACGCATACATGAGATGGTGAGAATGCCTGGCACAGGATGCAGCTGTAGTATACGTCTACAGATTCATCTGTCAGAGTATCCAGACGCTCGTCACGTTTGTCAAAAGTCGGGATAGCAACTTCGTGACGGATTCTTGTACATTCTGCAGGATCTGTGTAGATGGTTACTTCACATTTATCAACAACTGCGTCAAACTCATTCTTAACAGAAACATAGAGAACCTCTCCGATATGTTTCAGACGGAAGCCTGCGTTAAATGCTTCTTTTCCGATACGGATACGGAGCATATCACGCTGTCCTGTATGGTAAACTCCTTCGATACAGTTGATATAGTTATGGAACTTACGCTCGATAACAGGTTCGAAATCAGACTGCATGTTCTTTCCGGCAACTTTTACGACATATGCAATGCTGTTCTTGCTTCCCAGTTCCATTTCGTCTACATCAGGACCAACGATAGTGATCTTATGGTCTTCGATCTCGGAAGCATCTACAGCCTGTACCAGCTCGGCACAGTCTACACGGGATCCATCGAACTCTACCTGCATGTCGCCGCGGCGGATGATCTCGCCTTCAAATGCGGAAGCGAATGCTACAGGGATATCAATATTTGTGATCTTGATCTTAATGTCACGGGCTTCCAGAGAAGTAGCGTTGAATTTGCTTACATCCGGCTGGCAGATCAGGCTCTTCGGAACTTCTGCGACACCTTCCTGGTTTGTGATTACAGGGAAGCCTAAAGCGATTGCGCCTGCGCCTGCTGCAACGATCACATCATTTAACGGAGCAAATGCGTTTACGAATGCAGGAACACGTTCCATAGTGTATTTCATCAGACTTCCTGCATCTCCAGGTGTGATGTTACCGAAGATCAGGGCTGCTCTGATCGCTACAGAAACTGCATGGATAACAGCTGTAACGTCTTTTCCTAAGGGGATCACACGGAGGTTTGCGCCTGTTTTCACACCTGCTTCAGACAGCTGATCGATCACATCTCCAACCAGTGTTACCAGAATACCCTGTGCCTGATAGCTCTTAACCAGTGCAACTGCGTCTTCTGTTGTAGGAGCCTTGCCTAAAATAACGGCTACGCCCGGGATATCACCTGTTACAAGGGGTACGCCCAGTTCACGGATAACAGCGTCTGCCAGATGTCCGTAGCATGGTTCTTCGTATGGGGTAGCACCGTCGATGTATTTTAAAACTTCGATAAACTCAGCACAAAGAGCTGTAGCAACACCTGACATGAATACGTCATGTGTTCTGTTTTCTCTGGTCATAAGAGATTTTACTACGCCCAGAGCGTTCTTTAATTCTCCTAATGTACCAACCTTAACGCCGGTTACTGCATAGTAACATGGCAGGCTGTATGCTGTGTTTGGAAAGCTGACAGCTTTGTCAGCGCCATACTGCTCGATCGCAGAGTTAATTGCATTTTCTGTCAGTCCATAGACAGCGTCATTTCCGCTGAATACTGTTTCAAATAAAGTCAATGTCTTTTCCTCCTAACATCTCATAATCCCTGATCGATTATGTTTTTAATTTGTGTGATTTCTTCTTTTACTGTATTGCTGAAATCGTAAGGGGACTTTCCCTGACGATCTGCATCCATAACTTCTGTATTATAGTGAATAAAGCCCAGGAGATCCTCTGCCGGTATGCGGCTTCTGACAAATTCTTCATCTTCTGCGTTTCTCACCTTATTGGCAACCACCCGTACCTGCTTAACGCCCAGGTCATCCGCCAGACGTTTTACATTTTTATAGGTCTGAACGCTTCTGGCCCCCGGTTCGATCACTACGATAAACTGATCCATGGATTCTGTGGTTCCCCGGCCCAGATGTTCCAGACCAGCCTCCATATCCATGATCACCACGTCATCTCTGTGAAGGACCAGGTTGTTGATGATCCTGCGAAGCATTACATGCTCGGGACATACACAGCCGCCTCCTCCGGTCTCTACTGTTCCCAGAACGAGAAGTTTTACGCCGTTGACCTCTTTGGAATAGGTATCCGGTATATCGCTGACCTTAGGATTCAGCTTATAAAACTGATTATCCTCTCCGGCGCCTGTTCTCTCTTCAATGAGTTTTCTCATCTTTGTAATAGGAACGATCGAGTCCAGGGTTTCTTCATCAAAGCCCAGAGCCAATCCAAGATTGGCATCCGGGTCTACGTCTGCTGCGAGAACATGTTTTCCTTCGTCAGCATAAAGCCGGGCAAGAGTTGCGGCGAAGGTGGTCTTTCCCACGCCGCCTTTTCCTGTAACCGCTATTTTCATGTCATTCACCTTTCCTAGTTGTTATGTTTCAGAATTATCAGATGCCCAGGGCAGCTCTCTTTTCTTCGATCCTTGCCATCATGGCATCGCCTAATTTATCAATGTCTTTTTCTACAGTAAACGCTGCTTCACACCACTGTCTGGTGCCGTTTGTCAGGATTTCAACCATTTCGCTGGAACCTGAAGCGTATGGATCAACACCCAGGAATGTATCGATACCGGAACCGATTACATAGTTTCCGATAGATACGGCTTTTTCAGACATCCATTCCGGAGCACAGCCTACAACCGGCAGCTGTGAAATATGAAGGCCTGCGTCTTTTGCAAGAGTTGCCGCCAGAACCAGCATACGGGAAATATCCACGCAGGATCCCATATGAAGGACCGGAGGGATATCAGCCAGTTCGCAGACTCTCTTCAGACCGTCTCCACAGATGTCTTTGGCAGCTTTATCCATAAGACCTGCTTTTGCAGCAGCCTGTGCGGAACAGCCGGAAGCAATAACGATAATATCGTTTTCCAGCATTTTCTTCATCAGCTCGATGTGAGCCAGGTCAGGACGTACCTTCGGATTGTTGCAGCCAACCATAGCTACAGCACCTCTTAATACGCCGGAAGTAATACACTGAAGTAATGGTTTTGTAGTTCCAAGTTCGTCAACCTGTGTATTGGCAACGCCGTCCAGAGCTTTCACGATAGCTTCTGTAGAATAACCTACCGTTGCTTTCTGTTTCATCTGCGGGATATATACCAGTTCAGGTTTTCTGTTCTTGAAGTTTTCAATAGCCAGTTTTACGATCTGTGTAGCTTTTTCCAGTGCGGAATGAGCATCGAAACGAATAAACTCGGAGTCCGGCATCTGGGCGATAGGTGATGTTGTGATAAACTTTGTATGGAAACATTTGCTTAAAGGTCCTAAAGCAGGGAAGATACACTGTACATCCACTACGATAGCCTCGCAGGCGCCTGTAAGGACTACATTTTCCTGCTGCAGGAAGTTACCTGCCATTGGGATTCCCCGGCGCATTGCAACTTCATTTGAAGTACAGCACACACCGGAAATGGTGATTCCCTTAGCTCCCATTTCTTTTGCGTAAGCGATCATTTCAGGGCTGTCAGCCACTTCACAGATCATTTCAGAAAGACTTGGATCATGTCCGTGAACAACGATGTTTACGTTTTCCTCAACCATAACGCCGAGGTTTGCCTCTGTGTCGATCGGCTTCGGTGTACCGAAAAGCACATCAGAGAACTCGGTTCCCATCATGGAACCTCCCCATCCATCAGAAAGTCCTGCGCGGATAGACTGCTTTACCAGGGCTTCCGGCTTGGAAGAACATCCCATATGAGCCATATGTAAGGAACATGATACCTCACGGTCGATAGCACGAGGCGCCAGTTCGTTTTCCTCCCACAGTTTCTGCTGGGATTCAGGAGCTCTCTTTAAAAATCTCTGGGTTCCGAAAGGCTTTCCGTATTCCATAAGGCCTTCATAAGCTACCTCATGAGCCAGATCATAAATATCTTTGCCTTCTGTCTCAATTCCCCACTCTTTCGCGATGCGGATCAGCTTGTCAGGATCTTTTACTTTATAACATCCGTCTGCTGCTGAAGCATAAAGAGTGTGGCAGATCTCACGTCCGTGATCGGAATGGGTAGCAGCTCCGCCTGCTGTAAACTTCAGATAATTACGT
>DWUY01000211.1 GCA_019120515.1 Candidatus Blautia avicola | reverse complement strand
TCCTTTCCGATGTTGCCATCTCACGCTTGTTCTTTTTGGTAATTATACCACTATCATAGACAGAATGCCATCCTTTTATGTGAACTTTTCCTGATTTTGTCATTTTACTGAACTGAAAAGTTTATTTCCACTTTAAATGGGCTAAAGTGGATTTTAGTCTTACGCTTATTTCTACTTCCATTCCTGTTGCAGTTTGTCTTACACTGGTCTTGGTTGACAGTCGCTGGAAAGGCTGGTGTTTCCCTATGACATTATCAAATGCTTTTTCCCATTTAACTTTGGAGGAACGTCGCATCATTCTTACCGGCATTACCAATGGCTCTTCTAAATCCGCCATCGCCCGAATCATCGGAAAGGATAAATCTACCGTCGGAAAAGAAATCAAACTCCACCGAAAGCTTACTCATAAGTGCAGGCTTCCTCTTGAATGCGCAAACTATCGCTCCTGTGTCTTTGGCCGGCATTGTACTCCCGACTGTCCGGAGTATCTCCCTTTCCGCTGTTCCAGACGGGACCGTTCTCCCGGTGCCTGCAATGGATGCTCTGACTGGCCACGCTGCCGTTTCAACAAATATCAGTACTGCCCGGAGGATGCCCACCGTGACTACCGTACCACTCTCATCGATTCCCGCCAGGGTGTAAACCTGACTGTTCAGGAAGCAAAAAAACTTGCTGCTATCATTGCTCCCCTTCTAAAACAAGGGCACTCTCCCTACCGCATTGTAGCCAGCCATCCGGAACTCGGTATCTGCGAAAAGACCCTTTACAATTATATTGAAGGAGGCGTCTTTCGAGAAATTTCTGATATCTCCGTGTTGGATCTCCGACGTCAGGTATCCCGAAAGATTCCCAAAAAGCTCTCCAAAGGCTTCAAAAAGAGAATCGACAGACACTATCTTCAGGGACGTTTCTACAAAAACTATCAAGAATACGTTTCTGAACATCCGGAAGTTTTTGTTACACAGATGGACACCATTTATAACAACGTTTCTGACGGCCCTTTTATTCAGACCTTTTTCTTTCTCCGCCCACGGATCCTTTTCGGCATCCTGCATGAAGAAAAAACTTCTCTTGCCATGAAGCAGGGCGTGGACCTTCTGGAATCCATCCTTGGCCCGGAAGTATTCCGAAAATATGTCCATGTCCTGCTCACTGACAGAGGGTCCGAATTCTCGCTGGCAGAAGAGATGGAACACAGCACGGATGGCACAAGAAGAACACGGGTCTATTATTGTGATCCCATGCAGTCCGGTCAGAAAGGCACTTTGGAAAACAAACATATTGAACTCCGATATATCCTCCCGAAAGGAACAGATTTAAGAGCACTCGGCTTAACCGACCAGACAGCATTGAACCTCGCTCTGTGCCATGTGAATTCTGCACCTGTAGAAGTTCTGGGAGGCAAAACTCCCCTGGAACTGACTGATTTTCTGTACCATGATCTTTATGAAAAGCTGTATGACTTTGGAATTCAGCCAATTCCAAGGGATCATGTAGTTTTAAAACCGTACCTGTTAAAAAAGAAGTAAAAAAAACAACAGGCGGCTGTCATCCCCTTCCCATACTGACCAATTCCAAGTGGATTTTAGTCCTACACCTTAAAAACCACGACCGAAATCCGCTTTTTTGTCATGCAAAAAAAGAGGAGGAAACGGCGGTAAACCTGTTGTTTCTGTTTTTATTGTAACACTGAATTCTACTTTATAGCATAAAAAAAGTAGCAATTCTCTTCTTTTGTAAGAGTAATTGCTACTTTCATATTTCCTAATTTCAAAGTGGAATTAAACTTTTCACTTCAGCGTAAAGAATAAATTTTAGAAATCCCTGCTTTTCAGCCAGAGTATGTTATTGTGGCTATTTTGCACAACAAGCGTCTCCTTTGGAGCCGTTATCCACATCTCAAGGCCATACGGACTCCTCTTCAAAAAAAATGTGGATATTTACTTTTTTCCATCTTCCATTCTATCACCACCTGTTGTATAATAACCCTGTCATTCAAGATACACGGTTGTGTATTTCGAAATGTAGGATACATCTTCATCCGTTACTGTATGTCTGCGAAAACTTTCCAGTAACCCTGAAGATGTATTTTTTATGCTCTGCCCGATCTCTTTCCTCAATGGGCTGAAGGAAAGGTAGATCTGCATGACTATGTCTGCTATCTGTGTGATCAGGTAATGATTTTTCATCGCATTGCTGTCCCGGCTGTTTAAATGCTCAATATCATAAATCCCATTTTTCTGGTTATTGAACCCTTCGTTCTCTATTTTCCATCTTCCACGGCCTGCTTCAATCATTTCCTCCAGATTTTTCTTTGTCAGTTCGATGTTTGTGATCCACTGGAATTCATGGATTTCTTTCTCCCCGTCTTCTTCTGTTTCATACCGATAGCGGTACATATCCGCTTCTTCTTCCTTCCCTGCCGTTTCCTCTACATGGTTGATATATTCTCCGTTCCCGCCTTCTTTCCCGATTCCCGTCAACGTCTCTGCTCCGCCTCC
>DWUY01000210.1 GCA_019120515.1 Candidatus Blautia avicola | reverse complement strand
TATTTTATTACGGAGACTGGATCCGGAAACCTGGCGTAGCCATCTGCAGCTGTAATGACGGATTGCGCCCGGTAATCTTTAAGATCGAGGCCACAGAGGAAGAGTCACAGATAGATTATGTGCCGGTAAGGTAGAAAATCTAAAGGCGGCGGTTAATCGAAAATTTAAATGCAACATAGTCAGTTGCACTTAGAATTACATGAGATAGGAATTATAGGCTGCATCTGTATCAGGCGAAAGAGTGCTACACGAAAGAAGAAATCCGGGAAATGATGAACCACATCAATTCTTATCCAAGAAAAAATGGGACGGACAGGCCCCATTGATCTGTTTGTGAAGATTTATGTCCATGAAGCAGCAGAGCGGCTTGATCTTGAAAAATCCTGTCCGATTCCATTCATTTAACACCAGCTTTATTTAAGAAGTAAGCCGAAAATACAGATAGGAAGTTAACCCAATTAACCTGCTGGATTTTTTCATAGAAAAAAGCTATATAATACAATTAAATATAAATATTTGTTATTTCCTGGCACCCCTGCTATATTTGAGATAGAAAATAAGCAGGAGGTGCTATTTTAATGAAAAAAGGTTTGATCCTTATTTTGACAATAGGTGTTTTCAGTATTATCAATACGGAGATGGGAGTAGTGGGGATCCTTCCCCTTGTGTCAGAGAATTATGGAGTGGCAGTGTCAACGGCTGGTCTTCTTGTCAGTATGTTTGCGTTGGTCGTAGCAGTGTCCGGGCCGACAATGCCTCTTTTTTTCTCAGGAATTAACAGAAAAAAGGCTATGATCCTTGTTCTGAGTGTGTTTACTCTATGCAATGTGATCTCAGCCTTTGCCACAAATTTTCCGGTAGTTCTGGTCACCCGTGTGATCCCGGCCTTTTTCCAGCCGGTATATGTGTCTATGGCAATGTCTGTGGCCGGTTCTTCTGTTCCGGAAAAGGACTCCCCTAAGGCAGTATCGAAGGTCATGATGGGAGTTTCTGCCGGTATGGTCCTGGGCGTACCTATCGTAAGCTATATTTCCAGCATGACTTCGCTGAGGATCGGTATGCTGTTTTTCGCAGCAGTAAATGGGGCAGCTTTGATCGCCACGATTTTTGCAGTACCGGATCTTCCGGTGAAGGAAAAACTGTCTTATGGTTCCCAGTTAAGTGTTCTCAAAGAGAGCAAAACCTGGCTTTCCATTGTGGGAGTAATGTTCTTAAACGGCTCTATATTTGGTGTATATAGTTATCTTTCAGAGTACATGGAAACAGTACCCAGCTGTCTGCGGGGCTGATCAGTATCCTTCTTCTTGTATATGGATTATCTAATATCATAGGAAATCTGATCGCCGGCAGGATGCTCAGCAGCCGTCCCCTTGGGTTTGTAGTGACATTTCCCTTTCTTCTTGCAGCAGTATATGCCGTGCTGTTTTTCCTGGGATATTTTACGGTGCCTATGGCAGTTCTTACATTCGTCTGGGGCGTTCTTGCCGGAGCAGGGGCCAACATTAATCAATATTGGCTGGCAACAGCGGCGCCGAAAGCACCGGATTTTGCAAATGGACTATTTCTTGCCTCAACCAATCTTGGAACCACGGTGGGAACCTCTGTATGCGGCTACTTCCTTTCTAGGATGGGAACCCAGTACATTGTTCTGGGAGGTATCCTTTTCATTGCCTGTGCTTTTGTATTGATCACTTTGAGAATGCATGGAGAAACAAGAACAGAGACTGGAAACAGAAAGCTGAAAACAGCATAAGTTTCTGACAAAGTCATAATGGCGGCAGGAGGATAGTGAAAAATATGGAAGAGTATAAAACAAAAGAAGAATTTTCGATCCTGATCTTCCTGATCGAAAGCGGCAGCCGGAAGATCCTGGTAGATACCGGAGGAGGAGAACCCGAAGAAATGGAACAGTGCGGTCATGCGCCTTGCAGAAGATAATTTTTCTGAGAACAGAAGAATCTGAATAAAAATTACAGGGAAAAACCGGCATATCAGAGCCGGTTTTTATCACCCCATTCGCACATACCGTCCAGGATCGGGATCAGGGATTTGCCCCTTTCCGTCAGACTGTATTCTACTTTAGGCGGAATCTGGGGATATTCTTCCCTGTGTACCAGCTGATCGGCTTCCAGTTCCTTTAAAGTAGAACTCAGAGTTTTATAAGAGATCTGTCCGATATATCTTTTTATTTCATTGAACCTTACTACACCGAATTCCATCAATGTGTAGAGGATCGTCATTTTATATTTCCCGTTGATCAAAGATAAGGTATAGCTGAATCCGGTGGTGCTTAAAGTCTCATTGGATATACATCTTTTTCCCATTTTACACTCTCCTTCAGGTAAGTATTGAACCTATTTGTAAGTATCGCACTTTTATGTGCGTACTTGTTTTCTGACGTATTCTTGCTATGATTGTAATATCAGCAGCGGGAAAAGTCAATCCGCTGAATAAAGGAGAGATTTATTATGGGTAAGAAAATCGTAATATTAAACGGAAGCCCAAGAAAAAATGGAAACACGTCAGCTCTGGTAAGATCCTTTACAGAAGGAGCAGAAGGTGCGGGAAATACCGTGACAGAATTTTTTCTTTCCGGTATGGATATCCATGGCTGCAAAGGGTGCTTTGGCGGACACAGCAGCCAGGCCTGTCCCTGTGTACAGAAAGATGATATGGATCAGATTTATCCGGCAGTAAAAGAGGCGGAGGTAGTGGTACTGGCAAGTCCGCTGTACTACTGGACAATGAGCGGGCAGCTGCGCACGGCTCTTGACCGTCTGTTTGCCTTGGAAGAGGGAGACGGCAATCTGCTGAGAGGAAACGGAAGAGCATCTGCCCTGCTAATGGCAGCAGAGGGACATGGCTTTGATGACGCAGTTCTTTACTATGATCATCTGCTGGAACATCTCCGGTGGGAAAATCTCGGACACGTTCTTGCAGGAGGAAACATGAATGTGGGGGACATTAAAGGAAAAACAGAAATTCAGCAGGCCTATGAACTGGGAAAATCCATAAAGTAGTTCCCGGAAAAGGAAAGATATCAATTTAATAGCAGAGATAAGAAAGGAGACAAAAATTATGTCAAAAAACCTGGGCGTTAAGCCATATTTATTTCCTATGCCGACTTATATGATCAGCACCTATAATGAAGATAATACAGTGGACGTTATGATGATGGCATGGGGAGGGATCTGTGCAGAAGATATGGTTGCACTGAATCTGGAAGCCGAGCACAAAACAGTAGCCAATCTTGAGACAAGGAAAGCCTTTACCCTTGCTGTGCCTGGAACAGACACCCTGCGGGAATCCGATTTCTTGGGAATCGCCAGCTCCAATAAAATGGCAGACAAGTTTGAGCGTACCGGACTCCATGCAGTGAAAAGCGAGAGAGTAGATGCCCCGGTCATTACAGAATATCCCCTTACCCTGGAATGCGAAGTTGTAGAGATGCAGTCACAGCCTTACGGCCTGCGTGTTCTTGGAAAGATCGTCAATGTGATCGCAGATGAAAAGGTGCTGGATCAAGCAGGAAAGATCGATGCGGGAAAACTCCAGGCATTTGTCTTTGATCAGATGCAGAATGGATATTATGCGATCGGTGAAAAGGTTGGACAGGCCTGGCACAGCGGTGCAGATCTGATGAAAAAGTAAGCTCCGGAACGAAACCAGAAATGTCTGAATTGAATACAACAGAGGAATTACTAGAGAAAACATCGGTCAGGAGCCTGATCCTCAGGCTGGGGATTCCGGCCATGTTCGGCCAGTTTTTTAATATGCTGTACAGCATTGTGGACCGGATCTTTGTGGGACAGATCCCCGAAACGGGAGGAATCGCTCTTGCCGGAATCGGCGTGTGTGCTCCGGCATTGACAGCCGTTACTGCATTCGCTTATATGGTAGGGATCGGCGGCGCCTCTTTTATGAGTATCAGCCTGGGACAGAAAAATCATCAGCGGGCAAAAGAAATCTTAGGGAACAGTCTGCTGCTTCTTTTGTTTATCTCTCTTATTGTTACCGGGATATTGCTGCTGGTACGCCGGCCCATTCTTTATGTACTGGGCTGCAGCGACGCCATGTATCCATATGCGGAAAGCTACTTTACCATTTATCTGCGGGACAGTGGCCTCACTATGCGGTGTGGGTCTGAACCAGTTCCTTCTTGCCCAGGGATTTGCCAGAAAAGGAATGATTTCTGTCATAATCGGGGCGGCTGCAAATGTGATCCTGGATCCTATTATGATCTTTAGACTGGGAATGGGGAGCGCGGGAGCAGCTTTGGCTACAGTGATCTCTCAGTGTTGTATGGCGGTCTATGTGATTGTCCAGCTTCGCAGTCGGAAGATGCCGATCCGTCTTGGATTTTATAAATTTCAGCTTAAGCTTTCCCGGCGGATCACAGCCATCGGGGCTATGTCCTTTCTGATCACGGTACTGGATAATCTGATCATCATCTTGCTGAATATTGTCTTGCGGAAGTACGGAGGTCCTGCCCGGGGAGATCAGCTGATCACCTGTGCCACAGTGGTGCAGAGCTTTCTGACCATTGTGTCCTGCCCAGTCCAGGGAATCGTGTCCGGGTGCGGCACCATCTTCAGTTATCATTATGGGGCACGCAAGTATAAAAAAATCTGCCAGGCCTTTCTGGGCGTCTTTATTCTCTCTGGCATTTATATCGGAATCCTTGAAATCGGCGTGCAGGTCTTTCCCCGGCTGTTTGCCGGACTGTTCCTCCAGGATGAAAGTTTAAGCCTTCAGGCAGCCGCCAGCCTTCGGATGTATACACTGGCGCTTCTGGGCGTTGCCGTACAATACACACTGGTAGACGGTCTGACAGCCATGGGAAAGGTCAGGTTCGCTTTCCCGTTGTCTGTTTTTCGAAAAATTATGTATATGGTGTGTATTATTGCCCTGCCTATGTTTTTGGATATCCGGTTCGTGTTCTATGCTGGAAGTATTTCAGACGGAGCGGGGGCAGTATTCAGTCTGCTCTTATTTTTCTTCATTGTAAATCCAAAGCTAAAGCAGGAACTCCAATAAAAAGGAATATGGCAATATTTTACCATAGATATCTTTCAAAAAATAAAACAGGCAGCAGGTATGTGAGCCGGACGTACCAGGTATCCTTTATATAAAGGGCGTCTCATACACAGCACGGACAAGATCGTATTTAACAGATTGTTTTCGGTATTTATCAGGGCTGATACCTTTTTCAGCTTTGAAAACTTTTCCAAAATAATTATTATTGGAATATCCTACCATCCGGGCAATTTCCTGCAGTGTATGATCAGACTTTGTCATAAGCAGGCGGCAAGCCTGCGAGATACGGAGTTCTCTGAGATATTTTCCCGGAGAGACTCCGTATTTTTTGTGGAATTCTTTACACAGGGAATACTTGGACATGCCTGCATGACAAGCTATCAGATCCAGGTTCAGATCCTCCATGTAGTAATTCTGATCTATAAAAGCTTTGGCATGATCCACCTTTGAAATTTCACTGACCGATAAGGTCATGGCATATTCTGTAAGCCGTAGCCAGAAGGCATAGGAAATCCTGGCATTTTCAAAATAGGAGATCTGATCAAAGAGACGGTTGACGCAATGAAAGAACAGGGATTCCTGGAAGCAGGTTATGAGTATGTAGTAATGGATGACTGCTGGAGCCTGAAGGAGCGGGACAGCGAAGACAGGCTGGTAGCGGATCCGGAAAAATTTCCCAATGGCATAAAAGTTCTAGCTGACTATGTCCACGATAAGGGATTTAAGTTTGGGACGTACAGCTGCTGCGGCACAAGGACCTGCGCGGATTATCCCGGAAGTTTTGAACAAATATGAAGACGCCCGTCAGTTTGCACAGTGAGGCGTAGATTATCTGAAGTATGACAACTGATTTAAGCCCCAGTTTCAGGACCGCAGAACTTTGTACCGGAGAATGGGCCTGGCTCTGGAAAATTCAGGAAGAGATATTGTTTTTTCTGCCTGCCAGTGGAGGACAGAGTCCGTTCATAAGTGGATCAGTTCCACAGGAGCTCATCTGTTCCGCTCCACCCAGGACATTACAGACTGCTGGAATTCTATAAAGGATATTGCCCTTTCCCAGATGGATAAAATGGCTTTTTCCGGTCCTTTCTGCCATAACGATATGGACATGCTGGTAGTGGGCCTCCATGGAAAAGGAGGAAATGAATATATTTCCGCCGGCGGATGTACAGACGAAGAGTATCAGACCCATTTCTCCCTTTGGGCTATGATGAATTCTCCCCTGATGATCGGCTGCGATGTGAGAAACCTTACAGAGGAGACGAAGAAGATCCTGCTGAATAAAGATCTGATCGCCATTAATCAGGATACAGAATGTCGCGCTCCTTTCCGGGTAAACTGTCTGTCTAACAGCCCCGATGTGTTTATACTGGTAAAATTTTTATCAAACGGGGATTTAGCAGTTGGGATGTTCAATATGGGAGATGTACCTGCAATGGCGGTTGTGGATTTCTGGGATCTGGGACTGACAGTAAGCTCAGGAATGGCTCTGGAGTTTTATGACTGCATTGACCATGAAAATCTGGGAAAGAAAAGAGAGAGATTTTCAGTTAAAGTTCCGGCACATGGATCAAAAGTCTACAGATGTAAAGTGGTGCCGAGAAAATGACGGATCATATCTGCATGAAATGCGGGGCAGGGCTCATGTCTGATGAGATCGCTCTGCACAGAAAATTGTTCGGTATAGCTTCAAAGGAATTTATGTGTCTTGACTGCCAGGCAGAATACCTCCGGGTAGATCGGGAACGCCTGGAAAAAACTATTGAAATGTACCACAGAAGCGGCACTTGCATGTTGTTTGCAAAGTGGGAATAAAAAATATAGTCTGCACCGTGGCCGGGGAGGCAAGGATGCGGCAGCATGCCTGTATCCTTGCCTCCCCGGTTGGGCGTCAGCTGTAAGATTATAAGAATGAGAAAGGGAATATATATGAGGGAAAATGTAAGATGTGAGATATACTGTCAGAAGGGAAAAAGTTTTTACCCGGAAATTACTCTGAACACAGAAGGAAGGGAAGAAGAAGGGCTTTATGTAGAAATGGCGGAACATATGACAAAGGACTGTTGCCTGGGGGAGATCTGCCTTCGCATTAAAAACACTTCTAATATGGAGAACTTTAATCTTCGGGCAGGGAGACCGGTGAAGATTTATCTTCCCATGGAACAGCCGGAGAAAATGACTGCCATGTATATGTTTAATCCATGGTGGACAAGGCCG
>DWUY01000209.1 GCA_019120515.1 Candidatus Blautia avicola | reverse complement strand
GAACTTTATGAAACTCTTTGCAAATATATTTTGAATGAGCGCAATACAGTGGCTACTGCCGCTCAGTTGTATATAGGACGGAGCACTTTGTTTTACCGCCTCAGAAAGATTAAAGAGATTACCGGACTTGCAGCTGCCGATATGGCAAAGCCAATAAAAAATTTATATTTAAGATTTTCTATGTTTATTATGAAAAATTATATAGAGAAGGGAGAATAAATTATGTTGACACCAAAACAAAATCTGTTGGAAACTTTAAAAAAGGATGGAAAACCGGAATGTCTGTGTAATTCACTGACCATGTTCCGGACAATTCCAGGAGATCCTTGTTTTAAACTGCTGAGAGGAAACCGGGTCAGAGGAACCAATTCTTATGATCAGTGGGGCACCTATATCATGTTTCCTGAGGATGCGCCGGCGGCAGTGCCCTATGTAACAGAGGAAAATCAGGTTATTAAGGATATTACAGAGTGGAAAAAATATGTTAAAGTTCCGGATCTGGCAGGAAAATGCGCAGAGGGGTGGGAAGAGGCCCTGGAAGCAAAAAGCAAGATCGATCAGGATAAATACCTGACTATGGTTGTTATGGGAACAGGTATTTTTGAACAGCTTCATATGCTTATGACTTTTGAAGATACTTTAGTGAACTTCCTTCTTGAGCCGGAAGCTATGCATGAATTGATCGATGTGATCTGTGAATATCGTCTTACCTATATGAAACTGATCGTGGAACATCTCCATCCGGACTGCATTATGTCCCATGATGACTGGGGATCCAGGACCAGCATGTTTATGTCTCCGGAGGTATGGAGAGAGTTCTTTAAAGAACCATACAGGAAACTTTATGATTATCTCCATTCACAGGGTGTGATCGTTATGCATCACGGAGATTCTTTTATGGAGCCGATTGTAGAAGATATGGCGGAAATCGGCGTGGATATCTGGCAAGGGGTTCTGAATACCAATAATATTCCGGCTATCTCTGAAAAAGTAGGAGATCGGATGCTTCTTATGGGCGGTGTAGATTCTGTCATCGACCGGGAGGACGCCACAGAAGAGGAGATACGAAAGGAAACCCGCCGGGCCTGCAAGGCCTATGGAAATCTGAAAGGATACTGGCCTGGAATTACATATGGAGGCCCTGGAACTATTTATCCTCATGTAGAACCTATTGTAATTGATGAGATTAATAAATACAATATGGAACACTTTGGAGTGGCAATTTCATAAGATGGAAGATATAAGAGAATAATCTTGATTTTGTTCCTTTGATAAAAAACAAGAGACCATCCCGGGGGATCATGGCTTTTATAAAGCCTGGATCTACTGGGAATGGCCTCTTTCTTTTGTGTGTGCGCTCAATGAGGAAAAAGGATCAGGATCTTAAGACAATGCCAGGGCCTTTTTCAGAGATCCTCTTTTACAGCGAGCAGCCGTTCTCCATACAGATCCGAAAGCTCCAGTCCTTCTTTTTGTCAGAAATTTTTTTAAGAGAAATAATAATCTTCTCCAGCGGGAATTCCCTGGAAAGAATAGTCTTTCAGCACTTCTTTGACCAGATAGGGTTTGTCGGAGATCAGGCCGTTTACCCCCATATCCAGATACTTTCTCATATTTTCTTCCAGATCCACAGTCCACACATACACCGGGAGCCAGGTCTGGCGGCAGGCGGAGATAAAGCTGTTGGAGACCATATTTTCTTCAATGACGACAAAGTCGCAGTCCAGGGAAAGAAGATCCTCCACTGTAGTTTCACCCAGGTTTCCGAACATACAGCAGCCGATTTTTAAGACAGGATTTTTCTGGCGGACAAGCTGGATCAGATCGAAGTCCAGGGACATAAGGATACAGTCTTTTTCAAAATCGTATTTCTCGATCAGAGCCAGGATCTGGTCCACAAGGACTTCTCTTTCTTTTCCGGAAACTGCTTTTAGCTCGATGAGCAGACGGATCTTTCCCTTGGTAAGACGGAGCAGCTCTTCCAGGGTGGGAACCTGTCCTTCCATGCCATACTGAGACAGAGAGATAGATTGAAGTTCTTCCAGAGTAAGGCTGTTGATATTTTTAAAGCGGCCTGCCATGCGGCTCAGGTTATCATCATGGGCGGCTACCGGAACCTGATCTTTCGTCAGCTGGATATCCACTTCTGCAAAGTCTGCGCCGGAATCAATCGCTCCTTTTACAGCCTTCAGGGTATTTTCCACGCCCAGATCACTGCCTCTGTGACCGATGGACAGGGGCTTGTGGACAGCAGGAGGCTCCTGAGCGTACTGATACATGGCCGAAAGGCCGGCGGCAAGGACCAGGAGAACCGTAGGGATCCAGAAATTTTTCAGAAGGGGAATCTCTCTGAAAAGGGGACAAAAATATGCCTGGATTTTACGGATCCTGGAGGATAGAAAAGTTTCTATCCTAGAAAGAGTCTGAGTAGAAAGCCCGGCGGATGGAACAAGCACAGGCGCTGCTTCTTCTGGAACAGGGAGTAAAATTCCTACAAGGAGTGCGGAAAATCCCAGGAAAAGAATGCAGCGGAGGCTCCAGACCAGTACACCTGTGAAGGCGGTTTCCTGCGCCTTTCCGGAGAAGAAAAGCAGGCAAAGAGTTTTCAGGGGATTTTCTTCTAGAACAGAGGAAAAGTCTCCGGGCAGGATCCCGGATCTGCCAAAAAGCAGATGCCACAGGACGATAAAGATACCCAGGATAAGAACGCCTTTTATTCCCGCTTTTTTCCAGGTAAAGATACTTTCTTTGCAGCTTTTTCGGAAACTTTTTCCCTTCAGGATCATAATCGGAAGAAGGAAAAGCAGCAGAAGAAACAGGACAAATAAGAGGGCATAAGCCAGGTCCAGAACAAAATCTCCATACCACCGCTTAGACAGCTCTCCGGTAATGAAATTTGGAATTTCCAGGCGAGGCATAACCGAGGGCGCCAGATAGAGATCCTGAAAAGGAAGGAGCAGGATCCCATATACAAAGAGTCCTGGGATATCTCTGAAATTTAAGGAAAATACAGAATACCCGGAGGTCTTCAGAGTATCTTTCAGAGAAAAGGAGGATCCGGTATAACTCTGATAAAGGGCAGTAAAGATAAGAGAAAACTCAAAATATGCAAGGAAAACGGAAAGACAGAGGATCAGGACAATGGCTGCGATTCCCGGAAGACTGAAAAGGATCTGAACCATATGGTAGTTATACAGGCTGGTATCCCCGGATATTTCTAACATCATGACGATCAGCTTTTTGCCCCCGGGAATGAAAAGGAACAGAGAGAGAGCTTTAAAAGCCAGCTCAAATAAAAACAACTGAGGAAGCAGGGAAAGAAAACTGTGAAAGATTTTTTTGCTGTGGGTCAGGGATAAGATTTTGCACATAAGAAACCTCCGGTAAATATTTCAGATTTTTAAAACAGAGCGGTGAGATTTTCCAGGAGCAGAGCGCCGCCCAGACTGTAGGCCAGCAAAGAGAAGGGCCTTCCCACCAAGGTGAAAACCAGATATTTTTTCATGGACATGGAAGTCAGTCCTGCGATCAGACATAACAGATCGTCAGGCATACCTGGAAGGATCAAAGCCAGAAGAAAGAATATATCGAATTTTTTTCCTTTTTCTGTCCAGGAAATGTATTTCTGAAAAGTTTCTTCTGATACAAACTTTAAAAGAAAGGTCTGTCCATAGTGCCTTGCCAGGAGAAAACTGATCACAGATCCTGTGACCATTCCGGCATAGTTCAGAAAGAAGCCATACAGGGGTCCGAACATGGCTACGCCGATGACACAGCTGACGCCGCCGGGAACTACCGGGATCACCACCTGTATAGTCTGCAGCAGGAGAAAACACAGCGGGGCCAGGATTCCTGTCTGACGGAGAAACTGCTCCATGGCTTCCCGGGAAGAGAAGATCCCGCTTTGAAGTCCTGCGCCCAGAAGCAGGAGGAGGATCGTGGTTCCGATGATAGTCAGTCTGTTTTCTTCGAATTTTTTGTCAGTGTCATGAGATATGCCTTCTTTCTGTTCTATATTTTTCAATTTTTATGGATAATCTGTCAGAAATTTTATACTGCTGTAGTCTGCCTGGGGGGAATGGCAAGGAGAAGTTCCTCTTTCCGGTGCAGAGCGTTCATTTTTTTGATAAAAAGCCACAGGCCGGGGCCGGCCAGTAGGAGAAAGAGCCCTCCGTTTACTGCCAGATCCTCAAGGATCTGGAAGAATCTTGGCAGTGTAGTGAGAAAAGCAAGGGCCAGAAGGGCTGTGGATATATAGAATTTATAGAGTGTAGATTTCTTTTTCATAAGATTTACCTCCCGTAGGTGTCTGTTTTCTTTTGATGGTTTTATCATAGCAGGGGAAGGTCTCACTATTATTTCAATTTTCCAGGAAAATGTTGCAGTTTTGTGATATTTTCCTTTTTTCCTCTGCCTTGCCACCTCCCTCGTTTCATGGTAGTATTAGGAAGAGTCAAAGACCCTCGCGGCAGTCGCCAAGCGGACATGCTGGCATGTCCGCTTGGCTCGTTGCCCGCGGGAATAAATAAGGAGAGAAATCTATGAGTTCTTATGAGAGTTTTGCCAGGGTCTATGACCTGTTTATGGACAATATTCCCTATGAAGAGTGGTGCGGATATCTTACCGGGCTTTTAGAAGACCAGGGGATCCGGGATGGACTGCTCCTGGAGCTGGGCTGCGGGACAGGAAATATGACCCGTCTTCTGGCCGGAAAGGGATACGATATGATCGGCGTGGATAATTCTGTGGACATGCTGGAGATCGCCATGGAGAAGAAAGAAGAAGGACAGGATATCCTCTATCTCCTTCAGGACATGCGGGAATTTGAACTTTACGGCACTGTCCGGGCAGTGGTGTCTGTCTGCGACAGCATGAATTATCTAACGGAAGAAGAGGATCTGCTGGAGGTGTTCCGGCTGGTAAACAACTATCTGGATCCCGGGGGGATTTTTATTTTTGACCTGAATACAGAATACAAATATGAAGAGATCCTGGGAGAGGCTACTATAGCCGAGGATCGGGAAGACGCCAGTTTTATCTGGGATAATTATTACGATCCAGAGGAACAGATCAACGAATATGATCTGGCTCTTTTTATCCCGGTGGAAAAGGATGGGGAGACTCTTTACCGAAAATATGAAGAGACTCATTATCAGAAGGCCTATTCTCTGGAAAAGGTGAAGGAACTGCTGGCAAAGGCAGGAATGGAATTTGTAGACGCTTACGATGCCTTTACCAGGAACCCGGTGCAGGCGGACAGCGAGAGGATCTACATACTTGCCAGAGAAAAGGGAAAGAAAAATATTTAAGATATAAAGAGGAGATTAAAATATGGGAGATTATATTGTAAGGGCCACAGCGGCCAATTATCAGATCAGGGCATTCGCGGCTACTACCAGGGATCTGGTGGAGTATGCCAGAGCAGCGCATAATACCAGCCCGGTGGCTACGGCGGCTCTTGGCCGTCTGCTTACGGCGGGAGCCATGATGGGCGTGATGATGAAAGGAGAGAAGGACCTGCTGACCCTGCAGATCAAGGCGGGAGGTCCTCTGGAGGGCATTACTGTTACTGCAGATTCCAAGGGAAACGTAAAGGGATATGTGGGAAATCCCAATGTGGTCCTTCACGCCAATGCCCAGGGAAAACTGGATGTGGCAGGCGCTGTAGGCGTGGGCTTTATGAACGTGATCAAGGACATGGGCATGAAAGAGCCTTATGTGGGGCAGACCGTACTCCAGACCAGCGAGATCGCAGAGGACCTTACCTACTACTTTGCTACCAGCGAGCAGGTACCATCTTCTGTAGGTCTGGGCGTATTGATGGAAAAGGACAATACTGTGAAGCAGGCAGGGGGATTTATCATCCAGCTTATGCCTTTCACAGAGGAAGCAGTGATCAGCCGGCTGGAGGAAAATCTGAAGAAAGTGACTTCTGTTACGGCTCTTCTGGAAGAAGGGCATACGCCGGAAAGTCTTCTGGAACTTTTGCTGGAAGGATTTGATATTGAATTTAACGACAGGATCCCTACTCAGTTCCACTGTAACTGCAGCAAGGAGCGGGTAGAAAGAGCCCTGATCAGCATTGGAAAAAAAGACATCCAGGAAATGATCGATGAAGGAAAAGAAATTGAGATGAACTGTCATTTCTGCAATAAAAATTATACCTTTACCGTAGAGGAACTGAAACGGATCTTAAAGGAATGTAAAAGATAAAAGAGAGGTTTGGCGGAAGATGAAAGATGGATTTATAAAGGCGGCAGCGGCAGCTATTGACGTCCGTGTGGCCGACTGCATTCATAATACAGATGAGATCATTAAGAAAGCCAGGGAGCTTTCTCAGAGAGGAGCCAGGATCCTGGTATTCCCGGAGCTTTCTATTACCGGCTATACCTGTCAGGATCTGTTCTGGCAGGAGACTCTCCTTGGCAGCGCCAGGGAGCAGCTTTTAAGAGCGGCAGAGGAATTAAAGGATGTGCCCGGACTGATTTTTGTAGGACTGCCCTATGTATATCATGGGAAGCTTTATAATGTGGCGGCAGCCATAAACCAGGGGGAGATCCTGGGTCTGGTCCCCAAGGAGTATCTGCCGAATTATGGAGAGTTTTATGAGGCAAGGCATTTTTCTTCCGGAAAAGATCTCTGGGGATATACAGAACTGGGAGGAAAGCAGGTGCCTGTGATGGAAAAACTGCTGTTTTCCTGCAGGGAAATGCCGGGCCTTACCGTGGCTGCGGAGATCTGCGAGGATCTGTGGGCGGCCGCTCCTCCAAGCATAGCTCACGCCATGGCCGGGGCAAATGTGATCGTAAACCTTTCCGCCAGTGATGAGACCGTAGGGAAAGCCGACTACAGACGGGAGCTGGTAAAGAGCCAGTCTGCCAGACTGCTGTGCGCCTATATTTACGCGACTGCCGGGTACGGAGAGTCTACCCAGGATCTGGTTTTCGGGGGCCAGCACCTGATCTGTGAAAACGGCGTGGTGTTAAAAGAGGCAGAAATGTTCCAGAACCAGTCAGCAGAGGCAGTTCTGGATATCAACCGTTTATCCGAAGAACGGAGAAGGATCTCCACTTGGCATGAGGAAAAGAGAGACGGATATCTCACAGTAGAGTTTTCCATTCCCGTGGAGGAGACAAAGCTGGAGCGGTTTATCGATCCAAATCCTTTTGTGCCGGACAGCCGGGGAGAAAGAGAAAAGCGTTGTAATGAGATCCTGATGATCCAGGCTATGGGACTGAAGAAGCGGCTGGAGCATACCCACTGCAAAAGAGCGGTGCTGGGAATCTCAGGAGGTCTGGATTCCACGCTGGCTCTCCTGGTCACTGCCAGGGCCTTTGATCTTCTGGGAATGGGAAGAGAGCATATCACTGCGGTGACGATGCCATGTTTTGGTACCACAGACAGGACTTACACCAACGCCTGTGAATTGACCAGACGGCTGGGGGCTACCCTTATGGAAGTGGATATCAAGAAAGCAGTGCTTCAGCATTTTTCCGATATCGGCCATGATGAAAATGTTCATGACGTGACTTACGAAAACTCCCAGGCCAGGGAGCGTACCCAGGTGATCATGGATATTGCCAACCAGCAGGGAGGCATGGTAGTAGGAACGGGAGACCTTTCAGAGCTGGCCCTTGGCTGGGCTACCTATAATGGGGATCACATGTCTATGTATGGAGTAAATGCCTCTGTGCCAAAGACTCTGGTCCGCCATCTGGTACGGTATTACGCAGATACCTGCAAAGAAGAAAAACTGTCCCAGATCCTTCTGGATATCCTGGATACCCCGGTAAGCCCGGAGCTTCTTCCACCAAAGGACGGAGTGATCTCCCAGAAGACCGAAGATCTGGTAGGGCCTTATGAGCTTCATGATTTCTTCTTATACCAGATGCTCCGTTTCCATTTCGGACCGGGTAAGATCTACCGCATGGCAAAGGCGGCTTTTGCCGGCGTCTACGAGCCGGAAGTGATCATGAAGTGGCTGAAGACCTTTTATTCCAGATTTTTTGCCCAGCAGTTCAAGCGTTCCTGTCTTCCCGACGGACCTAAAGTGGGAAGCGTAGCCGTATCTCCAAGAGGAGACCTCCGGATGCCCAGCGACGCCTGTGTACGGATCTGGATGGAAGAACTGGAAGAGATCCAGGAGTAAAAGAAAGGCGGCATTTATGAAGGCGGTAGTTTTTGAAGAAAAAGGAAAACTAGTCCTTACAGAACGGCCAAAACCCTGTCTGGAGAAGGATACCGATGTTTTGGTAAAAGTAACCCTTACCACCATCTGTTCCAGCGATATCCATATCAAACATGGAGCGGTGCCAAATGCTGTGCCGGGAACGATCCTGGGCCATGAGTTTGTGGGCGTGGTGGAGGAAATCGGAAAAGAAGTGAAAAAGGTAAAACCGGGAGACCGGGTAGCGGTGAATGTAGAGACTTTCTGCGGAAGCTGCTTTTACTGTGAGAGAGGTTTTGTAAATAACTGTAGCGATCCTCTGGGCGGCTGGTCCCTGGGATGCCGGATCGACGGAGGACAGGCAGAGTATGTCCGGATCCCTTACGGAGATAACGGTCTTACCAAAATCCCCGACAGTGTTTCAGATGAAGCTGCTCTTTTCACCGGGGATCTTCTGTCTACCGGTTACTGGGCTGCCAGGATCGGAGAGATCAGCAAAGGAGACACTGTGGCGGTGATCGGAGCAGGACCTGCGGGACTTTGTACCATGATGTGCGCCAGGCTTTATGACCCAGGAAAGATCATTGTCCTGGATACCGACGAGAACCGGCTGAAAGTGGCAAAGGAAAACCACCTGGCGGATTTCTGCATAAATCCCGGTAAAATTTCAGAAAAGGATCTGGAAGCCCAGATTCGGGAGTTGTCTTGCGGACGGGGAGCAGACCGGGTCTTTGAAGTGGCAGGAGGAAAAGATACCTTCCAGACTGCCTGGAAGATCGCCAGGCCTAATGCAGTGGTCACCTTAGTGGCTATGTATGAAGAAGACCAGCGGCTGCCCCTGCCTTCCATGTATGGAAAGAATCTGGTCTTTAAAACAGGGGGAGTAGATGGCTGCTATTGTGAACAGATCATGGAACTGATCCAAAAAGGAAAGCTGGATACCAGCCCGCTGATCACCCACCGGACGACTCTGGAGCATATTATGGAGGCTTATGAGATTTTTGAAAAGAAACAGGACGGCGTGATCAAATTTGCGATCAAGGCGGGGCTGCCTCATTAAACAGTACACTAGAATATTTGTACATTTTATTGTTCAGTCTGTGACTATCGCATTAATCGAAACCGAGAAGATTTATACATTTTATTGCTCAGTCTGTGCCGCTTTGAGCCTGTGGTCTCAAAGCTATGCTCGACAAATTCGCATTAAATATATAAATCTTCCAGACATATGTTTAATGCGATAGCTTTTCGATAATTGGCGCAAAATGTACAAATCTTCCGGATATATGTTTCATGAGGCAGCCTTATATAAAAAGGAAAAAAGGAAGGCGCAACATGGGTGTTAAACAGGATTATCTTATGCGTATGATCAATGATGTGGTCCGGGGCCTGGCTCTGGTCCTGACGGGACAGCGGGAGGTCCGCTATGAACTGCCCCAGGAGGAGGAACGGACAGAGGAAGAAAAGCTCTATGCCCGGATCCTGGAGATGGCAGACCGGGGCGAGATCAATGAAGCGGAAAATATTCTTCTGGGAGATTTCCCTGAGAACACACCGGGATACGGGATCATGGTAGCGGATTTTTATCAGCATTTAGATGAATTTGAGGATGATTTCCTGGAGGAGCATGATTACTCCAGAGAAGAGGTTCTGGAAGGGCTGGAAAGCCTGGCTGAGGAGTATGGATTGACCGAAAGATCCTAAAACTTTAAAGAGAAGGTTCGATAAAACAGAAGAGAATATCAAAGCATAGAAGAAGAGGGAGGTATAAAATGGAACAGTTAAGAGTAGGTATTTTAAGTACAGGAAATATTGCGGCAACTATGGCGGAAACAGTGGTGCAGATGAAAGAAGCCAGAATCTATGCGGTGGCTTCCAGAAGCCAGGAGAAGGCAGATGCTTTTGCAAAACGCTTTCAGATCGAAAAAGCCTATGGTTCCTATGAGGAGATGGCGGCCGATGAAAAGGTGGATCTGGTTTATGTGGCCACTCCTATGTCGGAACACTATGAGAATGTGAAAATGCTCATTGCTCATGGAAGAAATGTATTGTGTGAAAAATCCTTTGCAGTAAACCAGAGACAGGCCGGAGAAATGATCCGTCTGGCCCAGGATAAAGGTGTGCTTTTGGCTGAAGCTATGTGGGTCCGGTATATGCCTATGTGGAACACGATCCGTCAGGTACTGACCCAAGGAGCCATCGGAGAACCTATGACTCTTACTGCAAATCTCTGTTATCTTATCGGAAACGTGCCAAGACTTCTGAAACCGGAACTAGGCGGCGGGGCGCTTCTGGACGTTGGGGTATATGCTCTGAACTTTGCTTCCATGGTCTTTGGCAATCAGATAGAAAAAATGGTATCTACTGCCATTATGACAGACACTGGCGTAGACGCTCAGAACAGCATTACCCTGATCTATCCGGGAGGAAAAATGGCGATTCTCAACAGCTCTATGCGGGTACTTTCTGACCGGCAGGGAATTATTTATGGCACAGAAGGCTTTGCCGTAGTAGAGAATATCAATAACTTCCAGACGCTGACCATCTATGACCGGGATCGTCAGGTAAAGGCTCAGTACCATTGCCCGGAACAGATCACCGGATACGAGTATGAAGTCCTGGCCTGCAAAGAAGCCATAGAACAGAGACTTACTCAGTGTCCTCAGATGCCTCACAAAGAAACTATGGAGATCATGGAACTGATGGATCAGGCAAGAGAGCAGTGGGGGCTGAAGTTTCCTATGGAATAAGGAAGGTGTGATAGAATGAGGGGATCTTCCAAAAGGCTGCTGGCGGGTATAGCCGGCATGCTTCTTCTGGTTCTGGTAGGAACCGCTGGAATACTGATTTTGGGTAAAAACCAGGAAAACATTTCCGGCGGCCCGGGAACCTATTGGTCACAGGAAGAAGGAAAAATCCTGGAAATAGACAGAGAAAAGGGTGAAATCACAATTCAGAGAATGGAGGACGAAAAAGAAGTTCTGCTGGACTGTTCCAAAGAATCTGTTATGGAAGACATTACCCTAAACCCATATAATCCAGGTGATCAGATAAAGTATTATTTCTGGCCCTATGAAGCTTCCGAAGATAGGATTAAGGTAGAGAAACTTTTTAAATTAACTATCGAAGGAATATTCTGATATTTCTTCAAAATCATTATTCAGCACATAGTAAACTTTCTTTTCCCTGACAGAATATACAAAGGTAACTCTTGTTGCCCACAGACCTTCCTGTTTCACTGATTTTAATATGTGGAAAGCGTCGGAAACAGAAAAGGTTTCTTTCTGCTTTTCAAGCTGCGCCTGCGCCCGTTCATACCGGTCATCGCCGGGTACTATATAAGGGCGGGTGCTTTCAGGCTTCAGCACAGAGTAGTTTGTCATGAGAGAATACTGCTTCTGCTCCAGCCGATATCCGATCCCAGGTTCTATGAGAAGGACTCTTCCATATCTGTCAGAAAGCATGGCCTGCATGGTTGTGTCCGGGGAATAAACAATTTTCTGCTCCTGCAGGATATGTAAAACCTCATCAAAGGAAAGAATACCCCGGATATAATTTTCTGTAAGATCAGCAATGGTATAAGAGGAGTTTCCCTCAACATATCTTCCCCGGGGATTTCCATGAACATAGAGGAGGGTCCCTGTATTTCCATTCCGGTGAACTCCATGGAAGGAATGATACCGGTTATCCGGCATTTTTATCCCGATATAAAACCGGTCTTTTTCTTTCATGACTTTGTGATCCCATACAGACAGATCAATGTCAAAGTTAAATCCTGTAATTGTATCTTTTCCGTTATAAACAAATCTTGTGCACATATCTATCCCTCTCTTAATCCTTCTAAATCTCCGGCTTGTATAGCCTGGATCTTTTCTGTGATTTTTTCTTCTGGCCAGTCCCACCATTTTATCTTCTGGAGTTCCTTTATGGTTTCTTCATCGAACCGTTTTCGGATAGGTTTTGCCGGGACTCCTCCTACGATAGTATAAGGAGGTACATCTTTGGTCATAACCGCCCGGCAGCCGATCACTGCGCCGTCTCCAATGGTTACTCCGGAAAGGATTACAGCTTCATAACCGATCCAGACGTCATTACCGATCATAATATCCCCTTTCTGATCCCAGGCCTGGGCAACATTCTCTTTCTCAAGGCCCCATTCTTCAAAAAACAAAGGAAAGGTATAGGTGGAAAGAGAAGCCATTTTGTGATTGGCACTGTTAAAAAGAAATTTAGCACCGCAGGCAATGGAACAAAACTTTCCAATGATCAGCCGGTCTTTGTTGATGGGATAATGATATAAGACATTATTTTTCAGGAATTCTCTGGGATCATGGACAAAGTCATTGTAGATGGTATAATCCCCTATTTGGATATTGGGATTGTCAATTACGTTTTTTAAATAAACGGTTTCCCTATCGCCGGTCCGGGGATAGATTTTATCTGTCATAGCCATCTGAATATCCTCCTAAG
>DWUY01000208.1 GCA_019120515.1 Candidatus Blautia avicola | reverse complement strand
TACGGTATTCCAAGAGAACAGCTTTTAGGCCTGTGCCAGGATCAGGAGATTACTCTGGAAGAAGGAATCCAGGTGAATCCGGCGGCTACTGCTCATGAAACCTATCAGTTTGATCAGGAGGGACACAGTCTGACTCTGGGCTATGAGATCCGTCTCGGAGACCATCGGGTTTTTCACAGCGGGGATACGATCGTAACCCGGGAGCTGATAGACAAGCTCCGGAAATCCCACGGCATAGACGCAGCCATGGTCCCCATAAACGGCAGAGATCTGGAAAGAAATGAGCAGGATATCGTGGGAAACATGAACAGCCGGGAGGCCTGCTGGTTTGCCAGCGAGATCGGGGCAGATCTGACCATACCCCTTCACTATGATATGATCGGAGGAAATGAAGAAAATCCGCTGGTCTTTGCCGACTATATGGAACGGTATTATCCGGAGAAAAAGTATCATATTTTCCGGCTGGGAGAGAGGTATATCCTGTAATTACTGCCAAAACTAAAGATCGGGGAAGACACAAAAGGGGAAGGATATATAAAATAAAATCAGTTGTTCTTTTATATAAGAACAGATATAATGAAGAAAAGATTTGATTGGATATAGGATGGTGGTTATTTGGCAAGAACAGTAGGAATCGGGCTCCAGAATTTTGAGAAAATAATGGAAAACAATTTATTCTATATAGATAAAACAATGTTTATAAAAGAGTGGTGGGAGTCAAATGATGAAGTAACCCTCATTACTCGGCCAAGACGTTTTGGCAAAAGATTGACAATGAGTATGCTGGAAAAGTTTTTCTCTGTTGACTACGCAGAAAGGAACTTATCAGTGGATATCTGAAGATTTGCTTTTCAGGGGAAAACCGTATTGATCGGAAGAACCGAATAAGTGAAAAGACAAAGGGTGAAAAGCCGGAAATCTAAGCTTTTCACCCTTTTTTATCCCAGGTTATTTAAAAGGAAAAGCGGGAATCTTCTTTAAATCTGCGCCTTCCAGGATTTCCCTCGCACCGATAAATTTTATGCCTTTTCAGGTCATAGATCACAGACCAGACAGTGTCTTTTCCGGTCTTTCTGTCATATTGACAGAGAAAACCATAATCTCCGGACAGGAGTTTCCCGGCGGAAGGGAGATTGAAATTTTCACCTTTTTCACGGAATACGGAAAGTAAGGTCTCATACCGTGTCTGAGCAAACCAGTCGTCAATTTCCGGACAGTTGTATTCTGTCATTTTCCCAAGATGAAAAGTATTTGTCGCACATACAAAAGAAGACATTCCGCTCAATGAATCTGTGCATTGTACATGCTCCCCGTTACATTCTACGAGAGCGATTTTTCCTGTTGTATCTGCCAAAGTAAATGTCTGAGCAGAGGCAATGGGCAGATGATACAGACAGGAGACCGCTTCTGATACATCCTGACATTTCTCCAACATATATCTGAGAAGCAGTCCTGCATTAAATCCCGGTTTGCATTGACAGGGATAGACGGAGGTTAATCCCACGGCCAGGCCCTGCTCGTTGATCCCATCTTCCATTTCTACAAAAGCCGTTGTGTTTCCTGTGAAAGAATAAGCCCCGCCGGCCAGTCTGTAGATCACATTCATATTCTTCTTTTCAAGATCTGTAAGAAAATCACTGTTCCTCCCCAGAAGGATTTCCTGTCCGGCAGCGAAGGCAAAGCAGGAACAGTTGCAGACCGGAGGCATAGCGTACATACCGAACAATACTGCCTGCAAAATACGAACATCACAATGCTGCCCGTCTGCCAGGCCCTGGATTTCCTCTATGATCTCAGGGTAATATTTTTTGTAAACTGGGAGACAGTTCAAGGCATAGTCTATCCTTTCCTGAGTGATCTCAAAAGGGATGTTATCTAAAATTATATTTTTGTGCTTTAACAGCAGGGAACCCCACCGATAACCAGCTTCATAGTGTGTTCCCCTAAAATGTGCATGATACATTTTTTACACGCTCCTTATCAATTTGATAAAGAGCTGCCGGCAGCTCTGCTCTAAGGGTAACGGAATAAAAATTTTAAGTCAAGTTTTAATCAAATGGCAAAAATAAACACCAATGAATAATCGCCAATATTCGTGCAAAGTATTGCTTTTTTCGTGCAAATGACATATACTAAAAGTACCAGTAGAAAGGGGTTGATGATATGGCTGGAAATACCACAAACATCAGCATCCGCATGGACGCGGATTTGAAGGCACAGGCCGACGCCCTGTTTGCAGAACTCGGCATGAATTTATCCACGGCGTTCAACATCTTCGTGCGCCAGTCGCTTCGTGAGGGCGGCATTCCCTTTGAAGTGAAGCTGGAACAGCCTAACAAGGAAACGATTGCTGCCATGCTGGAAGCAGAAAGGATTGCAAAGGATCCGTCTGTAAAAGGCTACAATGACCTTGACGAGTTGTTTGCTGACCTGAAAAAATGAGGGAAACAAAGTACACCGTCAAGTACACAACCGGCTTTAAGAAGGACTACAAACGGGCAATCAAACGCGGCCTGAAAATTGAATTGCTGGAGCAGATCGTGGCGTTGCTGGCGATGGGCGAACCGCTGCCGGAGAAGAACCGCGATCACGATTTGTCCGGCGATTGGGTGGGCCATCGGGAATGTCACATTCTCCCGGATTGGCTGCTCATTTACCGCATCGAGGATGATGTGCTGGTTCTGACGTTGGCCCGCACCGGTTCGCATAGCGACTTGTTCGGCAAATAAACCGTCTGCCGCCGTATGGGGAAACCTGTACGGCGGTTTTTCTGCAGTGGTCAAAGTTCCGGCCCCGGCCATGGGACTTCGCTTAGAGCATATATCTCCAGTTGCGAAAAAAATTGTTTTTTCGTATACTTACATATAGAAAAATCACAACGGAAGGATGTACATAAAATGACAAAAGAAGAACTTGCCCTGGAGGTAATTGAACGTTTAAAGAAAGAATATCCCCTGGCCCAGTGTACCCTGGACTATGATCAGGCCTGGAAGCTGCTGGTAAGCGTCCGGCTGGCCGCCCAGTGTACAGACGCAAGAGTAAATGTAGTCGTTGAGGATCTTTATGCAAAATATCCCGATGTA
Organism: Candidatus Blautia avicola; assembly: GCA_019120515.1. Classification (GTDB taxonomy): domain Bacteria; phylum Bacillota; class Clostridia; order Lachnospirales; family Lachnospiraceae; genus Blautia; species Blautia avicola. The sequence continues at coordinate 1,967 of DWUY01000208.1, read as the reverse complement.
GAAGCACTGGCAGAGGCTCCCGTGGAAGAAATCGAGAAGATCGTCCGGCCCTGCGGCCTGGGTAAGAGCAAAGCCAGGGACATCAGCGCCTGTATGAAGATCCTCCGGGATCAGTATCATGGAAAGGTGCCCGATGATTTTAATGCCTTACTGAAGCTGCCGGGTGTTGGAAGAAAAAGCGCAAATCTGATCATGGGAGATGTGTTTGGAAAGCCGGCAATTGTTACCGATACACACTGTATCCGTCTGGTAAACCGGATCGGTCTGGTAGACGGGATCAAGGAACCGAAAAAAGTGGAAATGGCTCTCTGGAAGATCATTCCTCCGGAAGAGGGCAGTGATTTCTGCCATCGGCTGGTTTATCATGGCAGAGATGTATGTACAGCCAGAACAGCCCCATATTGTAATAAATGCTGCCTGGAAGATATCTGCCAGAAAAACGGGGTAGAAGTGAAAGAATGATAATAGTTGGACTGGAAAAGAAAATAGAGAAACAGCTTTTGCTGATATGGAAAAAATTTTCAGCAGCTTTTCCGGTTATCTGTTTTTTCCTGTGTCTTTTTTTCGGAGTCGTGAATATTTTCGGATCTCAGTATGTGATGATCGTATCTTTAATCACTGTACTTTTTCAGGTAAATCATAAGAAACGAAATACCCTGAAAAGTCTGCTGGGAGTTTCTGCTCTGCAGCTTATGCTCTGTTTTCTGGCTTATATTGCGACTTTAAACTTCCCATTATCCATGCTTCTGAATCTGACAGTTCCTTTTGCTCTGATCTTTCTGAAAGCCTCACAGTTCAACCAGATGGGATATTTTTCCGGGCTGATGACTTTTACTTTTCTTCAGCTTATGCCTGTGGATTTTTCAGGCTTTCTGGTTCAGATGGCGGCAATACTTAGCGGGCTTTGCATATTTATTATCTTAGTGCTGCTTTTCCAGGTCCGCTTTCCAAAGATCCCCGGATATCAGACTCAGCAGAAAGGTCTTCTTTTGATCGGAAGATGGCTGAAAAACCAGGTGGAAAAAGCAAATACACTAATAGGAGATCCGGAAAGGAAAGAAGCGGGAGAAAAGCTGGAGGAGCAGCTCCACAGTTTGGAACAGAAGCTGTACATTGAAGCAAATCAGAAAAGAGAAAAGAAAGAAATTGCTACCCGGGAGGGGAAAATCTGCTATATGTTCGCTCTGATGTTTCAGCGGGCACTGTATTTTATCAAAACTAAGAATAGAAAATTGGAACTGGACAGTGAAATGCTGAAAAAATACGTCTGGCGAACCGGGGATTTTCTGGAAACAGCAGGAAATTCCAGATTCTGGGAAAAAGAAACCAGAGAAATCCTTCTGATATCCGGAAGAAAACTCCTTTCTCAGATCAAAGGGAAAGAAGGGGAGCTGTATATCTCTCTCCAAAACCTGATCCGGCCGCTGCTGATTATTTTCCGCCAATTTGAAGACAGGGAAGAAGAGCTGCAGCAGTGGTCTCCCCCGGAAAGCCAGAAGCTGTCAGAAAAGCTCAAGAATATATTCCGTCTGGATTCCTTTGAAACCAGATTTGCATTGCGCATGAGTGTAGTCCTTCTTGTAAGCTTCGCCTATACCATGCTCAGCCAGGCAGATCATGGGTACTGGCTTCCTATGAATGCTTTTCTGCTTCTGCGGCCTATGTATGAAGACAGCAAATATCGAATGAAGACCCGGTTTATCGGGACAGCGGCAGGCTGTGTTGTCATTTCTCTGCTTCTGCCATTTTTTCACGGAACTTCGGGACACTTTTTCCTGGCTGCAGTTATGGTAGTGGGTATGTATACGGCCACTCCCGGTACCCGGATCCATGGAGCTTTTGTTACCTGTTTTGCCCTGTCTATGAGTACTTTGGCTATGAAAGAAACCCTGGCTATTGAGCTTCGTATGCTCTATGTGGCGGCTGCGGTACTTCTGGTCCTGGTGGTAAATAAGTTTTTCTTTCCT
>DWUY01000207.1 GCA_019120515.1 Candidatus Blautia avicola | reverse complement strand
GAGATCAGCATTTCTGTACAGGTATCAATAAAGCTCATTCTCTACGCCTCCATAATAATCGGCAGGATCATAGGATTTCTCTTGGTCCGTTTCCATAAAAAGTCTCCCAGGGAATCTTTGATGATATTCTTGATCTTTCCCCAGTCCGTAATATGCTTATCCAGGCATACATCAATAGCGTCTTCCACTACGATCCGCGCTTCGTCCATAAGATCTTCCGATTCTCTCACATACACAAAACCTCTGGATACGATATCCGGACCAGCCAGCAGATTTCCGCTGTGCTTTTCCAGTGTAAGGACTACGATCATAATGCCGTCTTCCGCCAGATGCTGACGGTCTCTCAAAACGATATTGCCCACATCTCCTACACCCAGCCCGTCTACCAGGATAGCTCCGGTCCGGACTTTTCCGGTTACTCTGGCCGGTTCCTGCTCATTGAGCTCCAGCACATCTCCCGAGGAAAGGATAAATATATTCTCCTTGGGGATACCCAGATCTTTTGCAATGCCTGCCTGGGCTTTTAAGTGGCGGTATTCTCCATGGACAGGGATAGCATACTTAGGTTTCACCAGGGAATAGATCAGCTTGATCTCTTCCTGACAGGCATGTCCGGAAACATGGACATCCTGGAAAATAACGTCCGCTCCTTTCCGGCTCAGTTCATTGATAACCTTGGACACCGCTTTCTCATTGCCCGGAATGGGATTTGAGCTGAAAATAATGGTGTCGTTAGGCTTGATCGTCACTTTCTTATGGATATTAGCCGCCATACGGGAAAGAGCCGCCATAGACTCGCCCTGGCTTCCTGTAGTGATCAGGACTACCTTGTCGTCCGGGTAATTCTTGATCTGATCGATCTCCACAAGAGTCTTGTCCGGGATCCGCAGATAACCCAGTTCCGCCGCGGTACCGATGACGTTTACCATACTGCGTCCTTCTATGGCTACTTTTCTTCCGTATTTATAGGCAGAATTGATGATCTGCTGGACTCTGTCCACATTGGAAGCAAAGGTAGCGATAATGATCCTGTTATTCCGGTGTTCGGAAAAAATATTGTCAAAAGTCTTACCCACGGTCCTCTCAGACATGGTAAACCCTTTTCTTTCTGCATTGGTACTGTCGCACATCAAGGCCAGCACACCCTTCTTGCCGATCTCCGCAAATCTCTGGAGATCAATGGCATCTCCGAATACAGGAGTATAATCCACCTTAAAATCCCCTGTATGGATCACCGTTCCCGCAGGGGAATAGATCGCCAGGGCAGAAGCGTCCTGAATACTGTGGTTCGTTTTGATAAATTCGATCCTGAAGCAGCCCAGATTAATAGACTGTCCGTGCTTGATCACTTTTCTCTTGGTAGTTCTCAGCAAATTATGCTCTTTTAATTTATTGTCAATAAGTCCCACTGTCAGCTTTGTGGCATAAATGGGCACATTGATCTCTTTCAAAACATAAGGCAGGGCACCGATATGATCCTCGTGTCCATGGGTGATCACAAATCCTTTCACCTTTTCAATATTATCTTTCAGATAAGTCACATCCGGGATAACCAGATCGATTCCCAGCATATCGTTCTCCGGGAATGAAAGACCGCAGTCTACCACAACAATACTGTCCTCATACTCAAAAGCCGTAATATTCATTCCTATCTGTTCCAATCCGCCCAAAGGAATGATCTTCAATTTTCCATTATGATTTTTTTTCAATGTTATTCCTCCAATAATTTCCGTTCCTATTCAAATTCAATGTCCTCTAACATGGCTGCAAAGACCTTGTAAACCGCATCATATTCCGTATCGTCTTCCACGAATACATAGCAGCCGTCTTTGTCGCCGTCCTCTGAAATGTCCTTTAAAATGTACGCCGCACTTCCATTTTCATTTTCCGCTTCGTCCGGATCAATGACCAGAAGGTAATCAACGCCTCCAACTCTGGTCTGCTCCAGGATACCAAATTCTAATTCAGATCCGTCCTCTCCGTCAAATACTACTGTTTCCATAGTTTCGTCCTTTCTTTTTGTTTTTTCAGGCATACACAGAACCCGGAAACTCGCTGGTCTCACCCTAATCCTGCCTCTTACAGTTCAGGCCGACAATTAAAACCCCGCTGCACTACAGCGGGGTTATTAACCCTTGCGGCAGTCGCCAAATGGCCGTGCAAGCACGTCCGCCTGGCTCGTTGCTCGCAGAAATCAAACGGTGTCCGGGTTTGCTTTTGCATCTAAATAGCCCTGCAGGATAAATACAGCAGCTATCATATCCACATATTTTTTCCTGTTCTCTCTTCGCACGCCTGCTTCGATCAGTGTGCGGTCCGCTTCTACGGTAGTAAGTCTTTCGTCCCACATAATAACGGGCAGACCCAGTCTGCGTTCCAGGGTCTCTTTTAGCTGCAGTGATTTTTCTGCCCGCTCACCAATGGTATTATTCATATTTTTGGGAAAACCAAGGACAATCTCTTCTACCTGGTATTCTTTTACCAGTTCCTCGATCCTGCGCAGAGATTTTCTCAGCTTGTTTTCCTCTTCTCTCCTGATGATCTCCAATCCCTGGGCTGTCAGCCCCATGGGGTCGCTGACAGCCACCCCTATGGTCTTAGAGCCGTAATCCAGTCCCATGATCCGCATACACTTATTCATGCTTCCAGGATTTATTTCTGATATATTCCTTCAGCAGCTCCTCTACCAGCTCATCCCTCTCTACCTTCATAATGGTGCTTCTGGCACCTTTATAACTGGTAATGTAGGTAGGATCTCCGGACATAATATAACCTACGATCTGGTTTACCGGATTATATCCCTTCTCTGACATCGCATTATATACCAGATCCAGAACTTCTTTCACTTTCACTTCCGGGTCTGTTTTCACATTAAAATATTGTGTATTTTCTAAATTTGCCATACTCAATTCACGCCCTTATCTCTAAAATTCGTTCTAATCTGCTATAGCCCTCTGGGATCTAAAAAAGGACATACAACTGCAACTATACCTTTATTCTAATATATCTTTCCCGGAAATTCAACTATTATATTGCGCAAATAAAGATACCGTCCTTGAGGAATCCCGTAACTGTGGCTTTTTTTATGCAGTTTTCCAGATTTTCCCCGGTTTTCACCCCGGTCTTTATATACTCTCTGGTATGTCCTACCCAGTAGGTTTCTCCCTCTATTTCCGTGGTTTCCTCAAAGAGGACTTCTACTTCTTTGCCCAGGAAGCTTTCCATATAAGCCTTTTCCTGCTTCTTTCCCAGTTCTATGAGGATATGGCTTCTTCTGGTTTTTACATCCTCCGGGATCTGTCCTTCCATACGATCCGCCCTGGTGCCTTTTCTTCTGGAATATTTGAAGATATGGGTTTCATAAAACTTTACCTGCTCGATAAAACTCCGGGATTCTTCAAACTCTTCTTCGGTTTCCTGGGGAAATCCTACGATAACGTCTGTGGTCAGCGCCGGATTTTCAAAATATTTCCGCAGGATCCGGCAGCCTTCCATATATTCTTCTGCCGTATATTTCCGGTTCATACGCTTTAAAGTCTCGTTACAGCCGCTCTGGAGAGACAGGTGAAAATGAGGACAGATTTTTTCCATTCTTCCCAGCGTTCTGCCAAATTCCTCTGTAACGATCCTGGGCTCCAGAGAACCAAGGCGGATCCTTTTCACCCCTTCGATTTCATGGACCGCCTGGATCAGGCCCAGAAGACTTTCTCCGATATCTATACCATAAGAACTTAAGTGGATCCCCGTAAGGACAAATTCCTGATAGCCGTTTTTTACCAGTCTTTCTACTTCGGCCAGGACCTCTTCTTTCTTTCTGCTCCGTACCCTTCCTCTCACATAAGGAATGATACAATAACTGCAGAACTGGTTGCAGCCATCCTGCACCTTCAGATATGCCCTGGTGTGTTCGACCGTGGAAGAAAGGGTCAGGTTTTCATATTCCACCGGTTTTTCCAGATCCGTCAGGATCTTCTCCTGGCCCTGTCCTTTCTGATAATTCTCCAGAATATCCAGCAGCTCCTGCTTCCGGTTATTCCCCAGTACAATATCTATGGCCTCGTCCACCTGCTCTGCATCTTTCTGGGCCTGCACATAACAGCCGGCTGCTATAACAATGGCTTCCGGGTTCATTTTTCTGGCTTTATGGAGCATTTGCCGGGATTTCCGGTCAGCGATATTCGTCACCGTACAGGTATTGATAATATACACATCTGCGCCGGGAGCGAAAGGCACGATCTCATATCCGGCCTCTCTTAATTCCTGCTCCATAGCTTCCATTTCATAGGCATTTACCTTGCAGCCTAAATTGTGCAATGCTACTCTTTTTCTTATATTCTCCATTCTGATTCTCTCCATACATTAAGCGTTTTGACGAATTGTCACCAGATTCTTTGTGTTTTATTTTTCCCTTTTTCATATTGACTTTTTCTGTCAATGACGGTAACATAATCCTTGTAAAATGCAATTACTAAAAATGAGGTAAGGGAGGATTTTTCCAATGAAAACAGTTAAAATTTCACTGAACTCTATCGACAAAGTTAAATCTTTTGTAAATGAAATCACAAAATTTGATTATGATTTTGATTTAGTTTCCGGTAGATATGTAATCGATGCTAAATCCATCATGGGTATCTTTTCTTTAGATTTGTCCAAACCCATTGACTTAAATATCCATGCTTCCGACGCAGCTCTGGACGAAATCGTAGAGACATTAAAACCATACTTAGTATAATCAAAGCTATTTTTTAAAGGCTGCCGCTTTATGCGGCGGCTTTTTTTATAAAAAGACTGCAAACTGAAAAACAGGACTTTTGGAATCCTTTTCCTGGGCAGCGGACTGTCCTGATCAGTTCATAATTGGGAATATTTACACATTTAATTAGGATCTGCCAGGCATAGACAAGCTTAAATCGGCGCAGCCTGCGCGGTAAAATGTATAAATATTCCCGCTTTTTATATGACAGTCCCGCCTATGGAGCTTCTTTCTTATTCAGCTTCACAGATCACAGTTTCTGCCGTTTCTATAGCTTCTTTTACCATATCCTCTATTTTGTCCTGAAGACGCTCTTCCGATTTGCGGATCACCTGGATGTTTGGTTTTGTCACCGGATGTTTTGCCACAAAAATAGTACAGCAGTCTTCATAAGGAAGAATAGAAGTCTCATAAGTCTGAATCTTCAGAGCCACATCTACGATCTCCTGCTTGTCAAAACCGATCAGAGGACGGAATACCGGCATGGTGCAGACTTCATTGGTAGCCGCAAGGCTGTGGATGGTCTGGCTGGCCACCTGGCCGATGCTCTCTCCGGTCACCAGGGCCATACAGTTATCCTGTCTGGCAAAAGCTTCTGCGATCTTCATCATATACCGGCGCATAATAATGGTCAGTTCCTCATGAGGACACTTATCGTAAATATAAAGCTGGATATCTGTGAAATTCACAATGTGGAGGCGGATCGGTCCCGCGTACCTGGATACCAGTTTTGCCAGATCGATGACTTTCTGTTTTGCACGCTCGCTGGTATAGGGCGGCGCATGAAAATACACAGCGTCAATGGTCACCCCTCTTTTTGCGATCATATAACCGGCTACCGGACTGTCGATACCGCCGGAAAGAAGGAGCATGGCGCTTCCGTTGGTCCCCAGAGGCATACCTCCCGGTCCCGGGATATTTTCGGAATACAGATAGATCTTATTACGGATTTCCACATTTACCGTGACCTGTGGATGATGGACATCTACTTTCATATTCGGGCAGGCATCCAGGATCACTCCTCCCAGTTCACTGCTGACCTCCATGGACTGCATGGGATAGGATTTCTTATTTCTTCTGGTGTTTACTTTGAAAGTAAGGTTCTTTTCTCCGTAAACTTTTTTCACATAATCCGCCACATCTTTGGCAAGCTGTTCAAATCCCTGATCTTCCAGCACGACTGCCGGACAGATCCCATAAATGCCGAAGACCCGTTTTAATGCTTCTACAGCCTCTTCATAGTCATATTCTCCCTGGGGATATACGAAAATACGCCCCATCTCTTTGACCACCTGGAAAGTGCCCTCTACATTTCTTAACTGATATTTTATCTGCTGTACCAGAGCATCTTCAAAGATGTAACGGTTTTTTCCTTTAATGGCAATTTCCGCATACTTGATCAAAAAAGCCTTATACATACAAATTTCTCCTTATATTTCTATTTTCTCGCATATCGTCTCAGCATAGGAAGCAGCTCTCTCAGCGCTTCCAGCGTATAGTCCAGTTCTTCTTTGCCGGTAAACTCACTGAAGCTGAAACGGATGGCGGATTCCTTTCTCTGCGGACTAAGACCAATAGCTCCCAGAGAAGCGCTTCCCGTTCTTTTATGGCTGGAGCAGGCGCTTCCTGCCGAAACATAAATTCCTTTATCCTCAAGAGAGTGGAGAAGCACTTCACTTCTCACTCCCAGGAAACTGGCGTTTAAAATATGCGGCGCGCCTTTGGAAGGCCGGGGGCCGTTGATCTCTACCCCTTCTATTTTTTTAAGCTCTTCCGCAAAGTATTCCTTCAGTCTCCTCATATGGGCGGTGTTTTCCTCCAGATGCTCATAAATGATCCTGGCAGCTTCACCCATTCCCGCGATTCCCGGAACATTGTCGGTTCCGGAACGCATGCCGTTTTGCTGTCCGCCTCCCAATATAAGAGGCTGGATCTTCACCTTATCTCCAATATACAGAAAACCTACCCCTTTTGGCCCATGTATTTTATGACTGCTCACAGAGAGAAGATCGATCTTCATTTTCTTAGGAAAAATCCGGTACTTGCCATAAGCCTGAATGGCATCCACATGAAAAAGAGTGTCAGGATTTTTCTCCTTAATGATCCGGCCCATTTCTTCCACCGGCAAAACAGCTCCCAGTTCGTTGTTGACATACATGGCGGATACAAGAATAGTATCCTCCCGCACTGCTTCCGACAGATTTTCCAGAGACAGGTTTCCTTCTTCATCCACAGGGATCCTGGTAATCTCAAATCCCTGTTCCTCCAGCCAGTCTATAGGCGCGGATACAGCCGCGTGTTCAAAAACTGTGGTGATAATATGTTTTCCTTTTCTTTGGTTTGCCATAGCTGTGCCTATCAGGGCCCAGTTATCTGACTCTGTTCCTCCGGAAGTAAAATAGATCTCTTTATCCCGGACTTTCAGGGTCTTTGCGATCTCTTTTGCCGCCTCTTTCACATAGTTTTCTGCCTGAACGCCTTTTAAATGCATAGCTGAAGGATTTCCATAGTCCTCCATCATGGTCCTGACCACTATGTCCTTGACTTCTTCATAACACCTGGTAGTGGCAGAATTATCCAGATATACTTCCATCTCTACTCCTCCAATGCAAACATCAGAACAGACAGCACCGCAAGACCTGCCGTCTCTGTTCTCAGTATTCTTTTCCCCAGCGTGATCACCTGGGCATTGGCGCCGGAAACCGCCAGATTTACTTCTTCTTCCTCAAATCCGCCTTCCGGCCCGATAAAAATCCCTACAGACTGTCCCGGGGTGATCTTTCCCAGGATTTCTCTGGTATGTTTCATATCTTTAGCCAGCTCATAAGGCAGGAGTACCACATCCAGCTTTGCCCCGTACCGGACCGCCTCCTGAAAATTCATAACCTCTTTGATCTGAGGCACATACATTCTCTTTGACTGCTTTGCCGCGCTCTCTGCGATAGCCTGCCATCTGGCCAGCTTTTTTTCTTCTTTCTTCTTATCCAGTTTCACAACCGACCTTCTGGAAGCTACAGGGATCACCTGATGCACTCCCAGCTCCACTGCTTTCTGGATGATCAACTCCATCTTGTCCCCCTTGGGCAGGCCCTGGAATAGGAACAGCTTGGAAGGCAGCTCATAGCCTGCCTCCTGGACATACATGATATGGGCAATGATCTCATCCTCATGAAGGGCTTCGATATAACAGGTATATTCCAGCTTTTCTCCATCACTGATCAGGACTTCCTCTCCCTCTCTCATGCGCAGGACATTTTTAATGTGGTTTACATCACTGCCTGTAATAGAAATCTGTTTTTCTCCTATCCTGGCAGGATCTGCAAAAAAACGATACATCTTTACACCTTAATTCTTTCTGGCTGTCACAGACACCCATTCCCCCTGGCGGGTGACTTCCAGCACTTCCAGCCCTGCTTTCTCCACGGCTTCTGTTACTACAGATTCCTTTACATCAAGAATACCGGAAGTAATATAGATTCCTCCCTTTTTCATCTGATGAACGATCACTGGAGTCAGTGGGACCAGCACATCCGCCAGGATATTTGCAGTTACGATATCATACTTTTCATATCCCGCTGCATCCTGGATCTCTTTGTCATCTATAATGTTTCCGATCATCATCTCAAAATCTTTATCCGGGATCTGGTTCGCCTCTTTGTTCTCCTCTACAGCCGGCACCGCACAGGGATCCAGATCGGTTCCTACTGCGTGAGCGGCCCCCAGTTTTAAAGCTACGATGGAAAGGATCCCGCTTCCGGTTCCCACATCCAGAAGAACTGTATCTTTCGTCACATATTTTTTCAGCTGGCGGATACAAAGCTGGGTTGTCTCATGCATACCTGTTCCAAAAGCAGTGCCCGGATCAATATGGATGATCATCCGGTCCTTATCCTCTTCCTTAACAGTCTCCCAGGAAGGTATGATCAGGATATCGTCCACATAAAATTGCTTAAAATACTGTTTCCAGTTATTGATCCAATCAATATCTTCTGTCTCGTCCACAGCAATAGAACCTTCTCCGATATCCAGAAAATCTCTGAGACCTTCCAGTTCCTGATTTACCATGGCAAGCACCTGTTCTTCTGTAACTTCATCTCCATTTACCAGCAGTTTTCCAGTTTCTGTCTCTTCTACGAAAAAGCTGAGGTAGGCGGTACCGTCGTCCTCTCCCATCTGAGGAAGGATATCTACAAACATCTGCTCCTTTTCCAGCGCTGTAAGCGGTACGTTATCCTCGATCTGAGCCCCTTCCAGCCCAATATCGTAAAGAGTGCTGATGATAATATCTTCCGCCTCCGTTTTTGTCTTGATCTTAAATTTCTTCCATTTCATAAAATTCACCCGGGCCATGGCATTAATCATATGTCAGGGATATTTATGCATTTTATGCGAATTTGTCCAGCATAGCTTTGAGACCATAGGCTCAAAGCGGCACAGACTGAGCAA
>DWUY01000206.1 GCA_019120515.1 Candidatus Blautia avicola | reverse complement strand
AACGAAGAATTTGCGGCTTTCGGTATGAAAAACTGCCAGATCCGGAGATATGATTTTTAAAAAGAAAGGAAAAAAGATGAAACTTTTAATTAAACAGCGGGTGTTTTCCTGGACGGATACTTTTGATATTTATGATGAAGAGGGGAATGTGAAATATTTTGTAAAAGGAGAATTTCTGTCCCTTGGACATAAGCTTCATATTTACGACAGTAAGGGAAAGGAAGTAGGGCTGGTGCGGGAGAAGCTTTTTCAGCTGCTGCCTGTTTTTGAAATTGTGATCCACGGTCAGGAAATGGGACGTATCCAGAAAAAACTGACTTTTCTTAAGCCCAGATATGAAATTGATTATAAAAACTGGAAGGTGCAGGGAGATTTTCTGGAATGGAATTATGATGTGACGGATGGGCTGGGGGTGGTAGTACATATTACGAAAGAACCGCTGCATTGGGGGGACACCTATGTCCTGGACTTTGCCAGTGAGGAAGATGAGCTTCCCGGCCTGCTTACAGTGATCGCTATTGATGCAGCTAACTGCAGAAACAATCAGTGATGTAGAAACGATTAAACTTGACAAGACCCTGCTGTTGGGTATAAACTGTAAGAAGTTTATTGCGATAAAAAGGTGAAGTGATACAAGGGTGTATGGACTTTATTGGTGTCATATGCCCTTTTTGCTTATCTTTCTGCCGCAGAGAAAGTTAAAGGAGGGAGTACAAAAGTGTACGAAACTATCTATTCTGCCGTTCAGGCGGTAGACGATCTGGTCTGGGGATGGGCCATGATCCTGCTGCTTTTAGGCACCCACATTTTCATGACCATTCGGACAAAAGGAATCCAGAGAAAGGTTTTTAAAGGGATTAAGCTTTCTGTGACAAAGGATCCTGAAGCGGAAGGCGAGGTAAGCCAGTTCGGGGCTCTTACCACAGCTCTGGCTGCAACTATCGGTACAGGAAATATCATCGGCGTGGGAACGGCCATTGCCCTTGGAGGACCTGGCGCTGTGCTGTGGTGCTGGCTCACCGGTGTATTTGGTATCGCAACAAAATACAGCGAGGCATTGATCTCTGTGAAATATCGTGTAAAGACAAGAGACGGACGTATGCTGGGCGGGGCCATGTATGCTCTGGAGAGAGGACTTCATGCAAAATGGCTGGGACTTCTTTTCGCGATCTTCGGCGGCCTGGCTTCCTTCGGAATCGGTTGTGCCACGCAGGTAAACGCCATTGCTTCTGTATGTAATGAGAATCTTGGAATCCCTACCTGGATCATTGGTATCATAGTAGGTATTCTGGTGGCCATGGTTATTTTCGGCGGGATCAAGTCGATTGCCAATGTATGTGAGAAGCTGGTTCCCTTCATGGCTTTCTTCTATGTGTTTGGCTGTATCATTATCCTTTGCTTTAATTACGACTTTATCCTTCCGGCTCTTAAGACAATCTGTACTCTGGCCTTTAAGCCGGGAGCAGCAGCCGGCGGTCTTATCGGCGGCGGTATTATGCAGGCTATGCATTACGGAGTTGCCAGAGGTCTGTTTTCTAATGAGTCCGGTATGGGCTCTGCGCCGATCGCTGCAGCGGCTGCCCAGACAAGAAATCCGGTACGCCAGGCTCTGGTATCCAGTACAGGAACCTTCTGGGATACGGTAGTTGTCTGTGCTATGACAGGTCTGGTGCTGGTGACCAGCATTATGAAAAACCCGCAGATCGACATGGGAAGTATCAGTGACGGCGGCGTGCTGACTACCCTGGCATTTAATCAGATACCGGGAATCGGACCGGTGATCCTGGTAATGGGTATCATTACCTTCGCTTTCTCCACAGTTCTGGGATGGGCTTATTATGGAGAAAGGTGTATTGAATATTTTGCCGGCAAGAAGATCATGATCCCATACCGTGTCCTTTACATAATCGTAGCAGTGATCGCACCTATCGCACCGTTAAACCTGATCTGGCTGGTGGCGGATATCCTGAACGCCCTCATGGCGATCCCCAACCTGGTGGCTGTGCTTCTTTTGTCGCCGGTGATCGTTATGGAGACAAAGAAATATCTGAACAACCTGGATATGAAGGATGATACTCCGGTTCCATACGAGGACGAGGTATAAACAGTTTTCATAACGGCTCTTTTGTGTTAGAATAGTCCCGTTAAGGGGGAACGAAATATGCAGAAAAATCTGACACAGGGGCCGATCACAAAAACATTAGTAATTTTTGCCCTGCCTATGATCGGCGGAAATATGCTGCAGCAGCTTTATAATATTGCAGATACCCTGATCGTAGGCAGGTTTATTGGTTCAGGGGCATTGGCGGCAGTAGGATCTTCCTACACACTGATGACCTTTCTCACATCTATCCTGCTGGGGCTGTGCATGGGCAGCGGGGCGGTTTTCTCTATCCGCTACGGAGAGGGAGATATGGAAAAGCTCCATGAAAGCCTGGGAGCATCTTTTGTTCTGATCCTTGCAGTGGCCGCAGTGCTGAATCTGGCGGTTTTTCTACTGATAGATCCCATTATGTATCTTCTGCAGGTCCCCGGAGAGATCTATGATATGATGCGGCAGTATCTGTGGGTGATCTTCTGGGGGATCCTGGCTACATTTTTGTATAATTATTTTGCCTGTCTTCTCAGGGCGGTGGGAAATTCTGTGGCGCCTCTGATCTTCCTGGCGGTATCTTCTGTAATGAATATTGTCCTGGATCTGTGGTTTGTCCTGGGCTTTCGCTGGGGAGTGGCAGGTGCGGCTTTTGCCACAGTGCTGTCCCAGTACGCGTCAGGGATCGGCCTGGCAATTTACACCTACTGGAAAACACCGGAATTCCGTATACAGATGAAATATCTGAAGCCGAAACCGGCTATGCTAAAGGAGATCGGACAGTTTTCTTTTCTGACCTCTGTCCAGCAGTCGGTGATGAATCTGGGGATCCTGATGGTCCAGGGGCTGGTGAACAGTTTCGGCACGGTGATCATGGCGGCTTTTGCGGCGGCAGTGAAGATCGATTCTTTTGCTTATATGCCGGCCCAGGAGTTTGGAAATGCCTTTTCTACATATGTGGCTCAAAATTACGGAGCGGGAAAAACAGAGAGGATCCGGAAAGGGATAAAAACAGCGGTCGTACTTTCCGTGGGATTCTGCCTGGTGATCTCTCTTCTGGTATTTATCTTTGCAGGACCTCTGATGACCATTTTTGTGGATCCTGCTGAGACTGAGATCCTGGGGGCAGGAGTAGAGTATCTGCGGATCGAAGGCGCCTTTTACTGCGGGATCGGCTGTCTGTTCCTGCTCTACGGTTTATACAGAGCTATCAAAAGGCCGGGGATGTCTGTGGTCCTTACTATATTTTCCCTGGGGACCAGAGTGGTGCTGGCTTATGTGCTGTCAGGGATAGATTTTATCGGCGTCACAGGGATCTGGTGGTCGGTACCTATCGGATGGGCCCTGGCGGATCTGGTGGGATTTGTGTATTATAAAAAGAATAAGAAAAAACTGTTTAACTAAGATTTAACCAAAATCCGGTAACAGGTAAAATAAAGGAAAGTTATAATTTTCTGTAAAGGAAAGGATAGCTTTCCTTTTTACATTTCCTATCAAAAAAGTCTATATGGTAAAGGAGACCTGCATATGGTAAAAATCTATGTTATCGACACCAATGTTCTGATCCAGAATCCTCAGGCTCTGCTGAGTTTTGAAGATAATCAGGTGATCCTTCCGGTGGTAGTGCTGGAAGAACTGGATAACCTGAAGAAAGCAGAAGGAGAGAAAGGAAGAAATGCCAGAGCAGCCATACGGATCCTGGAAGAGCTTCGCCTGAAGGGAAATCTTCTGGAAGGGATCCGGCTGGAACCTCATGGAATGATCCGGGTGGAGAAGAATTACATAGATGTAAAGCTTCCTGAAGATCTGCCGGAAGACAAGATGGATAACCGGATCTTAAAGGTCTGCAAAGGATTGGCAGAGTCCTCCAGTCAGCAGGTGATCCTGGTGACAAAAGATATCCTTCTTAGGATCAAAGCACAGATCATAGGGATCCGGGCGGAAGATTATACTACAGAGCAGGTGGCAGAATATGAAGGGCAGTATAAGGGAAGAATTGAAGTATACGTGCCGGAAGAAAAGTTTAAGGATTTCAAGAAAAAAGGCGTTCCGGTAGAGGACGTTTACCTTTCCGATGAACAGGGAAACCGGAAAGTACCGAAACTGGAGGAAAACGAGTTTGTGATCCTGAAAGCAGATCAGTCTGCCAAAAAGACCCAGCTGGGAAGAGTGGAAAGAGGAATGATAAAGAAACTGGAATACCGGAAAAGTATCCCCTATGGAGTGACTCCCAGAAACGCCGGTCAGTATTTTGCCCAGGAGGCTCTTATGCAGCCTGCGGACAAAGCGCCTCTGGTGATCATCAAAGGAATGGCAGGCACCAGCAAGACTTTTTATACCCTGGCGGTAGGTTTGGAAAAGGTGTTGAATAATCCTACAGGAGAATACAGGAGGATCCTGATCTCCAGGCCAAATGCCCAGTTTGATTCGGATATCGGCTTTCTCCCGGGAGATGAACAGGAAAAGATCTCTCCCCTTATGCGGCCGATTATTGACAATCTGGAACAGCTGATCGACTCCAATGAGGAGGAACGATATAAGGATGAAATGGAGCTTCAGGGAAAAATAGATGAGATTTTCGAGAGAGGGCTGATCCAGACAGAAGCTTTGAATTATATCCGGGGCCGTTCTATTGTAAAGACCTATCTGATCATTGACGAAGCCCAGAATATGACCCCGAATCAGGTGAAAGGGATCATTACCAGGGCGGGAAAAGGCACAAAGATCATTCTTCTCGGAGATACCAATCAGATCGACCGACCTATGCTGGATGAAAGGACCAATGGGCTCAGCTTCGCCTCTGAATATATGAAGGGCAGTCCTCTCTGTTGGCAGGTCACCTTCTCCCCTGAAGAGTGCGAGCGCTCGGCCCTTGCCATGGACGCAATTACGAGACTATAAGAAAAGGAGCTGCTGGAGTATATGGCAGAAGAGAAAAAAGGTGAGGTCACCTACAGACAGATAAAGAAAAATGAAGAGATCAATTTACTGATCGAGAGAGGAAACCAGGTGCTCAATGTCCTGGGATTTACAGAGCATTCTAGGAAACATGCCGCCAAAGTGGCGGAGACAGCAGGAAAAATCCTGAAAGACCTGGGATACAAAGAAAAGGAAATCCGTCTCAGCAAGATCGCGGGGTATATGCATGATATCGGCAACAGCATTAACCGCCATGACCACGCCCACACAGGAGCCCTTCTGGCTTATGGAATCCTGAAGGACCTGGGCATGCCCCTGGAAGATGTGCTCACAGTGACTACGGCCATTGGAAACCACGACGAATCTACAGGTACCGCGGTAGATGTGGTGTCTGCCGCCCTGATCCTGGCGGATAAAACAGATGTCCGCCGGAACCGGGTGCAGAATTCTTCCATTGCAAACTTTGATATCCATGACCGGGTAAATTATGCGGCGCTGACTTCTACTCTGGAAGTAAAGCGGGAAAAACGGGTGATCCAGATGGACCTGGAACTGGACGACGAAATGTGTACGGTAATGGATTATTTTGAGATCTTCCTGAAACGGATGATCATGTGCAGAAGAGCCGCGGAAGTTCTGGGCTGCAAATTCAAACTGGTGGCAAATGGAAATAAAATATGCTGATCCAGCCGCTATAAGCGATAAAATCCAGGGCAGGACGGAAAATAAGATATAGAAGAGGTAAACAAAGCGAGCCGGGAGCTTTTTACTCTCGGCTCAATGTTTCTTTAAACAGAATACTGCTTAATATTTCTGGAAAGTCAGCTCTGTGTCGCAGGTCCCGGCGGTGATCATCTGATAAATGCCATGTATGCCGCATTTTACCATACTTTCTACTGCAGCGTCAGTATAAAAGGCCATGTGCTGCGTCATGATCACATTCCGGAACTGGTGAAGATAGAACCAGTTCCGATCAGCGAGAATGTCGGTCTTGTGGTCCTGATGGATGATCTTTTCTTCTCCTTTGGCAGTATCGATCCCCAGAGCACCGATATGTTCTGATTCGATACCTTCGATCAGAGCTTCCATATCAGCCAGTTCTCCTCTGGCACAGTTGATGAGCACTACGCCTTTCTTCATTTTCCCGATACTTTCCCGGTTGATGATCTCTTTAGTGGAATCAAAGAGAGGCATATGCAGAGTGATAATATCAGACTCTGCGTAAAGAGTATCCAGATCCACATAAATGGCGGGAGGGGTGACGGCAGAATTTTTTCTTACATCATAGGCCAGGATCCTGCAGCCGAAGCCGGAAAGCTCCCGGATCACCTGAGCTCCTATCCGGCCTGTTCCCATAACTCCCACAGTAAGGTCTTTCATTTCACGGCCCATTAATCCGGACAGAGAGAAGTCGTTCACCTGGCCCCTCCAGAGAGCCTGTTTATACTGCCTCAGGCACATGAGCATCATCATAATGGTGAAGTCCGCGACACCATTGGGGGCATAACTGGCATTGCATACGTGGATTCCCAGTTTCTCTGCATATTCCAGATCAATATGGTTGTAGCCGATGGTCCTGGTGGAAATATAATGGACGTTAAGTTTTGCCAGAGCCTCCAGAAAGGGCCCAGCGATCCTGCCCTGTCCCAGAATGGAAATCCCATCGCAGCCTTCTGCCATGGATACATTTTCCATAGAGGGGATTTCTGAAGTGGTCTGGATCTCTATTGGTAACTCTTTGCCTAATTTATGGATGGCCTCCAGCTCATCCTCCCGTGTTTCGTAGATCAGTATCTTCATAGTATGTCTCCTTCTTATAGCAATAAAATACAAGGTTGATGAAATCTGCCTCTAAATTATAATAGAGTGGGGAAAGGTCCATTGCAACTGCCAATATTCCATGATAATATAAGATAAACTTATAATATGCGGTCAAAGCCGAAAACATACTTTATATTTACATGAGAAGGCAGAGCTTTGGAAGCGGCATATTTTTCGGGAGATTACTATTATGAATATAAATCAGCTTCGATATTTCATTGGAGTAGCAGAGTGCCAGAGTTTTACAAAAGCTGCCAGCCGCTATTATATTACGCAGACGGCCATTACCCAGCAGATCCGCGCTCTTGAAAATCATCTGGGCGTACAGCTGTTTGATAGGAATACCCGTCCTGTGAGACTGACGCCGGAGGGCAGTGTGTTTCTCAGGGAGGCAAAAGGGATCCTGGAGCGTGTGGAACAGGCGGAACACCGGGTCCGGGAAGCATCTGTGGGACTGGTGGGCAGTCTGAAAGTAGGCTATATCAAAGGTTATGAAAGAAGCAGCCTCTCAGACCGGCTCCGAAGTTTTCACAATAAATATCCCAATATCCTGATCTCCTGTTACCGCTGGGATACAGGAGTCCTGGAGACCGGCCTGCAAAAAGGTGACTACGATATTATCTTCACATGGAACAGCGAAGATAGTATAAAAAACGGGGATACAGATGGTATCTGTGTGGAAAGATCACCGCTGACTGTAGTGCTGTATGAAAGCCATCCCTTTGCCCGCCGCCAGGTCTTGAGAAGAGAGGAACTGGCACAGGAACCTTTCATTTATATGACTCTTTCGGAAGACGGAAATTCCTTCGGGGATCTTCATTTTCTGGAACTGTATCAGAAGGCAGGGTATCAGCCTCATATCCTCTTTCAGAGCAACGATATAGAGAGTATCCTGATGATGGTCGCTGCGGAAGAAGGGATCTCAATACTGCCTGCTTTTGTTACCAGCAAGATCACCAATGGAGATAATCTGAAATTTATTCCATTAGAAGGAGAGGAGGAATTTGTAGATATTTCTGCTCTGTGGAAGAAAAACAGAAGAAATCAGATCCTGGAACATTTTCTGAAGGAAATATCACTCTGGAAAAGAAGAGAGGAATAGCTGTAAAAAGGCGACATGTTTCAGAAAAAAATGTCAGATGGGCTACTTATCATAAACCGGAGGCTATTGTATAATCAGCTTATCAGAGTATGAAAGATTTTCAGATAAATCCTTCATGCTTATACAGGGCGGAGGTGTTTATAAAAATGGGAAAAAAGATAGAGCAGCAGTTGATCCCGCGCAGAAGATTATACAGCGGGGAGGAGATCCCCTGCATGGGACTGGGAACTTTCGGATCGGATAAATATGGGGCACAGGCAGTTTCAGAAGCGGTTTACGGTGCGATAAAATATGGATACCGGCTTATAGACTGTGCTTCGGTTTATCAGAATGAAAAGGAGATCGGCAAAGTCCTTAAGCAGATTTTTGAAGAGAAAGAGATGAAGCGGCAGGATCTGTTTATTACTTCTAAAGTTTGGAATGATATGCATGGAAGGGTACTTGAATCCTGCCAAAAAAGTCTGGAGGATCTTGGACTGGAATATCTGGATCTGTATTTTATACATTGGCCTTTCCCGAATTACCATGCTCCCGGCTGCAGCGGGGATTCCAGAAATCCAGATTCCAAACCATTTTCCATAGAGGAATTTATGAAAACATGGCGGCAGTGCGAGGAACTGGTGGATAAAGGGCTGGTACGTTACATCGGCATGAGCAATATGACGATCCCTAAATTAGAGGCAGTATTGCCCCTGTGCAGGATCAAGCCTGCCGCTTTGGAGATGGAGCTCCATCCTTCTTTTCAGCAGCCGGAATTATTTGCCTATGCGGTACAGCATGGAATACAGCCCATTGGCTTCTGCCCTCTGGGATCTCCTTCCAGACCTGAAAGGGACAGAACACAGGGGGATGTGGCGGATATGCAGCTTCCGGCAGTGGCAGCGGCGGCAAGAGCACATCAGGTCCATCCGGCGGTCATTTGCCTGAAGTGGGCGGTCCAGAGAGGACAGATCCCGATTCCTTTTTCTGTTAAAGAACCTCAGTATATCTCTAATCTGAAAAGCGTCACAGAAGATCCTCTTACAGAAGAAGAAATGGAAGCGATCCGTCTGGAGGATAAAAACTGCCGTCTCGTCAAGGGGCAGGTGTTTTTGTGGGAAGGTGCCAAAGGCTGGGAAGACCTCTGGGATGAGCAGACAGAGAATAATGGAAAGGCAGATATTTGAATTGTTGGTATAGATCGAAGTAGCCGCATACAAGGAACCCTTTATCGACAGATTCCCCTTTCTGTGCTATGATTATATTTGCACGATCATAGAACAGAAAGGGGTATTTTCATGGAAAATACGTCTGAAAATAGACAGAAAAACCAGGTTTTAAAGCCTTCAAAGCATATCAATATCGGCCTTCTGGCCCATGTAGACGCAGGCAAGACCACTTTGGCGGAAAGCCTTTTGTATCATACGGGAAGCATCCGGAAGATGGGGAGAGTGGACCATCAGGACGCTTTTCTGGATACCAATGAAATGGAGCGGGCCAGAGGGATCACTATTTTTTCAAAGCAGGCGGTTTTTGATCTGAAGGATAAGGAGATCACTTTGCTGGATACCCCGGGGCATGTGGATTTCTCCGCGGAAATGGAGCGTACCCTTCAGGTGCTGGACTACGGGATCCTGATCATCAGCGGTCCCGACGGGGTACAGGGACATGTGGAGACTCTCTGGAGGCTTTTAAACCAGTATCAGATCCCTACGATACTTTTTGTAAACAAAATGGATCAGGAGGGAACAGAAAAGGAGAAAATACTGGGCCAGTTAAGGAAGCGTCTTCACGAACACTGTATAGATTTTTCCCAGGACAGAGAACGGGAAGAGTTTCTGGAGGAGACCGCCATGTGCGGGGAGCCGGCTCTGGAAGAATATCTGGAGACAGGTGATATTTCTCAGAAAAAACTCCGGGATATGGTAAAAAACAGGGAACTGTTTCCCTGCTTTTTCGGTTCAGCCCTGAAATCCCAGGGGATCACAGAATTTTTAGAGGGCCTGGAAGCGCTTCTGGAATGTTCTTCTTATCCGGAAACCTTCGGCGCCAAGGTCTATAAGATTTCCAGAGACGATAAAGGAACCCGGCTGACCCACATGAAGATCACCGGAGGAAGCCTGAAAGTAAAACAGCTTCTTGTGGGAGAAGGATGGGAAGAAAAAGCGGACCAGATCCGCATCTATGACGGACAGAGTTTTCAGACCGTGGAAGAGGCCGGGGCCGGTTGTGTCTGCGCAGTTACAGGTCTTACGAAAACCTGGTCGGGAGAAGGCCTTGGGGAAGAACCGGCTTCTGCGCCTCCGGTGCTGACTCCCGTGCTGACCTATGAGATACGGCTTCCCCAGGGCACAGATGTTCATGGAATGCTGATAAAATTACGGCAGCTGGAGGAGGAGATCCCGGAACTTCAGATCCTCTGGAATGAACAGTTGGGAGAGATCCACGCTCAGGTTATGGGGGAAGTGCAGATTGAGATCCTGAAACAGATGATCCTGGAGCGTTTTGGCATAGAAGTGGAATTTGGCTCCGGGAATATTGTATACAAAGAAACCATCAAAGAACCGGTAGAAGGGATCGGACATTTTGAGCCGCTCCGCCATTATGCGGAGGTGCACCTTTTGCTGGAGCCTTTAGAGAGAGGAGCGGGGCTGGTTTTTGCTGCGGACTGCAGCGAGGACGTTTTAGACCGGAACTGGCAGAGACTGATCCTTACCCATCTGGAGGAGAAACATCATCTGGGTGTCCTTACAGGATTTGAAATTACAGATATGAAGATCACTTTGATCGCTGGAAGGGCTCATCTGAAACATACAGAAGGGGGAGATTTCCGTCAGGCAACCTACCGGGCAGTGCGGCAGGGGCTGAGAAAAGCGGAAAGTATCCTTCTGGAGCCGATATACGAATATTCCCTGGAAGTACCCCAGGATACAGTGGGAAGGGCTATGGCCGACATCCAGCGGATGAGCGGAACTTTTTCCACTCCGGATATCCAGGGAGAATATGCTTTTCTCACAGGAACCGCCCCGGTATCCGAGATGCGGGATTATCAGAGAGAGGTTACAGCCTATACCAGGGGAAGAGGCCATCTGTCCTTTGTCCTGAAAGGTTATGAATCCTGTCATAACAGTCAGGAGATCATAGAGGCGGCGGCTTATGATCCGGAAGGAGATCTGGAAAATCCCACAGGTTCTGTTTTCTGCTCTCACGGAGCAGGCTTTAACGTGCCATGGGACCAGGTAGAGGAGTATGCCCATATTGATACCGGATTCGGAAAGGAAGAGGAGCCGGAAATGGAGACCCAGTCGGCGCCGGTTCCCAGTTTTGAAGAGATCCGTCTGACCCAGCAGGAGCTGGAGGAGATTTTTGTCCGTACTTACGGCCCTATAAAGCGGCCAAGGTATAATCAGGAAGAGGACTTTGCAGTAAAGAAAACTCCGGAAAAGACCAGAAGATATAAAAAGCAGGAGCCGGAGAAAGAATACCTTCTGGTAGACGGATATAATATTATTTTTGCCTGGGAGGACCTTCAGGAACTGGCTAAAGTGAATATTGAAGGAGCCAGAAACAAACTGATGGACATGCTCTGCAATTACCAGGGCTACAAAAAATGCACTTTGATCCTGGTTTTTGACGCTTATAAAGTGGAAGGAAACCAGGGGGAGGTCCAGAAATATCACAATATTTATGTGGTCTATACAAAAGAAGCGGAAACTGCTGATCAGTATATTGAAAAGACCGTCCATGAGATCGGAAGGAAGTATCATGTAACCGTAGCCACCTCTGACGCTTTAGAACAGGTGATCATTATGGGGCAGGGAGCGGCAAGGCTTTCTGCCAGAAACCTGCGGGAAGAGATCCAGATGATGAACCGGGAGATCCGGAACCATTATCTGGAAAAGACGAAGAAAAGCGGCAGTTATCTTTTTGAAAGCCTTCCGGAGCATATGACGGATTTTATGGAGGACGTCCGTCTGGGAAGAAAAAATTTTGAGGATTTAGAGAAAAAGTCTTGACCTTCCACCTGGTAGAAGGTGTATAGCAGAAGTAAAAGAAAGTATCTGATCTATACTGTGGCCGGAAACACCGGCGCAGAGAACGGCAGGATCAGAGGTAGGAGGTTACAGGCTATGAAGATTGGAGAAGCGGCAAAGAAAGCAGGAATCTCTCCCGGCAATATCCGGTTTTATGAGAAGAAAGGACTGCTGAAACCAGCAAGAGAGGAAAGCAGCAGCTACCGCAATTATACAGAGGAAGACGTAGATAGACTGAAGAGGATCCTCATTCTTCGAAAAACAGATCTTTCTGTAGAAAATATTTCCCTGCTTCTGGATGGAAAAGAAGATTCCGGCTTCCTTTTGAAAAAACAGGAGGAAATTCTGGAAAATCAGATGAGAGAACTGGAAGGTTCTCTTCTACTCTGCAGAAAACTGGTACAGGAGGAAGATCTTCTGAAAGCAGATCCGGAGAAATACCTTCAGTTTATTCAAAAAGAGGAGCAGGAAGGAAGAAGGTTTTCCCCGGCAGAGGAACTCCTTGGTGAACTTTCAGATTTTACGGCAGAGTGCTATGGTGGTTCTGGATGGTTTACGGCGGTTTTCGGAAACTGGGCGGATCTGGTAAAACGGATCCTGGGAGCGGGCCTTTGGCTGTTCTTTTTGTACATGGCCGCGGTCAGATTTATGGAAGAGCCGGCTTCTGTTTCTCATATTGTATTTTGGACGGGGCTGTTCCTTGCTTATAACCTGAGTTTTTTGAAATATTGGGCGAGTAAAAGAAGAACAACACAATAGCGCGAAGTCAAAGCCCCCGGGCTGTCCTTTTTCATGATGTTGAAAAGAACAAGCCCAGGGGCTTTTTATCCGTGAAGACAAGGGCAGGTAAAAGCCTGATGTCTGATATTTTAGTATCTTCTCCAGGTGCCTCTTACGAAGAGCAGCAGGATGGGGAAGATCTCCAGTCTTCCTGCAAGCATGTCGAAGGTGAGCACCAATGTAGAAAAGTTTGAATATATAGAAAAGTTCTGTGTGGGGCCTGCCATCTCCAGACCCGGGCCGATATTGTTGAAGGTAGCGGCCACTGCAGTGAAGTTGGTGATCAGGTCAAAATTATCTACAGCGATCAGAAGCACGGAAAATGCGAAGATCAGTACATAAGCGATCAGGAACACGTTTGTGGAACGGATAACCTCATGGTCTATAGCGTGACCGTCCATTTTCAGTTTCTTTATGCTTCTCGGATGGATCAGAGTCTGCAGTTCTTTTCCGATCGTCTTTACCAGGATCACCAGACGTGATACTTTAATACCGCCGCCGGTACTTCCTGCACAGGCGCCTATCAGCATGAGAAGCACCAGGATCGTCCTGGGGATTTCCGGCCATTGGTTAAAGTCTGTAGTCGCGTATCCGGTGGTGGTGATAATAGAGCCTACCTGGAAAGCAGCCTGCTGGAAAGCCTCTCCGAAGCCGGAGTACTGATCGGTCACCATTACGGCGATCACAATGATCGATACCAGGATGATACCGAAATACCAGCGGATTTCTTCAATAGAAAATGCTTCCTTGAATTTTTTCTGAAGGATCAGATAGTAGGCGCTGAAGTTAACACCAAAGAGGATCATGGAGATGGTCACTACTACCTGCAGGTATACGGAATAGCTGGCCATACTGTCGTTTTTGATCCCGAATCCTCCGGTTCCGGCAGAACCAAAGGTAATGGTCAGAGTATCAAAAAGAGGCATGCCTCCAACCAGCAGGAAGATGATCTCTATAATAGTCATTCCCAGATAGATCAGGTATAGGGTTTTGGCTGTGGAACGGACAGTAGGGGTCAGTTTATTTACAGAAGGTCCCGGGCTCTCTGCTTTCATCAGGTTCATATGAGAACCGCTTCCTGTGATATGGAGGATAGAAAGAAGGAAAACCAGGACGCCCATACCCCCGATCCAGTGGGTGAAGCTTCGCCAGAAAAGCACACATCTTGGAAGCGCTTCAACATCTTTTATAATGCTGGCTCCTGTGGTGGTAAAACCGGACACTGTCTCGAATAGGGCGTCGATGGGATTGGTGATCGAGCCGCTGATGAGGAAGGGAAGGGACCCCATGATACTCAGTATGATCCAACTTAAGGCTACGGTGACAAATCCTTCTTTTGTATAAAAGACTTTATTTTTCGGTTTTTTATGGGTAAGGATAAAGCCAAGCAGGACACAGAGCAGGCCGGTGATCACAAAAGACCAGCCGCAGGCTTCCTGGTAAATGATGGCTGTTATACAGGGAGGCACCATAAAGGCTGCCTCAAAATATAATACATATCCGATTACATATCTCACAATTGCGTAATTCATATCTGCCTCCGGGTCTTATCTTTTCAGGATGTCTCTTAAGTCTTTCAGACCTTTAACAGTAGTTACTACGATAACGGTATCTCCCACCTGGATGGTATCCTGGCCTCTGGGGATACTGACTTTTCCGCCGCGGTTAATGCAGGCGATGAGAAGATCTCTTTTCAGATTCAGCTGGGCCAGAGGGATATCCGTTACTTCAGAAGCTTCTCTTACATAGAATTCCAGAGCCTCCGCCTGATTGTCCAGGATCTGATACAGGGTTTCTACATTACTTCCTACCGTATTTCCCATAGCCCGCACATACTGAAGGATATAATCGGCAGTAATATATTTGGGATAGATCACGCTGCCAAGATCCAGTTCATCTATTACCTCGTCAAAAGCAAGACGGTTGACCTTGGTAACAAGTTTGGCCTTGGAAACCTTTTTGGCGAAAAGAGACAGAAAGATGTTTTCTTCGTCTAAATTTGTAAGAGTGACAAAGGATTCTGCATTTGCAAGTTCTTCTTCAAAGAGAAGCTTTTTGTCAGTTCCGTCTCCGCAGATGATAGTGGCTTCCGGAAGAAGGTCGCTTAACTCTTCACACCGGTCTTTTCTGGATTCGATGATCCGTACTTTTATCTTCATCTCAATAAGGAGAGAAGCCAGATAGTATCCAAGGGTGCCTCCGCCTACAACAAGAGCATTTCTCACCTGATGGGTATGTACGCCGATCTTTTTAAAGAAAAGTCCGGAGTTTTTCGGAGAAGCTACAATGGAAACCAGGTCATTGTCCTGAAGGGTGAAAGAACCGGAAGGAATATAAACATTTCCGCCCCTCTCCACGCCGCAGATCAGGATGTCGCTGCGGTATTTTTCAATTACCTCCATAACAGACATTCCATGGAGCCGGAACTCAGGCAGCAGCTTAAATTTCAGCAGTTCTACCCGGCCTTTGGAAAAGGTATCCAGCTTAATGGCTGATGGAAAACGGAGAAGCCTGGAAATTTCCATTGCAGCCGCAAGTTCAGGATTAATGATCATGGAAACGCCCAGACGTTCTTTAATAAAATGTATCTCCTTATTGTAAATGGGATTGCGCACACGGGCAATGGTGTGGCAGCTGCTGACCTTTTTGGCAATGAGACAGCACAGAAGGTTCAGCTCGTCAGAGCCGGTTACCGCAATAAGAATATCTGCTTCCTTTACTCCCGCTTCGGATAACACTCCGATACTGGAGCCGTTGCCAGTGATACCTAATAAATCCAGATCTTCTGAAAGCTGCTGTATTTTGTCAGAGTTTGTGTCGATCACCACTAACTGGTGTTCCTCATTGCACAGCTGTTCTGCCAGCGTGCTTCCTACCTTACCGCAGCCAACAATGATAATATTCATAGTTACCTCCAAATAAGTTATTAATTATTTTAAAAATAAAATGAATAAAATAAAAAAAGATTAAAATATCAGAGATATTATAGCACTGCCGCCAGTAAATGCAACAAGATATTACAAGATTTTACGAGTTCCTTACAAAACCCTGTTTTATTGTGCATATAGGATATAAAAATGTGAGAGATTAAACAAAATATAGGGGAAAAGCACAAATAAAAAAGCTTTTTCTGCAGAAAAAGACTGAAACCGTGGTGTTTTAAAGGCGGTTTCAGCCTTTTGGGATCAAGATCACTGTTCCAGGATCCGGCTGGCTTTCTGATGCTGGCGTTTTACAAGGTCTACCACCTGTTTGTCGATTTCAGCCTGGGACTGGGCCGAACAAGCCAGGGAAGCGTCTCCGCCCAGATATTGGTTACTGTCTCCAGAGCTACCATGTCGAAATCAGGACTCATACCATAGCGGGTGATCATCGCCCTTGCCAGTTTGGTTGCCTGTTCGATATCGTTGGAAGCGCCCGTGGAGGCAGAGTGAAATACCAGTTCCTCCGCAGCCCGTCCTCCGGTAAGAGTGGCGATCTTATTCTCCAGTTCTTCCTGGCTCATCAGGTAGTGGTTGCCTTCTTCTACCTGCATGGTATAGCCCAGAGCGCCGGAAGTACGGGGAACAATGGTGATCTTCTGGACAGGAGCAGAATTTGTCTGCTTTGCTGCCACCAGAGCATGTCCGATCTCGTGATATGCCACCACTTTCTTTTCCTGATCTGTGAGGATGGAATTTTTCTTTTGATAACCGGCGATGACTACCTCGATACTTTCCTCCAGATCAGCCTGTGTCACATATTCCCGGTTATCCCGCACCGCGCGGAGAGCAGCTTCATTTACAATATTAGCCAGTTCCGCGCCGGAAGCGCCGGAAGCCATCCGGGCGATTTTTTCAAAATCGATATTGTCGCTGAGATTTACCTTCTTTGCATGAACCCGGAGGATAGCTTCTCTTCCCTGAAGATCGGGCAGTTCTACCGGCACCCGGCGGTCAAATCTGCCCGGACGGGTAAGAGCCGGATCCAGACTTTCCGGACGGTTGGTAGCCGCCAGGATCATAACTCCGGTATTTTCTTCAAAACCGTCCATCTCTGTAAGGAGCTGGTTCAGCGTCTGTTCCCGTTCGTCGTTACCGCCTGCACGTCCATCACGTTTCTGTCCAATGGCATCGATCTCATCGATAAATACGATACAGGGAGCTTTTTCTTTAGCCTGTTTGAAAAGATCACGGACTTTAGAGGCGCCCATGCCTACGAACATTTCCACAAATTCAGAACCGGACATGGAGAAAAAGGGTACTCCGGCTTCTCCTGCCACGGCTTTCGCCAGCATGGTCTTACCTGTCCCCGGAGGACCTACCAGAAGGATCCCTTTGGGCATGGAGGCGCCGATCTTTTTATATTTGTCCGGATTGTGGAGATAGTCTACGATCTCAGAGAGATTTTCTTTGGCTTCATCTTCCCCTGCCACATCAGAAAAACGGATCCCTTCCGAGGATTTTACATATACTTTGGCATTGCTTTTCCCCATACCAAAGGTCATGGCATTGGGACCTCCGGCATTTTTCATGATCTTTCTGGAAATGTACTGGCCGATAAGGATGAAGACTACGATGGGAAGGATCCAGCTGAGAAGAATGCTTAAAAGGGGATCCGTCTGCTTTATGATCTCGCTGGTAAAGACGGCTCCTGAATCGTAGAGCCGATCCGTCAGATCCGGGTCCGGCATCATACCGGTTTTATAAATGTGCTGCTTATCCTTATCTGTAAAGATGATTTGATTTTCCTGTTCCTGTACTTCCACCTGACCAATATTTTTCTCTTTCGTCATGGTCATAAAAGTTCCGTAGTCCACTTCCTGTACCTGCCTCTGCGCCAGCCAGGGCATGGCAAGAAAGTTGAAGAGCAGCAGGATCAGCATGACGATCACATAGTAGAAGATCAGGGGCTTTTTTGGCTTTTTTATTTCCTGCATAATATTCTCCTTTCTAAGATTGTTTTGGATCTGTCTGCATATCGATGGCAGAAAGGGAGG
This sequence comes from Candidatus Blautia avicola, assembly GCA_019120515.1. Classification (GTDB taxonomy): domain Bacteria; phylum Bacillota; class Clostridia; order Lachnospirales; family Lachnospiraceae; genus Blautia; species Blautia avicola. The sequence continues at coordinate 2,983 of DWUY01000206.1, read as the reverse complement.
CAAGCAGCGCGTATTTTACTGCCATTGAAGCAAAATCAATGGCATATTCCGCATATAAGGCGGAAGCTTCTTCTTTGTCTTCCCCAGGTGTATTTGCATCGGAATGAAGATCCCCTGCCACCTGTTCTTTCAGCAGCTTTTCCGTTTCTGTACTGTAAGCGAGCTGGACTTTTGCCAGACGGGAAACAGCAGGGGAGCGGCTGGTCTCTACGGTGCTTCTCAGCCGCAGCTGCAATGTGTCATATTCTTTTTTGGCAGACTCTAATTCCTGGTGGATCTGTCCGGGATCTTCTCCTTCGCAGATTTGCAGACGATTCCGGAGATGTTCATATTGCTGTTCCAGTTCCTGGAGTTTTGCTCCCAGAATATCCTGATATATTTTCATGATCTCAATTCTCCTTTCCGGAAGATTGCCTCTCTGCTTCCTGTTATAACAGGTTTCAGGGAAAATAGGGATTATCAATTCAGAGATTCTGTATTTACATATTTATGGAATTGTAAAAAAACCTGACATTTTTTTAAATCTGTCAATACACACCCAAAAAAGTGTCAGTAGAAAATATCCGGCAGGGTTGTTAGCATAATTTTGGGAAAAAGGAGAAAAGGAGATTGAAGTTATGGAACTTCTTGTAACAGTGGATAAGAAATATCTTCCGCCTCTTCAGGTGATGCTTACCTCACTGTATATCAATAATCCGGGAGAAGACCTTGAAATCTATCTGATACATAGCGGATTGAGAGAAGAGGAAATGGAACCTTTGAAAAGACAATGTGATGGGATGGGATATAAACTTTTTCTCATAAAAATAGAAGAAGAGTATTTTGAAGACGCACCGGTGACAAAACAATATCCCAGGGAAATGTATTACCGTCTGCTGGCTCCCTGTTTTCTTCCGGACCGGCTTACGCGCATCCTGTACCTGGATCCGGATATCCTGGTGATCAATTCTCTCCGCTCTCTTTGGGAAACAGATCTGGAGGGGAAGCTGTTTGCCGCCGCAGCTCACACAGGCAAGACCAACCTTGCTAATAATATCAATCAGGTCAGGCTGGGCACAGACAATAAATATTATAATTCCGGCGTGCTCCTGATGAACCTGGAGCAGGGACGCAAGGAGATCAGGCCGGATGAAATCTTTGCCTATTCCAGAGAGCATGCCAGAGAACTGCTGCTCCCGGATCAGGATATTTTAAATGCGGTTTTCGGTTCCAGGACCCGGGAACTGGACGATTTCCTCTGGAACTATGATGCCAGGAATTACAGTACTTATCTGCTGCGGAGCGGAGGGATCTGCGATATGGACTGGGTGATGAGCCATACGGGGATCCTCCATTTCTGCGGCAGATCCAAGCCCTGGCAGTCAGGATACATCCACAGGTTCGGAATTTTATATAAGCACTATATCCAGCTTAACCGCCGGATGTGTCAGCGTTTTGAGTCAGGACCAAGATGAAGAAACTGCCCGGAAATGATCTGTTCTAACTGCCGGGACAGTTTTTCGGGATCCTTTGGAGATGTTTTGCTGGTTTTGCCGTATTCCAGCAGGACCCCTACCAGTCCGCAGGCGTTAAACTGGAGCAGAACATCCATATCTTCATAATTTACATACAGATCAGAATGACTGTGCCGGGACATTTCGATCATGTAGGTTTTAACTGCGTCTACCAGTAAACTTTCTATCTGGGCCCGTCTGTGAGAATCCATCAGTTTCTGAAACCAGGAGAAGTGTTCGGTATTGAAAGAAATAAAAATCTGAAGGGCGGTCTGAAGATCTTCCGCATTCAGGCTTTCTTTTACCAGAGCGTTGGTTTCCTGCCTGACACACCATTCCAGAACATCCATGATATCCTGAAAATGATAATAAAAAGTCTGGCGGGAAATATGGCATTCTTCGATCAACGCTTTTACAGTGATCTTATCGATCCCTTTGCGGGCTACCATCTTTACGAAGGTTTCTCCGATGATGTTTTTCATATCTGCAGGCATATGCAAGTCCTTTCTATGTGCGTTCTAATGCTTTCTGAAAAATAATTATAAATTATCTTACCAAAGAAATAAAGAAAATAATTTGAAAAGATAAGAAGTTGACAATCCCTGAAAAAATGTAGTAGACTATAAGAAATAAGCAAAGGCGCTCAGAGCAGATGCTCTGGGCGCTTTTGCCATATAAGGAGGGAGCAGGAATGAGAGAACTGGTGGAGCATACAGAAGGGATCAACCGTCTTATGGCCAGATTCGGGGTCAAATTCGGGATCTATAAAAACGGTGAGTTTCACGAACAGCTATTTCCCTTTGACGCAATCCCCAGGGTGATCGCCCGGGAGGATTTCCGAATACTGGAAAAGGGATTGATCCAGAGGGTAGACGCCCTGAACCTTTTTCTGAAGGATATATACGGAGAAAAAAAGATCATAAAGGATCAGGTGGTTCCGGAGGAGTTTGTATTTATTTCTTCCGGCTATCTTCCGGAATGTGAAAGAATCTGTCCGCCTAAGGGGATCTACAGCCATATTTCAGGAATTGATCTGGTGCTGGGAAAAGATGGAGAGTGGTATATCCTTGAGGATAATCTGAGGATTCCTTCCGGCGCTTCCTACCCTATGATCGCCAGGGAGATCTGCCGCCGGGTATCTCCAAAAACCTTCAGCAACAATCAGATCGTAGACAATCGAAACTATGCAGACCTGCTGAAGGAGACTCTCGACTGGGTAAATACAGGGGGAATACCGGTGATCATGACTCCGGGAAGATATAACGCCGCCTATTTTGAACATTCCTATCTGGCAGAGCGGACAGGGAGCGAACTTGCTACCTGCTCAGAGCTTTTTGTAGAAAATGATTATCTTTATTACCGGGACTACAGGAATACCAAGCAGAAAGTAGGGGTACTTTACAGAAGGATATCGGATGAATATCTGGATCCGTTGACTTTTCTTCCTGAATCCCTTATAGGGATCCCAAATCTAATGGAAGTATACCGGA
>DWUY01000205.1 GCA_019120515.1 Candidatus Blautia avicola | reverse complement strand
GAGCAGACTATCCGCTTCGTCCTGATCTATGACCTCGCACTCGACCATCCGGGTCAGAACCTGACTCATCCGCTGCTTTGCCAGTTCCGGGCTGGTATCCGGTGAATAAGCCGAAGGTGCATTTGGAAGGCCGGCGAGCATAACCGCCTCATACTCATTCAGTTCTGACGGTTCCTTCCCGAAATACCCTTCAGCAGCATCGTAGATCCCATAGTACCCACTGCCGAAATAAATAGTATTGACATACAGTTCAAAGATGTCTTCCTTGCTATACTGCTTCTCTATCTCCCAAGCGGCAAAAATCTCCGCAAATTTGCGTTCCAGTTTCTTCTCCTGGGTAAAATACTCATTCTTCATCAGCTGCTGGGTAATAGTGCTGCCACCTTCCGCCAAAGAGAAAATGCGAATGTCATTCCAAGCCGCACGGCAAATTGCCAGATAATCTACCCCGTGATGTTCTTCAAACCGCTTGTCCTCAACGGATATGACGGCATCTATGTAAATCTTGGGCAATTCCTCATACTCTACGAAGTTGTCCATCGCACGGATTGTCTCTACCTTTTCGCTGATAGGCATATCTTCTATCGCATCCTGATACATATTGTATCCCTGAATACCGAACCAACCGCCTACAACAAGGACTGCCACAAGCAGAACCGAGACCAGCGCACAGAATAATTTCCCTATCCCTTTGAGTATCGTCCGCATAATACCGTCACTCCTTTCTTTCGAGCTTTGCGAGGATATAGTCTGCCAGCTGCCATATTCCCATTATTGCAAGTACCAAAACGCTTGTGGAACTGCTATAATGGCGATAATGGCAACGCTAACCCACAGGACCCCCTGGCTCAGCAGTTTACGGAATGCTTTTTTCATTTTCCAGCCGATAGGCTCGCGTTGAATTAACATTGCTTCGCCATTCATAATGTGCTTCCTTCTGCTCCTTCATACTCGGAATACAACTCAATATTTCCGGTAAAGTCCTCGTAATTGACCATAATATAATTACCACCGTTATCAAGACTCAGATTCGTCTCGAAATTTCCATCTTCATCCGTTTCCACTTCCGTCACATCCCAGTTTTGGCGGATCCGGACTGTCGCTTTTCCAGACTCAGTTGTAATCGTACCGTAAACTTTTAGTTGGCGTTTCTCAACTGATGCGCCTCCGAAGACAACATCCTTTCCTGTCTCATCCTCACCATCGGCACAGTACCTGCCGGCATAGGCGTCTTCAGAAAGAATTCGTTCCCCTATGAGATCTCCGTCTTCAGTGATCTGAGACTGACCGAGGTTCTCGACCCATCCTTCAAATATCTCCAGCATCTCTGACGGTTTCTCATAATTAAACTGGCATCCTGTAAAGGAAAGTGCCATACATAGTAACAGCACAAATGCGATTATCTTTTTCATTCTGCCAACACCTCCTCTGAAATCGCTTGAAACAGAGATAGATCCAGTTCCCCGTTTTCACGCTCTTCCCAAAAGGTCCCCGTATTAACCATAAACTCATCTGCGATTCCCAGACTGAGTTCTACTCCACCATTCTTATCGTAAATCTCGACAGAATATTTTTCTCGTCCGCCGATGCCGGAGGGTAAGGCCCGTTTATATTTCGATCCGTTAAGCTCATCCAGAATATCCTGAATCAATTCCGGATCCGTTACCTCCACATTTGCAACTTCAATTTTTGAAATCTCTTCGGCTTCGATATTACTCAGGGTATGGGGGAGGCGATATATGATACCGCCTCCGGCCACCAATACGGCAACAACAACTGTTGCAACAACGCCGGCCCATTTTTTCTTTATGATAAAGCGGATCAGAAGAGCCACTATAATAATGCCTGCTGCCGCCAGAGCGATAGGAATCCAAAGGTCACTCAGGCTCTGCCATACTCCGCTGATATAAAAATTGTTTCCCATGATAGATTTCTCCTCCTGGAATCATTTTGGCTCTTTCGGGATAAAAATCGTAAATATGATATACACCATAATTCCACTGGCAACTGCTAAACAGCATGCCACAAAGAGTAGCCGGACAAGTTTCGGGTCTATATCAAAGAGTTTTGCAATACCTCCACATACGCCAGTAAACACTTTGCCTTCTCTAATTCTATATAATTTTCTCGCTGCCATAAAAGTCTCCTTACTTGCTGACAATCTTATAATAGGTTCTCGCTGTCAGCAGATAGATAAGCAAGTACATAACTGCAAACACTACATAGCATACCACTGTGCAAGTCAGGAACAGCTGGACATTCAAAAGGTTGAGCAGTGCGAGCAGTTTGGTGATAATCGGGAATGCTACTGCTATATGGATCCCTGCGACAATCAGCGGCAGGAAGAATACCGTAAGCACCTGAGAATGAATAGAGTTCTTAATCTCCTGATGCGTCATTCCAACCTTTTGCATAATCTCATATCGCTGCTTGTCATCGTATCCTTCGGAAATCTGCTTGTAGTAAATAATCAGCACCGTTGCCATAATGAACAATATGCCAAGGAAGATACCGATGAAAAAGAACCCGCCATACAAGCCGACAAACTCACTTCTGGAATCCACTTTCGATTCTATCGTCCCTTCATATCCGTGGCCAACATAATCCTCTAGCAAAGTTCTGTAGAAGGCACGCTGGGTTTCTTCATCTGCATCTGAGTTAAACCCGTAATAATACTGTATCTCACTGGCCCCATCAGAAAGCGTTTCTTTTTGCAGCGCATAAAGTTCCTCTATATCTGTCCCATCCGGGAGAACGATAAACTGCGTGTTGGCGGCAACAGCCACAATCAATCCGTTTCCGATAAATTCATCAATCTTCTCTTTCACCGAGTATTCCCGATCAAAGATTTTGAGCGTCGGATAATCAAACTGAAGACGGTCCGAATATACGAGGATTTCATCTTCAGCCAGCGTTTTATCTGTTCCCATAACTCGGTTATAGTCTGAGAGCGAGACAAAAATCAGGTTATTGAGATTCCCCAACGACGAAAAATTCGCATCACGGGTGACTTCAAAAGTATCTCCGCTTATAAAAGCCGGGAACACAAGATAACGATACTCTCTTTCACTTGTGACATTCAGATTTTGTTCTTCCTGCAGTTCACGAATCGCGTCAAAAGATTCATATGCCCGTTCTTCCGATGTCTCATTGGAATAGACTATAAAATCATCTGGATACCGGGTAGCAATCACATCCTGCATACCAAGCATCAGCGATGATGTGGAAGACACCATCACGAGAACCGCAGTTGACAGAATACAGATGTTTGCAAGACCTACCGCATTCTGTTTCATACGGTAAATCATACCTGAAATACTTGTGAAGTGCTTGGTCTTGTAGTAATACTTTTTATTCTTTCGCAGGATTTTCAGCAGCGCAATACTGCCTGCGGTAAAAAGCATATAGGTTCCAATAATGACCAGTATCACCGCAAAAAAGAAGTATACTAAAGCGGTAAGGGGGTTTTTAATTGCCAGCGCAATATAATAACCAGTACCAAGACTTAATAGTCCCAAAATGGTAAGAACCCATTTGGTCTTCGGCTCCCGTTCACCGGCATTCCCTGCAGTGAGCAGTTCAATCGGGTTCGCTGTTTGGATCTGCCTGATTGAATTCAGAAGGATCAGCAGGAAGATAATGCAAAACATCACTACCGTACTGATGATTGCTTTATCTGAAATAAAGAAACCAAGAGAAATCTCTTCGTTCAGCACCTGTGCAATCAGCAAAAACATTGCCTTATCCAGAGCGATGCCGATTACAAGCCCGCCCGCAATACTGATGAGCGTTACATAGAAATTTTCCCAAGCCATTGTCTTGGCAATATGGGATTTTTCCATCCCCAGGATATTGAAGACACCGAATTCCTTCTTTCTCCGCTTCACTAAAAAGCTGTTGGTATAAAACAGGAAGATGATTGCAAAGAGTGCAATCATCACGCTGCACATCGACATCATCGTCATCATTGTGTTGGAGCCGACCATATTTTTAAGGCCGGGATTATAGGATAATGACTTTACAATATAGAACATTGCAACCGTCATCACACAACTCAGGATATACGGAATATACGCTTTCCCGTTCTTCTTGATATTGCTTGCTGCCAGCTTTGGAAAAAAGCGATTATTCATACTGTTCACCACTCGTTGCCAGCAGTGTCAGGGTATCGGATATCTTCTGATACATCTGCTCATTCGTATTATTACCGCGATAAATTTGATGGAACACTTCTCCATCCTTAATAAACAGCACACGGCTTGCGTGGCTGGCAGCCTTTGTGGAGTGCGTTACCATCAGGATTGTCTGACCGTCACGGTTAATGTCGTTGAAGATCCTTAAGAGTCCATCTGTGGAGCGAGAGTCCAGCGCGCCTGTCGGTTCATCCGCAAGTACCAGCTTCGGGCTGGTGATGAGTGCGCGGGCAACCGCCGCTCTCTGCTTCTGCCCGCCGGAAACCTCATATGGATATTTTGCCAATAATTCTGTTATACCGAGTTTTTTTGCCATTGGCTGAAGGCGCTGGCTCATTTCCTTATAACCCTTGCCGGCCAACACCAGGGGCAGGAAGATATTATCTTGAAGGCTGAATGTATCCAGCAGGTTAAAATCCTGAAACACAAAGCCAAGGTTGTCTCTGCGGAATGCGGAGATTTCTTTTTCCTTTACAGTAGAAAGGCTCCTGCCATCCAGCAGGACCTCGCCGCTCGTGGGCTTATCAAGTGCCGCCAGGATGTTAAGCAATGTAGTCTTTCCGGATCCGGATTCGCCCATGATCGCCACATACTCACCCTGTTCCACAGAAAAGGACACATTCGACAGGGCTTGGACCTGATTTCCTCCAAATCGTGTTGTATAGATTTTTTGAAGGCTTTTCGCCTCTAAAATTGCTGCCATATCAATGACCTCCTTGTTTCTTTCGTGTCCACATTATAGCAAAACGGCTGAAGCCTCCGACATTGAATCGTGTGACATTTCAGCCGTTTGATGTGACATTTTTGTATGATGGCGTCACTCTACCTTCAACTCATCTGTATGCAGATCTATGGAAATCACTGTTCCCTTGCCCGGCGTGGACTCTGCGCTCATCTTATGTGAGAGCCTGTCCGCTGCTGTTTTACACAGATACAGCCCCAGCCCCGTGGACTTCTTATTGTAACGGCCATTGTATCCTGTAAACCCTTTTTCAAAGATCCTCGGCAGATCCTCTGCGGCAATACCAATGCCATCGTCCGCAATCTTCAGGATCTTATCCGGTGTTACCGTAATCCTCACAGAGCCTTGCTTGGTATATTTAATGCTGTTTGACAAAACCTGTTCTATGATAAACAACAGCCATTTTTCATCCGTCAGCACTTTGATATCCACCGGTGTGTATTCCAGGCGGATCCTGCGGTGGACAAACTGCGGCGCGTATTTGTGGATGGCCTGCTTGATGATCTTATCGAGATTATATTCCTTGAAGACATAATCCGAGTATTCGCTGCCCAAACGCAGATAACTCAGTACCATCTCCACATACTGCTCAACCCGGAACAGTTCTGCCAAAAGCTCACGGTGCTCGTCGGTATCTTCGCTCTCCAGTACCATTTTCATAGTGGATATGGGCGTCTTGATTTGGTGGACCCAAGTCGTGTAATAATTCAGGATTTCCCTGCGCTCCGTCTGACGGGCTGTTTCCGTAACCTCATTGAGTCTTTTCAGTTCCCGGACCATTTCCTGCAGATCCGCCTCGGCAAGCGTTCCCGGCTCAGGCAGCTCATCTACAAGTAAACGGATATTTTGGAGGATCCGCATCCTCTCTCTATGTTTCTTCAAATAGAATATGAAATAGGCCGTCATTACTGCCGCCCCAAAAAGTAGGCAGAGTCCTGCAGCGTAAAGTACCGCTTCCGTCTCCAAGTCATATAACCGGAATATGGCGGCGAATATAGCCACAAATCCGAGGAAAACCGCACCTGAAGGCAGGTGCTCGCGCAAATAGCGCCCTAATATATGATACCATTTATCCTGTTTCATTTACTGCCTCACTCTATGATGTAACCGCTGCCTACTTTAGTGGTAATAAAGTCAGTAAGCCCTGCGTTTTTCAGTTTTTTTCTGAGCCTGTTCACATTGGCTGTCAATGTGTTCTCCTCCACATAGGCGTCCATTTGCCACAGCTTCGTCATCAGCGTATCACGGCTGACTACTTTACCCTTATTTGTAAGAAGCGTTTGTAAGATGCGGAAATCATTCTTCGTCAGTTCGATGCGCTCTCCATTATAGGTGAGGCTCGTATCATTCAGATTCAATATGGCGCCCCGATGCTCTAATACCGGGATTTTTGTGCCCATATCATAGGCACGGCGCAAAATTGCCTGCAGCTTGGAGGTCATTACATCAAGGTCAATCGGCTTTGTGATAAAATCATCACCACCCATATTCATTGCCATAATGACATTCATATTATCAGAAGCCGAGCTGATAAACACAATCGGAACCTGTGAGATTTTGCGGATCTCTGTACACCAATGATATCCGTTGAAAAACGGCAGCATAATATCTACCAGTACCAGATGAGGATCGCACTGGGTAAAAGCCATAAGCACATTCTGGAAGTCCTGCACGCATACCACTTCGTTGCCCCAGGACTCAATCTGTTTTTTCATCGCTTCTGCAAGCGAAAAATCATCTTCTATAATCAAGATGTGGTACATCGTATTGTCTCCTTTCTGTTCGTAATGGGATAATGCTTTCAGATGTCTTTTCGGGTATAGAAAGTAGACTTGCCTTTCCCGTGGCGTTCAATAAATCCCTCTTCAGTAAGTTTCTTCAAAGAGTTTTCCACAGAAGCCTTTCCCACAGCGGGAACCAGTTCCATAATCTCACTCTTCGTAAACTTCCCGATTTTTTCTTTTATTGCCATCCGAACCTGTTCAATAGCAGGCAGTTTTTCATCTACAAGGCTCATTCTGCTCTCGAAATCTCTATATGACGCCAAAATAATGCCGAGAATATATTTAATAAAGGGAGAAGGGTCATTGCTTTCTTCATACCAGCCGGTTCCGCTTTTCTCAAGTGCATCATAGTAATTGCTCTTTGTCTTCTCGATTTTGCTCTCGATACTGATATAGCGACCCACCATATATCCGCATCTATAAAGGAGCAGGGTCGTAAGCAGTCTCGACATACGGCCATTGCCATCGTTAAAAGGGTGGATACACAAAAAGTCATGGATGAAAACCGGGATCAATACCAGTGGGTCTATTACACAGGAATCAATCACCTGATTAAAACTTTCGCAGATTGCTTCTATCGCAGCCGGAGTTTCATATGGTGGCAGGGGGGTAAAGCGCACAACCTGCGTCCCGTCTGCTTTTGTCTCAGCAATCATATTCTGCGTATTCTTAAAACGCCCGCCGATATCCTTTCCGGAGTATTTGTACAGATCACGATGCAGCTGGAGAATGTAGGATGCACGAATCGGAATATACTCATAACTTTCGTGAATGGTATTAAGCACATCCCGATATCCCATAATTTCTTCCTCATCACGGTTCCTCGGGGTTGTTTTATCCTGGCAAAGCTGCTGCATCCGGGTGCTCGTAGTTACGATGCCTTCAATCTTATTAGATGCCTCTGTGCTCTGTATTTTTGCAATTTCTACCAGTTTGTCGAGCGCAGCTGGTTTTTGTTTCAAATATAATTCCTGACGACCTTTAAACTCATGTATTTGAGCAACCAAGCCGAGAATTTCCGAATCCCAGTGCCGGTCTTTCAATGTATCGTAGTTAAACCTTCTCATTCTCCTACCTCCATCTTTTTCGCCTAATTGTAGCACAGTATTAGGCGAAACTCAACAGCATAGGCGTATTTTCTCCTAAACCAATCTTTAATTAGGCGATTTCTTACTGATTAGGCGAATCTAAAGATCGTCCGCCATCTATTTATTATGTGCAGTACTGCATAAGCAAATTGACCGGTTCGGCTGACTTTGCCATTCATTCCTCTATGATTTGCGTTTGGTCAGTAATCTACTTGAAAGTGAACAGATTAAGCCCTGTTCAATACAGAATTCAAAACGACTTTGCCACATAACTCTTGCCACGAGCAACGCATTTTAATATTCCGGTCAAGCCAAAGTAACAGGACCTCTTTCACCCAACAGTGCGAGAAAAGAGCTGACGAACGACGGCTTTTCTTTGCTGTCGTCCAGCAGCTCCTTTTACCATCATTGTGAGTGCCGATAATAGCAATTATCGAATAGGAATACACAATTCGCATAGGTGCCTGTCAACAAGAGCCTTTTTGTAACGCTCTATCACTGGCCGGCTTTTATCTAATAAATACCCCAATTTCTCCAATTCAGGAAAACACATTTCCCATGCGGTTTGTACTGCCTCTGCTGTGTGGGAAATTAAGAAGACTAAATACTTTCCGCTTTCCAAGTCCCTACATCCAACTTGGTCAAATGCAAAGGTTTGGTTCTCTGGTTTGTTGATACAGACATCATAACGGCACTGGCAAGACGCCACTCTCTCAGGATCATCCATAGGTATTGCATATATTACTGTATCTTCGTCATATAAAGCATTCTCTTTGAGCCATTCCTTGAATGTATCCATCAGTTTGTAGTTTTCAATACCATAAGCACCGGTCCTTCTCATATAAATAATCTCCGATGGCGGTATTCTTTCTTGCATTGCGCTGATATAAAACTTCAAAATGTTATCTCCAATCTTATAAAGTACATCGATGCCAAACCAATCGTAACCCCAATTAAAATGATTTTCAAGAAATTTTTTAAAATCAAACTACATCTGCAGCTGACCTTTCTTCAATCGCAATAC
>DWUY01000204.1 GCA_019120515.1 Candidatus Blautia avicola | reverse complement strand
GCAAAGCGGTAACATACCTCATTGCGGCGTGTGCATCCTGCCCGGAGGGCTTTTTATTCTATAGGACAGTCCGGAGGACTTTCCTATGGAATAAAAAGGGGTATTGCATCAGCGCAATACCCCTTTTTATTTCTCATATCTTTATTCTTCAACAGTTTCTTCTGTTTCTTCCTGAACCGGCTCTTCTTCCTTTACAGGCTCCAGAACCTTCATACTGAGGCTGATCTTCTTTTCTTCTTCATTGAAATCTACCACTTTTGCAGTTACTTCCTGGCCTACCTTAAGCACATCAGATGGTTTATCCACGTGAGCTCTTGAAATCTGAGAAACATGAAGAAGGGCATCTACTCCCGGCTCCAGTTCGATAAAAGCACCAAAGTCTGTCATACGGGCAATTTTTCCTTCTACAATATTTCCTACAGCATATTTCTCTGCTGCATTCAGCCATGGATTCTGCTCTGGGAATTTCAGGCTAAGTGCAATCTTATCCCCGTTGATCTCTTTGATCAGAACGGTCAGTTTTTCGCCTGCTTTAAATACTTTTTTAGGATTTTCTACTCTTCCCCAGGACATTTCTGAAATATGAAGAAGACCATCGGCTCCGCCTAAGTCAATAAATGCACCAAAATCTGTTACATTCTTGATCGTACCTTCTACCACATCGCCTGGATGGATTCTCTCGAAGAGTTCTTTCTTCATCTCTTCCTTCTTTGCAACCAGAAGCTGTTTTCTGTCGCCGATCACCCTTCTTCTTCTTGGGTTAAACTCAGTAATAACAAATTCAATCTCCTGATCCTGATATTTTGTCAGATCTCTCTCATAAGTGTCGGATACAAGACTTGCAGGGATAAATACTCTGGCTTCGTCGATCACAACGCTTAATCCGCCCTCTAAAACCTGAGTAACCTTTGCGGTCAGCACCTCTTTATTCTCGAAGGCTTCTTCCAGTCTCTTATTTCCCTTGTCAGCAGCCAGTCTCTTAGAAGACAGGAGTACCTGTCCGTCTCCGTCGTTAAGCTTCAGAACCTTTGCCTCCATAGTGTCGCCCGGATGAACTACTGTTCTCAGGTCAAGGTTCTGGTCATTGGAATATTCGCTTCTGGTAATAATGCCGTCTGCTTTATAGTCAATGTTTAAGATAATCTGATCTTCTTTTACATCAATAACTGTGCCTTCGACTACCTCTCCATTTCTTATAGTTTTAAATGTCTCGTCCAGCATCTGTTCAAAACTTAATTCTGACATGTTTTGAAACCTCCTCAATTATTTTATTTGGGGTTGACGCCCCTGCTGTAATACCTATACATTGAACGGAACGAAATCGTTCAGAATCCAAATCAGCAAGTGTCTGTATATAGTAAGTATTTCTACATTCCTTTTTACATATTTCATAAAGCTTTTGGGTATTTGAGCTATGCCTGCCCCCAACGACAATCATGGCGTCTACCTGTTTTGCGATCTCCTCCGCCTCGGTCTGTCTGTCCTGTGTGGCATTGCAAATCGTATTTAAAACAAGTCTATCATACCTCTTTTCGTTCAAAATTTCAACTATTTCTTGAAAATTATTGTAATTAAATGTCGTTTGAGACACAATACAAACTTTTTCGTGTTCTTCCGACAGAAAGGCCCTTGCTTCTTCCTTTGTGCGTATTACAGTAGAGGGTCCATGGCACCAGCCCCGGATCCCTGCCACCTCCGGGTGATCCGGATTTCCAACGATCACAATATGACGTCCCTCTTTGCTTTCTCTCTCCACGATCCGGTGGATCTTCAGGACGAAAGGGCAGGTAACATCCACATAGTCCAGCTTCTTCTCTTTTAGAAGATCATAGATACGCTCCGATACCCCGTGAGATCGGATGATCACAGTTCCCTCTTTCAGATTTCTAAGGTCTTCCTCTGTTTCCAGTACCCGGACTCCCCGCTTTTCCAGATCTGAGACTACCTCTTCATTGTGGATAATGGGACCATAGGTATATACCGGGCCTTTTTTGGCATCCGCCACTTCATAGGCTTTTTCCACTGCTCTTTTTACGCCGAAGCAGAAGCCGGCGGTCTTTGCAACCTTTACTTCCATTCTCCTACTTTCCTTCCCTGGTTTTTTCTCTGTAAAGGTGGAGGATCTCCTCCTTTACCTCCTGGATGTTCATTTCCGAGGAATCTACAAGAACCGCATCCTCCGCCTGACGCAGAGGGGATATCTCCCTCTCCATGTCCCTTTTGTCTCTCTGGCAGATATCCTCTTGGATCTCCTCCAGGCTGCAGGGGATTCCTTTTTCTTCAAGCTCTTTGCATCTTCTTAAAGCCCGTGTTGCGACACTTGCGGTAAGGTAGATCTTAACGTCCGCATTTGGAAGGACACAGGTTCCGATATCTCTGCCGTCCATGACCACATTTGCCCTGGCGGCCAGGTTTCTCTGAAGCTCTACCAGTTTTTCTCTTATCACAGGATTTCCGGAGCTTACAGAGGCCATATTTCCCACTTCTTCTTTTCTGAGATAAGGGGTTACGTTTTCTCCGTTCAGGATCACCTGCTGGGCTCCATCCTCATATACGATAGAAATATCCGCCTGACGGCAGGCCTCTTCCATTTTCTCTTTCTCCTCGGGAGAAATCCCCTGACGGATCAGATACAGGGCCATGGCTCTGTACATGGCTCCCGTATCCACATAAATAAATTCCAGTTCTTTCGCTACCGCCTTGGCTATAGTGCTTTTTCCGGCTCCTGCCGGTCCGTCGATTGCAATATTTACTGCCATATCTCTTACTCCTTTTTTCTTATAGATTCCTATCCTAAACTTCCTTACCCCCGGCATAGTCCCGGATGATCTCATCCAGATCCGCCTCCTCCAGAGAAGCTGCCCGGCGGTAATATGGTTCAAAATCACAGTACTGGGTTATCTGATTAGTCACCAGAAGGCAGCGTATTCCCGCCCGGTTTGCACTGATCAGACCATTTCCCGAGTCCTCCACTGCGAGACATTCCTCAGGCGTTACCCCCAGCAGTTCTGCTGCCTTTAAGAAGAGATCCGGCGCCGGCTTAACGTTCCTGCAGATATCTGCTGTGGAAAGGGCATCAAAATATTCCAGCAGCCCCAGTCTCTTCAGGTGTGACACCGGTTTTTTCTCTGTTGCAGAGGTAGCAATTCCCAGTTTCAATCCACGCTCTTTTGCTTTTTCTATAAATCCTTCTACTCCCCTCATAGGCGGCAGCGTACTGCTGCGTCGAAGGAATTCCTGGGCAGCCGAAGCCTCAAAGGCCTCGCCGTTTATCTCCGGGCTTACCTTTTCCCTTAAAAACCTGAAAAACTCCTGATTATCAGATCCTACGCACACCAGATAGTCCCGGATATCCAGGTCATACTGATAGCTGGATCTCAGCCAGTCCCGGTAAATCTCAAACCACTGTGTTTCCGTGTCAACGATCACGCCGTCAAAATCAAATATCACTGCTTTCAGCATAATTCCTCCCTGGCCGCCGCCTTCGCCGTAGACCAGGCGATCTGCAGATTAAATCCTCCGGTAACTGCATCCAGATCCAGCACTTCACCGATGAAATAAAGGTGTTTCACCTTTTTGGATTCCATAGTCCCCGGATCGATCTCTTTTACCTTAACCCCTCCCTGGGTAATGATAGCTTCCCTGAAATCCCTCAGTCCTGTGATCGTAAAAGGAAAATTTTTCACTTTATCAAGAAAAGCCATCCGCTCCTCTCTGGTAATCTCATGGACTTTCTTTTCCGGAAGAATCCCGCCCAGTTCCAGCATTACCGGATAAAGCTTTGCAGGAAACCAGCCGGTGATCACATTTTTAAACTGCCGGTTCCTTCCTTCTTCAAACTCCCGCAAAAGCCGCCGGTCAAGCTGTTCCACAGTCAGGGCCGGTTTCAGATCCAGAAAGCCCTGGAGAGATCCTTTCTCCAGATGTTTTCCGATATAGGAACTGGCAGTCAGCACCAGAGGTCCGGACATGCCAAAGTGGGTAAACAGAAGCTCTCCGAAATTTTTGTACAGAACCTTTTTCCCATTCTTTACAGTCAGTTCCACATTTTTCAGCGAAAGTCCCTGCATACGGGTAATGTACTCTTCCTTGGTTTCCACAGGAACCAGGGCCGGACGGATATCCGTCACCAGATGCCCTGTCTCTTTTGCAAAGCGATAACCATCCCCTGTAGAGCCGGTAGCCTGATAGGAATACCCTCCCGTAGCTACAATAACCCTGTCTGCCTGGATCTCCGCCCCATTTTCAAGCAGGATCCCTCTTACTCTTTTTTCGCCCTCCGGCCTTTCCTCTGTCAGGATTTCCCGGACCTGACTTTTTAAATGGATCTTCACATCCAGCTGCTTCAGTTTTTTTTCTAAAACCCCTATTACATCTGAAGAATGATCCGATACAGGGAAGATCCGTCCTCCCCGCTCTTCTTTCACCTTCAGTCCCAGGCCTTCAAAAAAACGGATGGCATCCTGATTGGTGAAGCCATAAAAGGCGCTGTAAAGGAATTTGGGATTTGTGACTACAGACTGAAAAAAGATCTCTTCATCACAGGAATTGGTCAGATTGCACCTGCCTTTTCCTGTGATAAACAATTTCTTCCCCAGCTTTTCATTTTTTTCAAAGATATGGACCTTATGTCCCTGTTCCCCCAAAAAAACCCCGGCGGCCATACCTGCCGCGCCGCCTCCTATGATCACTATCTTTTCCATATACCACTCCTATAATTCCGATTCCCGCAAACTTCCTTCTTCATACCTCTACCGTTCTGACTGATTGGGATCCAAAAGCTGGATCTCATCGCTGTCTGCAGGATCGATCTCATCATTATTGTACACCTGATATTCATCCCATATTTTCTCCAGAGATTCCAATCTTTCCACTACTTCTTTCTGCTTTCTCATACTGAGC
>DWUY01000203.1 GCA_019120515.1 Candidatus Blautia avicola | reverse complement strand
AACTGGCCACACAGCAGAGGCAGATCTGGCTGGAAAATCTGAGAGAACATCTTCCTGATAAAAAGCCGGAAGATGTGAAGATCCTGGATATCGGCACAGGGCCGGGGTTTTTCGCTATTATCCTGGCCCAGGCCGGCTATCAGGTAACGGCAGTGGATTATACAGAGGAAATGCTGAAAGAAGCCTGGCATAATGCGGGAGAGCTGGCAGAGAAAATTCAGTGGCTACAGATGGATGCTCAGAATCTGGACTTTCCGGATCAGACTTTTGACGCTGTGGTATCCAGGAATCTGACCTGGAATCTGGAAAATCCTACCAGAGCTTATCAGGAATGGCTGAGAGTGCTGAAAAAAGGGGGAAAACTCCTAAATTACGACGCTAACTGGTACCATCACCTTTTTGATGAGGAAAAGCGGAAAGAATACGAAGAGGACCGGAAGAGGGTGGAATCTCTTCATATGGAAGATCATTATACCTGTACAGATATCGACGCCATGGAGGATATTGCCAGAAAAGTACCTTTAAGCCGGATCAATCGTCCCCTCTGGGACAAGGCGCTTTTAGAGGATCTGGATTGTTCAAAAGTGGAAATAGAAGAGGACGTCTGGAAGAGGGTCTGGAGCCGGGAAGAACGGGCAAATTATTACTCTACGCCTATGTTTTTAGTGGAAGGGGAGAAATAAAAGCCATAGTTGCCCCCTGGAAGGAAACGTGCTAAAATATCTCCTAAGGAAAACGTAGCAGTGGAGGACATAAGTTATGATCAAGGATAAAAAAGTTTTGTTCAGCGGCATGCAGGCAACAGGAAATCTGACTTTAGGAAATTATCTGGGCGCCCTGAAAAACTGGGTGACTTTAAGTGATGATTATGAATGTTTTTACAGCGTGGTGGACATGCATTCTATTACCATCCGTCAGGATCCGGCAACTCTGAGAAAGAGGGCCAGAGCGCTGCTGACTCTTTATATCGCGGCAGGGTTAGATCCCAAGAAAAACTGTATTTATTATCAGTCTCATGTGTCCGGCCATGCAGAACTGGCCTGGATCCTGGACTGCTTTACTTATATGGGTGAACTGAACCGTATGACGCAGTTCAAAGATAAGGCTGCGAAACACGCGGACAACATTAACGCAGGCCTTTTCACTTATCCGGTGCTGATGGCGGCGGACATCCTTCTGTACCAGGCAGATGTAGTGCCGGTGGGCATTGACCAGATGCAGCACCTGGAACTGACCAGGAATATTGCCATCCGTTTCAACAATCTTTACGGAGATGTGTTTACGGTGCCCGAGGCTTATATCGGCAAGGTAGGGGCCAAGATCATGAGTCTCCAGGATCCGTCCAAAAAGATGTCAAAATCCGATGAAAATCCTAATGGAAGTATCTATCTGATGGATGATCCGGATACGATCATGAGAAAATGCAAACGGGCGGTAACAGATTCAGAAGCCTGCATTGCCTACAGAGAGGAGCAGCCGGGACTGAAAAATCTGATCGATATTTACTGCGCATGTATGGGAAAGACCCCTGACGAAGCAGTGAAAGAGTTTGAAGGAAAAGGCTACGGCGAACTGAAAATGGCTGTAGGCGAAGCGGTAGTCAGCGTTCTGAAACCTCTCCAGGAGGAAGTTGCCCGCCTGGAAAAGGATAAGGGATACATTGATTCTATTATTAAAGAAAACGCCGAAAAGGCCCAGTATTTTGCAAATAAGACACTGAGAAAGGTTCAGCGCAAGGTTGGTTTCCCGGACAGGATCCGGTAACAGCAGGAGGTGTTTTATATGACCATCGAAGAAGTGATCACAGTTTTAGCAATGCAGGAGGAGATCCTCCAGTTTGGACATTTTACCAATGAAGACGCATGGGCTCTTGGAAATCTTATTGTGGCAGAAGCCAGAAAAAGAGGTCTGGATACAGCAGTGGAGATCCGGCTGAATAATGGTTATACGGTGTTTAAATACGCGGGAAACAGCACCAATTTAAACAATGAAGCCTGGATGGACAAAATGTATGCTACAGTCCGGAGAGTGGAAAAAAGCACCATGCTCCTCTACAGTGAACTGAAGAAGTCTGAAGAGACCCTGGAGGATATTGGTCTGGATCCCAGAGAATATTCTTATATGGGCGGCGGATTCCCCATACGCGTAGAAGAAGTAGGGGTGATCGGCGTGATCCTGGTTTCCAATCAGAATCATTTTGTAAATCATGATATTATCGTCAGGGCTGTGAGCAGATATCTTCATGTAGATGAGGTACCCAGGATAAGAGCTTTATAAAAAGTATCTGTTAGGATATAAAAGAAAAAAGAGACTTTCCGGAAAGATCCGGAGGGTCTTTTTTCTTAGGGAAAACAAAGGGATACCTGGCAGGTATTGAAAAAATATTTATGAAAAATACTTTACAATAGGTTGATTTTCCTGTATTTCACAGCAGTTATCAAAAATTTCTGTAAAATAAATTGACTTTTTATCTATGGGATTATACAATGAGAAAAACTAACAGAGAGGGGAGAATATCATGAAAGAAAAAGCACCTGGAAAGACATTGCTGCAGGTAGTAGGGATCATTATGGTAGTCGTTGGAGTCCTGTCACTTCTTGTAAGCCTGATAAACATCGCCGTACTGGGCATGACCGGAAGCGGAGAGGTAGGAGAGATCATGGAACAGAGCCTGGCTGCTACAGGAGCTACCATGGCGGATTATAAGGCAAGCGTATATATCATGACTGCAGGAGCACTGATCAATCTTGTGATCGGGATCATCGGGATCGCGAACTGCAACAAGATCCAGAAAGCGGGGATCTGCTTTGTATGCGGCATTATCTTAATTGTATGGCAGCTTGGAACCGACGTTTATTCCGCGGCCACTTCGGGGATCACGGTGACGAGTCTTGTTTCCATCGTGATCGGCCTGATCCTGCCGCTGCTTTATTTCTGGGGCGCCCTGAAAAACCGTCAGGCAATGCTGGATGGCAAGGCCCAGTAACAGAATCTGAAAACAGAAGGTGTATTTTGAAAAGAAAGGAACAGGACGAGACAGGAGATCATATTTTCTGTTTCGCTCTGTTCTTTCTGGTTACCCTCAGTGTACAAGTGGCCAAACGGTCAGAATGGCTGAATTTACAGTTCTGCTGCGTTACTTTCAATTGGCGTACGTCCAGTACGCCTCATTCAAGTGCCTTGCAGAACTGCAAATTTAGCTCCTTCTGACTCGTCGACCTCTGCCATAGGAATTTAGCCCATTTTCAAGGCAGACGACAGAGGCGTACTGGACGTACGCCGACTGAGGATAACGCCGAAAATGGGCTAAATTACATGGCAGAGGCGTTTGGCCACTTGTACACTGAGGGGAGAGAGAGGTTTTGGCAAAATAAGCATATGAAGAAAGGAAAAGCCTATGGAACATCTTATTAAAGTAGTGGATCTGTGTAAGATTTACAATCCGGGAGAAAATGAGGTGAGAGCCCTGGACCATATTGATCTGGAGATTGACGAGGGAGAATTTGTGGCGATCATCGGACAGTCCGGTTCCGGCAAATCTACATTTATGAACATGCTGGGATGTCTGGACGTGCCTACTTCAGGGAAGTATTATCTCAATGGCACAGACGTCTCCACCATGACAGATAATCAGCTGTCAGAGATCCGGAACCGGGAGATCGGTTTTATCTTCCAGGGATTTAATCTGATCCCAAATCTTACCGCGGAGGAAAATGTGGAACTGCCTTTGATCTACCGGGGAATGGACCGGAAAAGCAGGAGAAAGCTTGCCAGAGAGTCTCTGGAAATGGTGGGGCTGGAGCATAGAATGACCCATAAACCTTCCGAGATGTCCGGAGGCCAGCAGCAGCGTGTAGCTATTGCCAGAGCCATTGCCGCAAAACCTCCGGTGATCCTGGCCGACGAACCTACGGGAAATCTGGATTCGGCGTCCAGCAAAGAGATCCTGGGAATTTTAAAGAAACTTCATGCAGGAGGCAGGACCGTGATCCTGATCACTCATGATGACGGGATCGCATCTCAGGCAAAAAGAGTAGTCCGGATCATGGATGGAAAAATAGAGACGGACAGGATCAATCCCGAATATGAAGAGACAGAATATGACAAGACGGAGGAGAACCATGAAGAAGGGCATATTGAAGAGTAAGAATGGGATCATGCTGATCACCCTGGGGGTTGTTGTGATCATGATCATTCTCATCGCTGTGATCGGGGGTATGAATCAGAGCGGGGAGAGCGTTCCCACTATAGAGACCATTGCAGTGACAAAGGGGAATGTGACTCAGGAGGTGGAAGCTTCCGGAAATGTGGAAAGCGAACAGAAAAAGACTTTTTATTCCCCGGTAAACGGTGAGATCCAGACGATGTCTGTGGAAACAGGAGATACTGTGGAAGCAGGACAGTCCATCATCGGATTTAATCTGGAGACGCTGGAAAGCGAGAATCAGAAAGCAGAATTAAATGTCAGATCCGGCCAGCTGGAACTTGCAGACGCCCAGCAGCAGGCAGCGGAGGCTGCAGCAAAACAGGCGGACGCCCAGGCCCGTGTTCCGGAGCTGGAGGCCCAGATCGCAGAGAAACAGGATCAGATCGCCAGTCTTCAGCAGCAGATAACCGATGTCCAGTCCCAGGCAGCAGCAGATGCCCAGGCAGAGGCCCAGCAGGCGGCAGCAGATATGATGCAGGCTTATAAGAATGATCTTGATACTTATCGGAATCAAACGTTTCCAGAATACCAGGAGAATCTTTTAAATGCAGAAAATACTATGTATGACTGCCAGGCGGCGTTTAATGAAGCAGTACAGTTATATGAAAAGGAAGAAATTACGGTAGATGAGTATTCCCAGAAAGAAAAAGAGTTTCAACAGGCTCAGCAGGCATATCAGGATCTAAAGGATAATCCTCCGGCAGAACCGAAACAGGAAGATTACACAGTTTCCGGAACAGGCGGGGATACCGCTGCAGTCCCGGATACCTCGGATCTTCAGTTTCAACTGGAATCTGCTTCCCAGGAACTGGCCCAGCTTCAATCAGAGCTTGCCTCTCAGGAGGCCGTGGCAGAGGCGGATACTACAGGACTTACTTCCGCGGCCCAGGAACAGATGAAGATCTCCAACAATCTGGCTGAACTGGAGGTGAAAAATCTCCAGGAACTTATCGAGGAAGGAAGAAAAGGTATCCAGGCAGAATTTAAGGGGGTTATCTCTGACGCACAGGTAACCCAGGGAGCCACAGTGACCCAGGGAATGCAGCTGTTCACACTCCAGAGCACAGAGCAGGTCTGTGTGGAGGCGAATATTTCCAAGTATGATTTTGACAAGGTAAAGGAAGGTCAGAAAGCTTCTGTTACTCTTGGAGATTCAGAATATCAGGGAACTGTGGAAAAGATCAGCAAGATCGCCATTCCAAACGAACAGGGAACTCCGCTTATCGGCGTTACCATACATATTGACAATCCGGATGACAATATCTTTATCGGCGTAGATGCTCAGGCCAGTATCCAGGCAGCCCAGGCAAAGGATGTACCCCTTCTTCCCGTAGAAGCGGTAAATATCGGAAAAGACGGCTCCTTCTGCTATGTGGTGGAGGATGGCAAGATCGCTGAAAAATCTATAGAGACAGGAGTGACCTCTGATTCCTATGTAGAGATCACCAAGGGACTGAAGACAGGAGACCAGGTGATCCGTGATATCGGAAGCCATGAGGTAGGAGACAGCGTTGTGGCAGTGGAAGCTGCTGAGTAAAAGAACAGGAGTATACAGATATGGCTGAATATGTGAAAATGGCAGTGCAGAATATTCTGGCAAATAAAGGCCGGTCTTTTCTCACCATGCTGGGGATCATCATTGGCATTGCTTCTGTGATCGCCATTGTCTCCATTGGCGAAGGAACCAGAAATCAGATGAATTCAGAGATCGATGGCGTGGGAAGCGGACAGATCTACATATACTGCAGTGAAGACGCCATGAGCGAAGGCGCTTATATTACGCCGGAGGATCTGGATGCGATCCGGGAACTGGAAGGAGTGGAAGGCGTTACCATCAGTATGGGATTGTCAGGAGAAACAGTGACAGGGAAGGGAGACTTTGATGTAAGTCTTTCATTAGAGACTCAGGACGCCGCCATTATAAATAATACGCTGATGAAGCGGGGCGCTTACTTCCGGGAATCTGACGTGGCGGAAGCCAGAAATGTCTGTGTGATCTCTGACACAGACGCAAAAAGGCTTTTTGGTTCCGACGACGTAGTGGGAATGGATATCGAGGTACAGGCATCAGATCTGACCAAATCCTATCGGATCGTAGGCGTCAGTACCCAGAGAGAAAACGGCACTTTTGTAACTTATACCTATG
Source organism: Candidatus Blautia avicola (assembly GCA_019120515.1). Classification (GTDB taxonomy): domain Bacteria; phylum Bacillota; class Clostridia; order Lachnospirales; family Lachnospiraceae; genus Blautia; species Blautia avicola. The sequence goes on along the minus strand of DWUY01000203.1, from coordinate 7,385 downwards.
AGGGAATGCCGGTAAGCCTTTCGATCCCTTACACGGCAGCTCTGGATTATCTGGGTGACAGTCTGGAAGACTTTACCAGTATTTATGTCCAGGCAGACAAAAATCTGGATTCCCAGGAGGTGTCAGACAGGGTGGTACGGCTGCTGGAACAGCGGCATCAGTCCGCAGGCGAAGATTTTTACCAGATCCAGAGCTTCCAGGATGTGATCAGCCTCCTCAACGACATGATGGGAATGATCACGGCTTTTATCTCTTTTGTGGCAGGCATTTCCCTGCTGGTAGGCGGTATCGGCGTTATGAATATCATGCTGGTTTCCGTCACAGAAAGGACCAGGGAGATCGGCATAAGAAAAGCTTTGGGAGCCAAGACTTCCTCTATCATGCTCCAGTTCCTGGCGGAATCCGCCATATTGACTGTGATCGGCGGGATCATCGGGATACTTGCGGGTATTGCGGGAGGCTATGGATTATGCTTCCTGATGAGCGCGGGTCAGGAAATGACTATCACTCCGGGGATCAGTCTGAGTACAGTCCTTTTTGCTACTTTGTTTTCCTGTGCGGTGGGGATCTTTTTCGGGATCTATCCTGCCAGGAAAGCGGCGGCTTTAAATCCTATAGAAGCGTTGAGAAGAAATTAAGACAAAGAACTTCAGATGGAAAACAGAAAAATGGCAGAGCTGCCTTTCTCGATCTCCCCGGCGATAAGCCGGGAAGAAATTTTAAAAGGAAGGGAACAGCTCTGCCATATCTTTTGGAAGAGGAGCCTGAAAATGCAGGTTTTCATGGGTTACCGGATGAGAAAATTCCAGTGAACAGGAGTGGAGAGCCACTCTTTTTATTTTGGAATAATCCGGATTATAGAGGTAATCCCCCAGAAGAGGGACGCCCAGATATTTCATGTGGACCCGGATCTGGTGGGTTCTGCCTGTTTCCAGAGAAAAGCGGATCAGAGAACAGCCTTCCCGGGTACAGAGTGTTTCGTAATGAGTCACGGCCCGTTCGCCTTTTTCAAAGTCCACACAGCGCAGGATGGCAGAATCCGTTTCCCGGGCAATGGGCGCATCCACAGTGCCTTTGAGAGGAACGGGCGTTCCCAGGGCAATCCCCAGATAGGTCCGGCGGATTTTACGGTTTTTCATACTGGAAGAAAGGATGGAAGCACTGTAGGCATTTTTTCCCAGGATAAGAAGCCCTGTAGTATCCCGGTCCAGACGGTTGATGCACCGGAAGATAAAAGGCTCTCCTTTTTGCTGAAAATACCAGGCGATGCCGTTGGCCAGAGTGTTTTCATAATTGTGGATCGAAGGATGGACGGGAGTATCCGCCGGCTTATTTACCACCAGGATATCCGGATCTTCATAGAGGATATCCAGATCCATGGGGACCGGCAGGATTTTTTCCGAGGATTCCTCCTCTTTTAAAAGGATCCGGACCAGATCCCCTTCTTTCAGGACTGTTTTTACATAGGCCCACTGGCCGTTTACCTGGATCCCCATAGGGGTCTTTTTTAAATGGATGATGATCTGCCGGGAAAAGCCCCTGGCTCTGAGATATTCTCCCAGAGTGCAGGGGGCTTCTTCCGGCTTTACTGTAAATTCAAAAATACGTTCCATAAGGTCTACCTTGATTTTACCTTGTTCCAGAGTTCATTATAATAATTATCCGCCTCTTCTCCCAGGTACTGGAAGGTCTCGCAGTTCTTAAGGTCCTCCTGGTCCGGGAACAGGATCTTGCTGTTGCGGATCTCCGGGTCTTCGATCAGTTCTCTGGCTGCTTTGTTGGGGGTAGAGTAAGTAATATACTCAAAATTCATCAGGGCAATGTCCGGACGGCACATAAAGTTAATGAATTTTTCCGCGTTTTCTTTATTCTGGGCGTTTTTGGGAATGACCCAGGAATCGATCCATACGTTAGAGCCTTCTTTAGGGATCACATATTCCAGATCCGGATTTTCCCGCTGGGTATATCCGGCTTCTCCGGAATAGATCACACCCAGAGCCGCTTCGTTTCCGATCATTTTATCCCTTACCTGGTCCACTACATAGGCCTGGACCAGAGGCTTCTGTTCGATCAGGTCATTGGCAGCCTTGTTCAGTTCATTAACATCTACAGAATTTAAGGAATCTCCGTTTCTTTTTAAAGCCACCATGAAAGCGTCACGGACGGAATCCTGCATGAGAATATTGTCTTTATATTTTTCGTCCCAGAGGATATCCCAGCTGTCTACCGGTTCGTCTACCATTGTGGTGTTGTAGAGGATTCCTACAGTTCCCACACAATAGGGAACCGAATATTTGTTCCCCGGATCAAAACTTTCCGACTGTTCCATGTAAGAGGAATCGATATTTTTAATATTTGGCACATTGTCCCAGTTGATCGGGGCTAAAAGATCGTTCTCGATCATACGCTGGATCATATAGTCGGAAGGACATACCACGTCATAGGCGATGGCATGGGACTGGATCTTAGGATACATGATCTCGTTTGTCTCATATTCTTCATAGGTCACGGAAATCCCCGTTTCTTCCTCGAACATATCCAGAGTTTCGGGATCGATATATTCTCCCCAGTTATAAACGATCAGTTTTTCTCCGGAAGCATTTCCTGCATTTTTCAGGCTGTAGCCGATACCGCCGCCTATAAAGAGGATCAGAAGGACTGCAGAGACTGCCAGCCGGAATACCCACGTCCTTCCCTTTCGGGAAGCAGTGACCTTTGTATCCGCGGATCCTTTTGGGCTGGAATTGATCAGGATCAGAAGGACCAGCACTGTAACAAAGAGAAGGGTGGAAAGGGCGTACATTTCCGGTCGGATCCCTTTGCGGACTTCCGCGTAGATTTTTGTGGACAGGGTATCCACACCCGGACCTTTGGTAAAATGGGTGATGATAAAATCATCCAGGGACATGGTAAAGGCCATTAAAAAGCCGGAGACCACTCCCGGAAGGATATCCGGAAACACCACTTTAAAAAAGGCATATATAGGGCCGGCCCCCAGATCCTGCGCAGCCTCATAGGTACTTTTATCCGTCTGCTTCAGCTTAGGCATAACACTTAAGATCACATAGGGGATACAGAAAGTGATATGGGAGAGCAGGATTGTGGTAAATCCCAGGGTAATCCTGCATGCAATAAACAGCAGCATGAGAGAGATACCAGTAACAATTTCAGAATTCAGTATGGGAATGTTGGTAACTCCCATAAATACCGTTTTTGCTCTTGGCTTCATGGCGCTGATACCGATAGAGGCAGCCGTTCCCAGCAGGGTGGCCAGAAGAGCGGATGCCAGTGCGATGACCAGCGTATTGTACAGAGCAGACATAATAGCTTCGTCCTGGAATAAGGAAACATACCAGGAAAGAGTAAAGCCGCCCCATTTTGTCCTGGATTTGGACGCATTAAAGGACAGGATCACTAAAGTTACGATAGGGGCATACATGAGAAAGAGTATAAGCCCGAAATAAATCCTACGCAAAGCAGTTCTCATCAGAACATCCCTCCTTCTCCGTTTTTGTCATATTTGCCGGTAAGGATCATACTGATCAGGATAAAGATCATAAGCACCAGAGAAAGACCGCTTCCTACATGCCAGTTGCTTCCCTGCTGGAACTGGCGGTCGATCACATTTCCGATAAGCAGGATCTTGCTTCCTCCCAGAAGGTCTGAGATGACGAAAGTTGTCAGGGCAGGGACAAAGACCATGGTAATGCCGCTGATCACTCCGGGAAGACTCAGAGGAAAGATGATCTTCCGAAAGGTATAGACAGAGGTAGCTCCCAGATCCCTGGCTGCCAGGATAATATCCCGGTCAATTTTGGATAATACATTATACAGGGGCAGTACCATGAAGGGCAGGAAATTGTAGACCATGCCCAGGATAATGGCCCCCGGGGTGTTGATGATCTGTATGGAAGGCAGGTGGAAAAAGGACAGGACCTGATTGATCACCCCGTTTTTTTCCAGAAGGGTCTGCCAGGCCATAGTACGGAGCAAAAAGTTCATCCACATGGGAAGGATAAAGATCAGTACCATAAAGCTGGTCTGGCTTACTTTCATATTGGAAAGCATCATAGCCAGAGGATAGGCCAGAATCAGACAGATCAGAGTGCTGATAAAGGACAGGAGCAGGGAAAGGCACAGCGCTTTAAAGTTTTCCATGGTTCCGATAGCCAGGATATTTTCAAAGGTAAAGTGCCCGTCGCTGTTGGTCAGTCCATAATATAGGATCACGGCCAGAGGAATGAGGATAAAAGCGATCGCCCACACAAGATAAGGGCCTGTGAGAAGTTTCCGTTTATTCATTGACACCTAACGCCTCCTCATCTTCAGATTCCGGTTTGTTCATGACCTGGATATCAAAGGGATCCACATGGATGCCTACCTGCTGGCCTACAGGGAACATATCCGTACTGTGTACCAGCCATTCAAAGCCGCCTGCCTGTACTTCCATCTCGTAGTGGACGCCTTTAAAGATCAGATGGGAGACTACGCCTTGTATGGTCCCTTCTTCCGGTGACAGAAGGTCTACATCCTCCGGACGGATCACTACGTCCACCGGCTTGTTCCTGCCGAAGCCAGTGTCCACACAGGGAAATTTGGCTCCCAGGATCTCCACCAGTTTATCTTCCAGCATAATGCCGGGAATAATGTTGCTCTCTCCGATAAAGTCTGCCACAAAAGCATTCTGAGGTTCATTATAAATATCTTCCGGGGAGCCCATCTGCTGGATATAACCCTGGTTCATGACCACGATGGTATCAGACATGGTAAGGGCTTCTTCCTGATCGTGGGTCACATAGATGAAAGTAATGCCCAGCTCGTTTTTCAGGCGGATCAGTTCATACTGCATATCCTGGCGGAGTTTCAGATCCAGAGCGCCCAGAGGCTCGTCCAAAAGCAGGAGCCGGGGCTCGTTGACAATGGCCCTGGCGATAGCCACACGCTGCTGCTGGCCCCCGCTTAAAGAATTGGGGAGACGGTTTTCAAAGCCTTCCAGATTTACCAGCTTCAGGGCATATTTGATCTTATCCTTAATATAAGAAGCGCTTTTGCCGGAGATCTTCAGGCCAAAAGCAATATTTTCCTCTACATTCATATGAGAAAACAGGGCGTATTTCTGGAATACAGTATTCAGATTTCTTTTATTGGGAGGCAGATTGGTGATGTCTGCCCCATCAAAGATCACTTTTCCTGAATCGGGATTTTCAAATCCTCCCAGGATGCGCAAAGTGGTGGTCTTGCCGCAGCCGCTGGGCCCCAGAAGGGTGAGAAATTCGTTTTCCCGGATAGAAAGATTCAGCTTATCCAGGACGATCTGATCCCCGAAACTTTTGGATATATCAATCAAATCTACTAATGTACGACTCATTTCCATTCTCCTTTGTATAAACAGATTTTGACATTATATCTATTATACAGGAGGGGGGATTCCTGTCAATATACCGGAAATGTAAATTCTTCTGAAAGCCGGAAATGTAAATTCTTCTGAAAGAACAGGTAAAAGGTGAGATTGGGTCAGTTTTCAGGTTGTATAAAAAAAAACTTTGTGGTAGAATGGCACTAGGTATCCCGGGAGGGATACAGATTTGTCATGTGGTGAAAACAATAAATACAGGAGGGTATTGCATATATGAAAGAGAAATATGTTGCGTATGTCGGAACTTATACCCATGGAAGCAGTATCGGGATCCATATATACGATGTAAATGTGGAGGAAGGGACTTTAAAAGAGAGAAAAGTCGTTCCGGTAAATAACTCTTCTCATCTGGCCCGTTCATTAAACGGAAAATATCTTTATTCTATAGCAGATGAGGGTGTGGCCGTATTTGCCATTGAGCCGGACGGAGATCTGACTTTTATTAATAAGGTAGATATTGACGGAATGAGAGGCTGCCATCTGTCTACAGACGAGGAAGGCAAATATCTTTTTGTGGCCGGATACCATGACGGAAAAGTTACTGTAGTGCATACCCATAAAGACGGCCGTCTGGGAAGCGTAGTGGACGGCGTGTTCCATAAAGGTCTGGGAAGTGTGGGAGAGAGAAATTTCCGTCCCCATGTAAGCTGTGTACGTCCCACGCCGGATAATAAATATCTCTGCGCAGTGGACAACGGCATTGATCAGATGAAAGTATACCGGATCAACAGCCGTACAAAACGTCTGGAATTAGTGGATATCTTAAGATGTACGAGAGAGTCCGGTCCGAAGCTGATCAAGTTCAGTCCTGACGGCAGATTTGCCTATCTGAACTTTGAGCTGAACAACACCATCGAAGTTTACAGATATGACGGTACCGGAAAATCGCCGGTATTCGAGAAGATCCAGACCATCTCCACGCTGGCTTCTGATGATGATCAGATCCATGACGCTACATCAGGAATGTGCTTCTCTCCTGACGGACATTATCTTTTCTGCTCCACGGCAGGGGAAGATACAGTGGCCATGTATAAGAGAGATGAGCAGACCGGTCTTCTGGAGACTCAGTTTATCCTTCCCATCAGCGGAAATTACCCCAAAGACCTGGACGTATTCCCGGATGGAAAACATCTGGCTGTGGTAAATCACGAGTCAAATTCTATTACTACATTTGCCATCGACTATGAGAAAAAACTGCTGATCATGAAGGGAAAGCCTATGAAAGTAGAAACCCCAAACAGCATTATTTTTTCAAAGTGCGAATGTGAGGAATAACAAAAGAAATATTTATAAAACTATATCATAAAAAAGGAAGTGCAAAATTATGGAAAGCGGGCCTTGTCGTCCTGGTGAGAAATATAAAATAAAAGAAAAAACGGAATATGTTTCCTGCTGACGACCCAGGCACCGCCCTTTTGCCCTGCCTGGTCATGGCGGGAGCTGAAGGGAGATACCATGATTAGAATTTTTAAGACAATGGATGGAAAGATCCATCAGGTGGAGGAAGCCAGCGAGGGCTGCTGGCTGGCACTTACAGATCCTACCGCAACAGAAATATTCGAGGTTTCCAATCAGTTTCATATCGAAGTGGATGATCTGAGAGCGCCTCTGGATGAAGAAGAACGTTCCCGTATCGAGGTGGAAGATGATTATACCCTGATCATCGTGGATACACCGATCCTGGAAGAGAGGGGAGAGAAGGACTGGTACGGCACCATTCCTCTGTCTATTATCGTGACAGATGAGGTGATCATCACCGTATGCCTGGAGGACACTTCCGTCCTGGGAAGATTTATGGACGGAAGGGTGCGGAATTTCTACACATATATGAAGACCCGTTTTATCCTCCAGATCCTGTATAAAAATGCCAGTATGTTCCTGCATTATCTGAGGATCATTGATAAGAAAAGCGAGGAAGTAGAGGAAAAACTTCAGGCGGCTACCAGGAATGAAGAGCTTATAGAGCTTC
>DWUY01000202.1 GCA_019120515.1 Candidatus Blautia avicola | reverse complement strand
TGTCTTTTTGTACACCAATTTTATCTCTTCTATACCGGTGGCGCTGGACGAAGCGGCGGCTATAGACGGGGCAAGTAATCTGCAGATCTTTTTCAAGATTATCCTGCCTCAGTTAAAGACAGTAACGGTTACTGTGATCATTCTTCAGGGCGTAAGTGTCTGGAATGAATATACATATGCTTATTATTTCCTGCAGAAGACTTCTATGAGAACGATCACTCTGGTTATCAAGACCTTTTTTTCAGCGGTGTCAAACGACTATGGGGCAGCAGCGGCTACGGCGGTTATCGGAATGCTGCCATTGATCATTGTATATCTGTGTCTGCAGAAATATTTTATCCAGGGGCAGGTAGACAGTGCGATTAAGAGCTGAAAAGGGAGTCTGACAGTTGAAATTCTCATTAGATACACCGATTTTTAATAAGACAAACCAGATAGCGGATATACTGGGCGCAGGGTTTCTCTGGCTTTTGTGTTCCGTTCCAGTAATAACCATAGGACCTGCTACAGCAGCTCTATATTATACCATCGTAAAAGTAGTGAGAAGAAATAGGGAAACCGTTATAAAATCTTTCTTTCACTCTTTTAAAAGCAATCTGAAACAAGGAATCTTATTTACGATTTTTTATCTGCTTTATGGGGCGGCCATAGGATTTTATATCCTGGCTGCCCTGGAAGGCGGGATACAGATGAATCCATATGGGATATGTACTTTTGGAATTATCTTGGCATGTCCTTTTTTATTTACCTTGATGTATATATTTCCTGTGCTGTCCCGGTTTCAGGCTGGTGTGCTGCGGCAGTTTCAATATGCGCTTCATATGTCAGTCAGGCATTTCCCCAGTACGGTTTTGTTGATGCTGCTTCTGGCAGTTACAGGGCTGTTGATTTATTTTGTGCCATTTCTGATGGCGATCCTGCCGGGGTTTTATGCTTATCTGGCATCTTTTTTTATTGAACGGATTTTTAAGAAATATCTGGTGAAAGAACGAGAAAAATATAAAGATCCAACAGATCTTCCATGGTATTTGGAGTAAAGGAGGCAACATGGCAAGAGAAATAAGAATTGAAGAAAATGGACTGCGGGTCAGATTTTTGATCTGCGAAAATGGTATTGTAGAACTTCAGGATTTTTCTCCAGCGGATGTTCCGGAAAAGGTAAGAGGGGAAGAACGCAAGAAGAATGATCCTGAGAATTATCATCCAGTAATGGAAGTGCAGATCACAGGGAAAACCACCAGAGGCATGCACGGTTATAAGCATAATCTGAGCAGCGCATCACTGGATCTGCGATATGTAGATCATCATATGGAAGATAGAGAAGGCGGCAAAGAGCTTGTGATTTCCATGGAAACCGGGTATGGACTAAAGGGAAATTATCATATGCGGTTCTTTGACGGGATTCCGGTAGTACAGACCTGGGGCTGTCTGGAAAACCAGGGAAGCGAGGACCTGGGACTGGAATACGTTTCTTCTTTTATCTACCAGCAGATCAGCGGCAATGGGGAAAAGCCTTATTACGAGAAAACGGAGATCTATATCCCCAGAAACAGCTGGTCCTGTGAAGCTCAGTGGGAAAAGAAAGACATACGGGACACAAATCTTTCAGGAATGCCTGTAGACGGATTTAATACTCCTGGCTTCGGACTTAATCGATTTTGTTATACCGGCAGGGGATCCTGGTCTTCCTGCGAGTATCTGCCTATGGGATTTACCTGTGATGGTGAAACAGGAGAGACTTATGGATTCCAGATCGAGCATTCCGGCCAGTGGCATATCGAATATGGATCAGACCTGGAAGGAAAGCTGTATCTGGCACTGAGCGGTCCTACAGAGACGGAGCATGGCTGGTGGAAGAATCTGAAGCCGGGAGAAGGTTTTTCAACAGTGCCGGCTGCTTTTGGAGTTGTCCAGGGAGACGCAAGCCAGGCTGCCGGAGCGCTTACCAGATACCGCAGGGCAGTCAGACGTAAAAATGAAGATGATGAAAAGCTGTATGTGGTCTTCAATGATTATATGAACTGTCTTATGGGAGATCCCACAGAAGAGAGAGAAAAGGCCATTATCGATAAAGCCGCTGAAATGGGCTGTGAATATTACTGCCTGGACTGCGGCTGGTATGATAAAGGATACTGGTGGGACAGAGTAGGAGAGTGGAGGGAGTCTCAGGAGAGATTTCCTAATGGACTGAAAGCCGTATGCGATTATGCGAAAAGCAAAGGCATGAAAATGGGCCTGTGGCTGGAAATCGAGGTTATGGGAACTGCCTGTGAACTGGCAGGAAAACTTCCCGATGACTGGTTTATCTGCCGCCATGGAAAAAGGCATGTAGATAATAAAAGATATCTTCTGGATTTCAGAAATCCGGAAGTGCGGAAATACTGCATGGATACAGTAGACCGTCTGATCCGGGATTACGGAGTGGAATATTTTAAAGTAGATTATAATGTGACTATGGGTTACGGCAGCGATCTGAACGCGGACAGCTGCGCGGAGGCTATCCGGGAACATTATATTTATCTGTATCAGTGGTATGAAGAAATATTCCGTAAATATCCGGACCTTGTGATTGAAAATTGCGGATCAGGGGGCCAGAGAATGGATTATGGCATGTTGAAGATCCTTAGTCTTCAGTCTACCAGCGATCAGACAGATTACATATACAATTCCTATATTGCCTCCAATGTAGCAAGCGCTGTAACGCCAGAGCAGGCGGGAATGTGGGTATATCCTTATGAGGATGACCGGGAGCATATCATTTATAATATGGTCAACGGTCTGCTCCTGCGTCCTTACGTCAGCGGTATGGTATGGAAAATGAGCAGGGAAAATCTGGAGCTTATGAGGGAAGGCATTGATCTTTATAAACAGATCAGGGGCGAGATAAAAGAAGCAGAGCCTTTCTTCCCGCTGGGATTTGCCAATGTAAAGGATCCTGTGCTGGCATATGGACTGAAGGGAGAACACAATATTTATCTGGCAGTATTTACTCCCCACGCTGAAAAGGCGGAGATCCCTCTTGATTTTGCGGATAATGTAGAATCTGTACATGTAATCTATCCAAAAGAGGAAAACTGCAGATATTCCCTGGAAAATGGCATGCTGAAAGTGGATATGCCCAGGAAAACCTGTGGAAGGCTCTTTAAGTTTGTGCTAAAATGATCAGAAAAAGACTTCATGATAAGGAGAAATAACGTGGATAAAAATGAATTTGCCCTGACGCCGCCTATGGGATGGAACAGCTGGGACTGCTACGGCGCGGCAGTAACGGAAAAGGAACTTCTGCAGAATGCAGATTATATGGCGGAAAATCTGAAAGAATTTGGCTGGGAATATATTGTCTGTGACATACAATGGTATGAGCCTTTGGCAGACTCCAGTCATTATCGGAAATTTGCGGATCTTTGTATGGACGAATATGGAAGAGTCATTCCGGCGCCAAACCGTTTTCCCTCCGCAGCGGAAGGCGGCTTTAAAAAGATCGCAGACTATGTTCATGATAAAGGGCTGAAATTCGGGATCCATATTATGAGAGGGATTCCCCGCCAGGCAGTATCTAAGAATACCCCTGTGAAAGGAACAGCGTATACAGCCAGAGACATTGCTCATCCCTATTCTATCTGCTGCTGGAACACGGATATGTATGGGGTGGACGCTACTAAGCCCGGAGCCCAGGAATATTATAATTCTATTATAGAATTGTATGCTTCATGGGGAGTGGATTTTATCAAGGTGGATGATATCTGTGTGAAATATGGCAGACCCAATGATGAGAATACCCTTGCATATGGGGGAGATGAGATCGAGCTTCTGCGCAGGGCTATTGATACCTGTGGAAGACCTATTGTTCTCAGCCTTTCTCCCGGTCCGGCTATGGTAGATAAGGCGGAACATCTTTGCAAAAACGCCAATATGTGGCGGATCACTAATGATTTCTGGGACAGATGGACAGACATTATGGAAATGTTCGACAGATGCCGCGACTGGAGCCCTTATGTAGCGCCGGGATGCTTCCCAGATTGCGATATGCTTCCTCTTGGGCATTTATCCATCAAAGGCTGTGAACATGGGCTGGGAGAAAGAATGACACAGCTTACCAGAGAAGAGCAGCGGTCTATGATGACTTTATGGTGCATTTTCCGTTCCCCATTAATGCTGGGCTGTGAACTGACCGACATGGATGCCTGGACCAGGAGCCTTGTAACTAATCCGGAGGTTCTGGGGCTTTTAAAGAAAAGCAGAAACGCAAGAGAGGTACTGCGGTCTTATGATCTGATCCTGTGGAGGGCAGAAGACGAGGAGGGCAATGTTTATGCGGCGGCTTTTAACACTGCAAACTGGGAAGACAGCTTCTCCATCAGTCTGGATCAGCTGGAAACAGAAGATACCGTCCGGATCAGAGATCTGTGGGAAAGAAAAGAACTGGGTGAAGCGAAAGGCAGCTTTACTGTTACCTTAAAGGCCCATGAAGGGAAATTGTTTAAACTATATACAAAATAGAGGAACAGAGGAGAGGCTTATCCTTGCTGAATGATGGCGGGGATAAGCCTTTTTAGTTCGCCCGCCATGGGCGGGCTCTAACGGGTGAAAGTCCCGAGTGCGCGTAGGCAACAGCGAAGCACATAGCTGAACAGCAAGGGTGTCCATCGTGAGGTGGAATCTGAAGGAAGCTGTAGGCAA
>DWUY01000201.1 GCA_019120515.1 Candidatus Blautia avicola | reverse complement strand
TCCTGAAAAATGCTCCCACTTTTCTTCCTGAATCCCTTATAGGGATCCCAAATCTAATGGAAGTATACCGGAAAGGCAACGTGGCCATTGTAAATGCGCCGGGGAATGGAGTGGCAGATGATAAGGGAATTTATTATTTTGTACCGAAAATGATCCGTTATTATCTGGATCAGGAACCGATCCTGAAAAATGCCCCCACTTATCTTCCCTATTATCCGGAGGACCGGAAATATGTCCTGGATCATCTGGAAAAACTGGTGGTAAAAGATGTGGCGGAAGCCGGAGGATACGGGGTGATCTTTGGAAATGAACTGAGCCGGGAAAAACTTTCTCAGATGAAGGAGATCATTGAAAAAGAACCCAGAAGATTCATTGCCCAGGAGGTTATTGATTTTCAGGATATGGAAGTTTCCGAAGGAACCGGGACTGTGCTGCGAAAAGCAGACCTGCGGGCTTTTGTATCATCCGGAAAGGAGACAAAAGTGTGGGCCAGCGGACTGACCAGGTTTTCCAGAAACCCGGATTCCTTTGTAGTAAATTCATCACAGGGAGGAGGATTTAAAGACACATGGGTATTATCTCAATAGAAAAAGCAGACCATCTATATTGGCTGGGACGGTATGCGGAAAGAGTGTATACCACACTGCGGGTATTCTTTCATATATACGACAATATGATCGAACAGCCGGAAGGCATTTATGCGAAGTACTGTAAAAGGCTGAATATCCCGGATATCTATACTTCTAACAGACAGTTTGCCCAGTCTTATCTTTTTGACGAGGATAATCCGGACTCTGTAGTATCCAATATGAAACGGGCCTATGACAATGCAGTGGTGCTACGAGAAGAATTAAGCAGCAATGTGCTGTCCTATGTCCAGCTTGCCCTGGATACTTTCCAGGCCTGCAATAAGACTACAGCGCCCCTTCTGGAACTGCAGCAGGCCATTGATTATCTGCTGGCTTTCTGGGGCTGCGCCGATGATTATGTGGAGCAGGAGGACTGCAGGAATATCCTGAAATGCGGAAAATATGTAGAAAGACTGGATCTTTTTATCCGTCTGGATTACCATAGAGAAGATCTGGAAAAAGAATTCAGAAAGCTGACCAACCGTCTGTTCAGAACGAATCTGAACTATAATGAAGAAAACCTGAAGCGGCTGGAACAGATCATTATGGATAAAGACCATCAGAAATCTTATGATCAGGAGGCACTGGGCTGTCTGGGAGGACTGATCTCCTGAGCTGCCTGCAGGTGATATGAAAAAATTAAGATTTATATACAGAATGGAAATTCGATTTTCGTCTCCGGTGAACAGCCATTATTTTGCCCTGCGCTGTATCCCCGGAGACTCTTCGCGGCAGAGGATCATCCTGACAGAACAGAATATTTATCCGGCAGATTATCTGAGCAGGACAAAAGACGGCTTTGGCAACGTCCGGCTTAACGGGTGCTGCCAGGGACCTCATGAGACTTTCGGATATACCATAGCCGGGACTGCTCAGACAAGGGGAATGGAAGTGGTAAAAGAGCCTCTTCATCCCATGTACCGGTATCCTTCTTTTTATACCCGCCCGGATCCGGAAATAGCTGCTTTTGCCTGTAAAGCAGAACGGCTGTGCAGGGAACAGGGAAAGGAAGAGAACCTGGAAAAGGCCGTCTGTGTTATGGGAATGCTCTATGAGGGCTTTTCTTATGTGTCAGGGTCCACAGATATCAGCACTACGGCGGGAGAGGCCTTAAAGCAGGGAAAAGGAGTCTGTCAGGACTACGCCCATATCATGACGGCGGTGCTGCGGTATATGGGAATCCCTGCCAGATATGTGACTGGATTGATGATAGGGGAAGGGTATACCCATGCCTGGGTGGAAGTTTATACCCAGGAGGGCTGGTATGGCCTGGATCCTACCAATAATCTGCACATTGATGAATATTATATTAAGCTTGCCCATGGGAGAGACTACGGAGACTGCGTGATCGACCGGGGATGTTTCCGTGGAAACGCCGGGCAGGAACAGAAAATTTATGTAAAGGTGGAGGAAATAAAAAATGACGGAAACAGTGGTGGCAATGAAACTGCCGGTGGATGAAAGCCTGCGGATCCAGAAAAACCGGATCATGCCCGCCCATCCTACGGGGGAAGAAAAGAGGATCGCGGTAGTAACCGGTACCCACGGAGACGAGCTGGAGGGCCAGTTTGTCTGCTACGAGCTTCTCAGGCGGCTGAAGGCGGAGCCGGAACGGCTGAGAGGGATCGTAGATGTATATCCGGCTTTGAATCCTCTGGGAATTGATTCCATCACCAGAGGGATTCCCATGTTTGATCTGGATATGAACCGGATCTTTCCGGGAAATGAAGAAGGGCCTATGATGGAGTCCCTGGTCTATGGACTGATGGAGGACCTGAAAGGAGCAGATCTCTGCGTGGATATCCATGCCAGTAATATTTTCCTTATGGAACTTCCTCAGGTGCGGATCAACGAGCTTACTGCCGAGAAACTGGTCCCGTTGGCAAAGGATATTAATGTGGACTTTGTCTGGGTACATGCCAACGCTACCGTGCTGGAATCTACTCTGGCCTACAGCTTAAACCAGGCAGGCACCCCTACTCTGGTTGTAGAGATGGGAGTGGGGATGCGCATTACAAAGGCCTATGGATATCAGCTTGTGGAAGGCCTGTTAAATGTTATGAAGACCCTGGGGATCTGGGATGGGGAAGTGGGAGAGATCCGGAAGCCTATCGTGTCTGCAGATCAGGAAATCGGCTATCTGAATGCAGACTGCGCAGGGATCTATGTTCCCCAGGTGCAGATCGGAGAACAGGTGAAAGAAGGAGATCTTCTGGGAGAAATCCTCAATCCCCTTACCGGAGACGTGGAGCAGGCGGTGAAAGCGCCTGTTTCCGGTATGGTGTTTACAAGAAGAGAGTATCCGGTAGTTTACAGCGGTTCCCTGCTGGGAAGGATACTGGGAGGTGGAAGAGCATGAGAAAAACAGAGATTTATACCCTTGGTTCTCCATACCGGGAAGATCTGAAGATAACCGGCTATGCATTTGGACAGGAACAGAAATCTGCCTGTATAGTGGGAAGCATAAGAGGAAATGAAGTCCAGCAGCTTTATGTCTGCTCCCAGATCGTGAGAAAGCTGGAAGAGCTGGAGGCAGCGGGAAAAATTGCCAAGGATAAAGGAATTCTGGTGATACCGTCCATAAATCATCATGCTATGAATATCGGAAAGCGGTTCTGGCCTGTGGACAATACAGATATAAACCGGATGTTTCCGGGGTATGATCTGGGAGAGACTACCCAGAGGATCGCAGCAGGTGTATTTGAAAAGGTGAAGGATTATGATTATGGTATCCAGTTCGCAAGTTTCTATATGCCCGGGGACTTTGTTCCCCATGTCCGTATGATGGATACCGGAAAGCAGAACACCAGCCTGGCCGGGCTTTTCGGCCTTCCCTATGTAGTCATAAGAAAACCCAGGCCCATTGATACCACAACTCTGAATTATAACTGGCAGATCTGGGATACCAATGCCTTTTCGCTCTATACTGCAGAGACAGACTTCATAGATGAAGAATCCGCCCAGCAGGCGGTTTCTGCTGTCCTTCGTTTCCTTACCAGAATGGGGATCCTGAAATACAACTGCCATAACGGCTATATTGCTACTGTGATCCATGAGGAGGAACTTATGTCTGTCAGGACCAATACAGGAGGAATCTACAGAAGGCTCTGCCGTCCTGGAGATGAGGTATATACCGGCCAGCCTCTGGCAGAGATCCTAGATCCTTATGAGGGATATGTGACTTCTACCATCTTGTCTCCTACAGACGGGATCATCTTTTTTACCCATAAGAAACCTTTGGCTACAGAGAACGAAGTGATCTGCAAGATCATACGGCGGCTGCATAACTGATAAAGTAAATAAAGCAATCCTATAAAAAGATCAGAGAACTGAGAACTGCCTAAAAGAGAGCATATTACTCAGGATAGCTGATCTTTTTACATGCCATGTCCCAGGAGTGTTGACGTAAGGGAAATTTTAGTATAATATATAGATGGTAGATATATAGAAGGTCTATATAAAATAAGGATTTTATGAAAGGAGGCAGGGGTTATGGGAGAAGGAAAAATTGATAAAAGTCTTCTTTCTGGAAGTACCACTTTACTTCTTCTTCAGCTTTTGTCAGAAAAGGATATGTACGGCTATGAGATGATC
>DWUY01000200.1 GCA_019120515.1 Candidatus Blautia avicola | reverse complement strand
CGGCAATGGCCTGGAGAATGGAAGATTTCCCTACACTGTTCTGACCTACCAGGATCAGGGCGGATCCGATATCCCGGAGGATCATATTTTCGATAGATTTAAAATTTTGTATCTGGAGAAAAGAAATTTCCATGGGCTGCCTCCTTTTTGGTGAATCTGTTACTCTAAGTGTATGAAAACTAAGGACCTCTGATATCCGGACTTTGAATTTTATGGTTATTTTCATCATAGCATAGGAAAGAGAAAAATGGTATAAGTAAAAATGTAAAAAATATTTGACATCAGAGACGGCAAAGATTATACTGAAAGTGTAAAAAGGATTTGACATTTTGAAAGGGGGATTCTTATGGCGAAGGATTTAGTGATTATAATTTTTTGTGCTGCTATATTACTGTTTTTTATAGCATTGGATATTGGCATGCTCATATCTATAGTACGTTCGGGAGATGAACGCAGACAGATCATTGTCTGGAAGGCCAGTGCTTTTACCCTTATGGGAGTGACGGGTGCTTTAATCATTGAGATCATCGAAAACCTGGCAACAGGACAGGAGATGACCATGAATCCCTTTAGTCATCTGACAACTATGGCCATCGTTTATTTTGGGGCGCTGTTATTTTTTAAGAAAAGGCATGGTGGCTGATATGTTAAATAAGATCAGAGAACTGCGGAAAGCCCTGGGGATCTCCCAGGAGGAACTGGCGAAAAAATGCGGAGTGTCCAGGCAGACAGTAAACGCCATAGAAAATAACAAATATGATCCTACTTTGGCTCTGGCCTTTCGCCTGGCCAGAGAGCTGCAGATAACAGTAGACGGATTATTTGTGTTTCATGAAGAAAGAGATCTTTGAGAATCTCTAAAGGGAAGGCCCATGTGCGTTCCGCAGATAAAAAACCGCCAGCTGGGTCCTGTCCCGAAGCTCCAGTTTCTCCAGGATCGTGCTGAGATAATTCCGGACTGTGCCTTCACTTAAATATAATTTCCCTGCGATCTCTTTGTTGCTCAGGCCCTGAGCCACAAGATCGATCACTTCTAATTCCCTGGGACCGATGTGATGCTCCTCCCAGGGAAAACTTTTCTGACTGGCTAAAAGGCCCGGGAGCTTTGCGGTGATCTCGCTGCCGTAAACACTCTGACCGGAGTATACGGCTTTCAGGGCAGGAATGATACTGTTGTAATCCTGCTTTAGAAGATAGCCTTTGGCCCCCAGCTTTAAAGCCTGGATAATGTATTCGTCATCCAGGAAGGTGGTAAGGAGCAGGATCCTGGCCTGGGGATACCGGGAGAGGATTTCCTTTGAAGCGGCCAGGCCGTCCATTTCTTCCATGCGTATGTCCATGAGCAGGATGTCCGGATCCAGGGAGGCATAGAGAGATATGGCCTCTTTCCCGTTTTCTCCCAAACCGCAGACCTGGATCTCCGGATCTGCCTCCAGAATGGTCTTTAAAGCTGTGGTAATAAAAAAATCATCATCTACGATCAAAACTTTCATATGTAAACTCCTGTTTTTCTTTTGGGATGGTGACAAAAATCTGAAATCCCTTTGTACTTTCAAAATGAATAGAGCCCTTTAAAGCCTCCACTCTTTCCTGCATATTGGAAAGACCGATGCCTCCGCCGGGAGAACTGTCTTTCCCAATGCCATTGTCCCGGATGATCAGCTGATACATGGCCGGATGTTCCCGAAGGGTTACCCAGGCTTTATCCCCCTGGCTGTGAATGGAAATATTGGAAAGTCCCTCCTTCAGGATGGCGATAAAGCAGTACCGCACTTTGGGCGGAGGAGGGCTGCTTATATCGTATTCCAGAGATACCGGGCAGTAATGGAAGGAGGCTATGAGATTTTCCACAGTTTCCCTTAAATTTACCGCCTCATCATGAAGATCATGGACACTTTCCCGTATATTATCCATAGCGGCATTTAAAGTGTCCTCCAGCTGAGACAGGGGCTGGGCGGCAGCAGGCTCACGGAACATGGTCTTCATAGCCCCGGTCATAAGAATGGCCCGGGAAAGCATGTGTCCTACATGGTCGTGGATCTCTCTGGCGATCCGGTTCCGTTCCTTTAAAGTGGCGGCGTAGATCTCATAATTCTGTTTCTCGATCAATGTTTTATTCTTTTCTTTTAACAGCAGATTCCGCTCGATCCCATCATCCCGTACCTTTTTATAATCCAGAGAAAGCTTTTCATAAGAATCGCTGCGGTACCATAAAAGTCCCCCCAGAAACATTCCCATCAGAAGATAATAGATCACAAAAGAAGAATATCCGGAGGCCGGAAAATAAAACAGGATCCCCAAAGGAATCAGGGGCCAGAGCTTCCGGGAAGAAAGCAGTTCCGCAGAGAAGTAATCATAGGCCAGCAGGGGATAGAAAAAAACTCCCTGGGGAAAGGCCAGAGTTATCAGCCCGTAGACTGCCAGTCCGGGAAGGAGAAAGATATCTTTCCGCCAGATTTCCGAAAAGGCAGAAAAAGTCACTGCCAGAAAAAAGAATCCCACATAGACAGGATCTGGCTGGATCAGCAGACAGGACCCCAGAGAATAGAGAAGCAGCAGGGCTTTATCTGTAAGACGGTTCAAAATAGATTCCTCCTTTCCGGCTGCCAGCAGGGCTACATTCGCTGATTTTCCGTATACCACAAAGCGGGGAGCCAAGCGGGCAGTTATGTTCATTTGGCGACCGCCAGTGATACTAGCCGCTCTGCGGCTAGTATATCATAATTTCCCCGGAATGCCTATGTGACATTTGTCATGGCAGATCCTGACAGGAGACACTGTGAAGAGAAAAGAAAGTCTGGTATGATGATGTCAGAATCAAGAAAGGAAAACCGGCCAGGTATTTTATGCCGGCTTTTCGGGAAAGGAGACTGGAACATGTCTTTGATTGAAATCAGAAATCTGGTAAAAAGATATAAAGATACCGTAGCCCTGGATCACCTGAACCTGGATATCGAGGAGGGGGAGATCTTCGGCCTTCTGGGACCAAACGGATCGGGAAAAACCACAGTGATCAACTGTCTGCTGGCCCTTTTAAAATTTGATAAAGGGAGCATTAAGATCTTTGGAAAAGAGATGGGGCCGGACAGCTATGAGATCAAACGGCAGATCGGTATCGTGAT
Organism: Candidatus Blautia avicola; assembly: GCA_019120515.1. GTDB lineage: Bacteria > Bacillota > Clostridia > Lachnospirales > Lachnospiraceae > Blautia > Blautia avicola. The sequence goes on along the minus strand of DWUY01000200.1, from coordinate 2,896 downwards.
GCAGAATGTAGCGGTTTTTAATGAGCTGACTGTTTATGAAAATATTGATTATTTCTGCGGCCTTTACGTGCCGGATAAAAGGGAGCGGAAAAAGCTGGTGGAGGAAGCTATAGCTTTTACCGGACTGGAAGGCTATGAGAAGAAAAGACCGAAAAAGCTGTCCGGAGGACTTCTCAGGAGGCTGAATATTGCCTGCGGCATTGCCCATAAGCCCAGACTGGTGATCCTGGATGAGCCTACGGTGGCGGTAGATCCCCAGAGCCGGAATAAGATCCTGGAAGGAATCTGTCAGATGAACCGTCAGGGTTCCACCATTATCTACACTTCTCACTATATGGAAGAGGTAGAACAGATCTGCAGCCGGATCGCCATACTGGATAAGGGCCGGTGTCTGGCTCTGGGAACGAAAGAAGAATTGAAAAATATGATCAAGACCGGAGAGAAAGTCCATATAGAAGGGATACATCTCACTGAGGGGCAGCTGGAAAGGATCCGCCATATGCCCCAGGTATTTTCCACTGTTTATGAGGAGGAAAATCTGACCCTGCGTTTTGAGGGGACCGGAAGCCATCTGCTGAGTCTTCTCCGCTACATGGAGGAAGAGCACCTTACCTGCGGCAGGTGTTTTTCCGAGCTGCCCACTTTAAATGATGTATTCCTGGAGATCACCGGGAAAGAGCTGAGAGATTAGGAGGGAAAGATATGTTTCAGATCATGAAAAGACAGATCCTGGTCAATATCCGGGAAAAATCAAATATTTTCTGGACCCTGCTCTTCCCTTTGATCCTGGCTACCCTCTTTCATTTTACCCTGGGAGGGACTATGGGAAGACATGCAATGGAAGATGTCCAGGCAGCTTTTGTCACGGATCAGAGTGCAGATCCCAAGGAAGAGGATGCCTTTCTGGAATATCTGAAAAGCTTTGAGGGGGACTGGTTTCAGATCCTCCCTATGAGTGAGGAAGAGGCCGCAGAGGCTCTGAAAAATGATGAGATCCTGGGAATCTTCTACGGCGGCAAGGAGAAGAAACTGGTGATCGGAGAGGATTCTACTTATACCAGTATCCTTTCCCAGACCCTGGATATCTATGAGAAGAATGAACATATGCTGGCCCAGATCGCAGGAGAACATCCAGAAAATTTTCCGGCCGCCATAGAGGCTGTAAACGATTGGGGAAGCTATACAGAAACGGTGACTTTTCAGGGGGATTCCCTGGACAATGTACAGAATTACTTTTTCGCCCTTATTGCCATGACCTGTCTCTATGGAAGCTTTATGGGTATGTATAATACCGTGGGGGTCCAGGCCAATACTTCCGATCTTGGAGCCAGACTGGCGGCTGGCTGTGTAAAAAGGTATAAGACTATTACTGCCAGTCTCCTTTCTTCCTGGCTGATCAGCTTCGGGGAAATCCTGGCGCTGCTTTTCTATATGGGCCGGATCCTGGGAGATATCCATCTGGGAGAACAGGCGGGGGAGATCCTGGTGATCTGCCTGATTGCTACTATGTACTCCTCCAGTATGGGAATGGTGGTAGGCACGGTAGGAACCTGGAGCACAAATCTGAAAAACGGTATTATCGTAGCTCTGACTATGGCCTGTTCCTTTGCGGCGGATCTGATGATCAGCGGCGTGAAGGAAGCCATCGAGAAATATGTTCCGGTGATAAACCGGCTCAATCCGGGGGCTTTGATCACTGACGCTTTTTACAGTGTGCTGGTCTATCAGGAGATGGAAAAATATCAGAGAAGCCTGTTCTTGCTGGCGCTTTTTGGCGTCCTGCTTTTTGGGACGGCAGTTTTATCAATGAGGAGAATGCGATATGAAAGTATATAAAGGTTATCTCATCGCCATAAAGAGAAACATTTCCACCATTATCCTATACTGTACGATTTTCCTGGGTGTGGCAGTTTCCATGGTTTATCTTTCCGGCAGAGAACAAAACGAAGGTTCCTATGCACAGATGAGACTTTCCATAGGAGTGGTGGACCGGGATAACAGTCTGTGGTCCAAGGCTTTAGAAGAGTATCTGGAGAAATATCATGATGTGACGGTAATGAAAGATGATATGGACGAATTGGCAGAGGCTGTTTACAGCAGCCAGATCCGGTATGCAGTGATCATACCGGAAGGATTTTATGAAGATTGTATACAGGGAAAGAAAAAAGTAGAGTCCGTTACGGAATCCGGAAGCCAGTGGGAATATTATGTAAATGGCCGTATTGATGATTTTATCAACAGTGCCAGGGTGTATCTGGCAGGGGGCTATTCTCAGGAAGAAGCGATGAAAAACGTACTGGATACCGGGGATATCCGGGCAGAGGTGGAGCTGGAAAGTTCCAGAGAGGATCTGGGGATTTACAATGTGTTCCGTTTTATGCCTTATCTGTATTTCAGTATCCTTTGTTTTGTCCTGGGGCTGATCCAGAAAGAATATCAGAATATAGATATCCGCCGGAGGCTCCAGGCTTCCAGCCTGACCCTGAGGAATAAAAATATCCAAAGTCTTCTGGCTTTCTTTACTGTAGGGATCTTTTCCTGGGTGCTTTGTGAAGGGATCGGAGTCCTTACCTGTTTTTCAGAATTCCGGAGTAATCCCAACTGGTGGCTGATCCTTCTCAATGGATTTGCCATTATGCTGGGAGCACTGGCGGCAGCCTTTTTTGTTGGCTCTATGGCCAGGACGGATGCGGCGGTAAATGGAATGGCAAATGTGCTGAGTCTGGGATTCTGCTTTCTGGGAGGGATCTTTGTTCCCCTGGAAATGCTCACCGGAGTGGTCAGAAGGATCGGGCAGTTTTTCCCTACCTACTGGTATGCCCAGAATATTTCCATCCTCAGCTTTAATGAGACCCTGACCGAATCTTTAAAGACCACCCTTTTTCAGGGGATGGGG
>DWUY01000199.1 GCA_019120515.1 Candidatus Blautia avicola | reverse complement strand
CAGATATCGATCTTTGTGATATCGTGTATCGTTTCATAAGAAATCTTTCTTCTTACCGCTTCTGCGATACGCCAGATACGCATATCATCTACGATATGAAGCTGTTCTGTCAGTTCTTCTTCTGTCAGGTTGGTAAAATCATAGGACATAAGAGAATCCACATGCTGTTCCAGGGAACGGATAGCTTTCATCAGCGCCCCCTCAAAGTTATTGCAGATACTCATAACCTCTCCTGTAGCCTTCATCTGGGTAGTCAGAGTCCTCTTGGCACTGATAAATTTATCAAAAGGCAGTCTTGGGATCTTTACTACGCAGTAATCCAGCATAGGCTCGAAGCTGGCATATGTTTTGCCGGTAATAGCATTTTTAATCTCATCCAGGGTATATCCCAGAGCAATCTTTGCAGCCACCTTAGCGATAGGATATCCTGTAGCCTTGGAAGCCAGGGCGGAAGAACGGGATACACGGGGATTTACCTCGATAACACAGTATTCAAAGCTGTCCGGGTTCAGGGCATACTGTACGTTACAGCCTCCGGTGATCCCCAGTTCTGTGATAATGTTCAGAGCAGAAGTTCTCAGCATCTGATATTCCTTGTCTCCTAAAGTCTGGGAAGGAGCCACCACGATACTGTCTCCTGTGTGAACGCCTACCGGGTCAATATTTTCCATGTTGCAGACCGTGATGCAGTTTCCTGCGCTGTCCCGCATTACTTCATACTCGATCTCTTTCCATCCGGCAATACAGCGCTCTACCAGAACTTCTCCCACACGGGATAGACGGAGACCGTTTTCCAGGATCTCAATAAGCTCTTCTTCATTATTGGCAATACCGCCGCCGCTTCCTCCCAGGGTATAGGCAGGACGCAGTACCACCGGATAGCCGATCTTATTACTGAAGGCAATACCATCTTCCACATTGCGCACCACCAAAGACGCAGCGATAGGTTCGCCGATCTTTTCCATGGTGTCCTTAAACTCCTGACGGTCTTCTGCTTTTTTGATCGTCTCAGAAGTAGTTCCGATCAGCCGCACATTGTGCTCCTTTAAGAACCCTCTTTCTTCCAGTTCCATCGCCAGGTTCAGTCCGGCCTGTCCTCCCAAAGTAGGAAGCACGCTGTCTGGTTTTTCCTTTAGGATCAGTTGTTCTACCACTTCTACTGTAAGGGGCTCTATATAAACTTTATCCGCAATATCTTTATCCGTCATAATGGTGGCAGGGTTGGAGTTCAGCAGGACAACCTCGATTCCTTCTTCCTTCAGAGACCGGCATGCCTGGGTTCCCGCATAGTCAAACTCTGCTGCCTGTCCGATCACGATAGGGCCGGAACCGATCATCAATACTTTTTTAATATCCGGATTTCTTGGCATTACTCTGTCACCTCCATCATTTTAATGAAACGGTCAAATAAGTAGCCGGAGTCCTGAGGTCCGGGGCAGGCTTCCGGATGGAACTGCACGGTAAAAATATTTTTTCCTACATATCTCAGGCCTTCGTTGGTCTTATCATTTACATTTTCAAAAGCCGGAACCGCGATCTTGGGATCCAGGGTCTCTGTGTCTACTACATATCCATGGTTCTGAGACGAAATATAAACTCTTCCTGTCTCCAGATCTTTTACCGGATGGTTTCCCCCTCTATGGCCGTATTTCATTTTCTTGGTATCCGCGCCGGTGGCCAGAGCCATAAGCTGGTGTCCCAGGCAGATCGCGAAAATAGGCACCTGAGAGTCATATAATTTACGGATTTCCTTAATGATCTCTGTACATTCTTTTGGATCTCCAGGTCCATTTGAAAGCATGATACCGTCAGGCTGATCCTTCAGGATCTCCTCCGCCTTCGTAAAAGCCGGGTAGATCGTAACCTGGCATCCTCTCTTATTCAGAGATTCGGCGATATTCTCCTTGGCGCCAAAATCCATAAGAGCCACTTTCGGACCGTTTCCTTTAAGAACGGTTTTTTCTTCACAGGTAACCTTCTCTACGACTTTTCCTGTAGTATAGGCGTGAAGTTTCGGGATCACTTCCTCCAGATTAAAATCCGGATCTGTGGTGATCATCCCATTCATGGTTCCCTTTTCCCTGAGGATCTTGGTAAGGGCCCTGGTATCGATTCCTGCGATACCTGGAATATCATATCGTTTTAAAAAGTTCTGAATTGTATCTTCACAGCGGAAGTTGCTTGGAATACGGGATAATTCTCTTACAATGTACCCGTCGGGCCATGGTCTCAAAGATTCCTGGTCCTCATAGCAGATACCATAATTTCCAATCAATGGATATGTCATGCAGACTGCCTGTCCGGCATAAGAAGGGTCTGTAAGTACTTCCAGATAACCAGTCATAGAAGTGTTGAAAACGATCTCGCTGATCACTTCTCTCTTGGAGCCAATACTGGTACCTGTAAAGACTGTCCCATCTTCCAGTATCAAAAATGCTTTCATTCTTTCACCTGTCTCCCTTTCTGTTCTTTTTATCTTCCTGCCAGGAGCAAAGGTCCCCTATGGTCCCTCTTCAAAATCCGCAAATCTGGGGGTCGGAAATCCCCCTGGCCTTCCGGCTTCCTAAAAAGCCCTAAATTTCCCCAAATTGTAAAAAGTGTATCATAACATACTGTTTTTTTCAACCTTTTTTACAGAATCCATTTCATAAAAGTTTTTTTATTTTTTGCTTGACAATTTAAGACAAATCATTTAATATATATCTTGCGCTTACGAAAACGCAAAACTTCATAAAAATTGCAGGAGTGGCGGAATTGGCAGACGCGCAGGCTTCAGGTGCCTGTGGTAGCAATATCGTGTGGGTT
>DWUY01000198.1 GCA_019120515.1 Candidatus Blautia avicola | reverse complement strand
TTTGCATGTATCTCATTTAAATCAAAATTAGGAATCGCTCTTTCACAATAATGAATATATTTAACTAACAATCGCCTTTCTCCCGTAGTATCCCTCAAAACAAATGGATTCCACTTATCCGGACAGTATCTACATAAAGAAGCTAAAATAAACAATGCCATATAATTATAAAGTAAGATGGGTAGATTGACTTTTTTCCCATTTTTTCTTAAGTAAATAGGTAGAAAATTCAATTCTTCTATTGATTTAACTGTAATTCCTTGTATACTCCCTTGTTTGAAAAAACACTTAAGGCACCTTTTGCTTTTTTTGTAACGTGCAATATCAGCTGCCATTAAAAAATTCTTCTTCAAATACCAACTCAGCGATGGCCTTTGGCACATTATAGCAAAGATAACGATAAAAGTATATAGGATGAATCCTCCGGCTACCTCGTCTATTTTCCCCGGATCGGAGTAATCGTAGTATTTCTCTTCCCGGATTTCCGGTAGAAAAATTTATCTTGACAGACAGGAGAGGGAAGCTTATACTGAAAAAGTAAAAACAGGGGGAGCTTGTAAACAGGCTGAGAGGAAGTTGTGAACTTCGACCCGGGAACCTGATTTGGATAATGCCAACGTAGGAAGAAAGACGAGATTTCAGGAGATGGCAGCGTCCGTCTCTTTTTTCTTTTTATGCGATACCCCAGAGGACAGACATCTGAGAGGTTTCGGGCTATGGTTCCATATAAAAACAGAATACAGATCACAGTTGAGAGTGAGCCAACGGGTTCATGAAGGGGTACACCACCACGGGTGTATTACTTTATGAACCCTTTTTTATTCTCTGGGTGACAATGATTCCGGAAAGGAGAAAAAGATGATCGTAAATGGAAAAAAGACAGCCTGGGAGGCCGGTCTGACAGTGGAGAGTCTTCTGAAAGCAGGAAATTACCGGACAGACCGGGTTGCTGTGGAAAAAAACGGAAAGATTGTTCCGAAGAAAAATTATCCCACAGAAGAGATTCTGGAAGAGGATCAGATAGAGATCGTCAGTTTTGTGGGAGGAGGCTGATCTTATGGAGAAAAGGATCCCTTGCAGAGAAGAGCTGCAAAATGCCCTTCTTGCCCGGTGTACCGGGGAAGAGGTGAAAAAGCTGAGAAATGCGGAGGTGGCGGTGGCAGGTCTTGGAGGACTGGGTTCCCATGTGTCAGTGTTTCTGGTCAGAGCAGGAGTGGGGCATCTTCACCTTATTGACTTCGATAAGGTGGATCTGACCAATCTGAACCGGCAGCATTATTTTATTTCCCACCTGGGTATGGATAAAACAGAAGCCCTGAAGGAGCAGCTTCTTCAGATCAATCCCTGGCTGGATATAAAGACTAGCTGCGAACGGGTCACGGAAGAGAATATTCCCCGGCTTTTTCAGAAGGCAGATATTATCTGCGAAGCTTTTGACAGGCCGGAAAATAAGGCTATGCTGGTTAACGGTTGTCTGGAGCTTTTTCCTGAAAAACCTCTGGTATGCGCCAGCGGAATGGGAGGCTTTGGAAGGAGCAATGCGATCGTCACCAGGCAGGTGGGAAGAAATTTCTATCTCTGCGGAGACAGTACTTCCGGGATTGAGGAAGGGCAGGGACTGGCAGCGCCCAGGGTGGCCCTGTGCGCTGCCCACGAGGCAAACCAGATCCTGGAACTGATACTGAATGATACTAAAAAGAAATGAGGGAAGAAAAATGAACTATACAAAAGACACTTGGAAGATTGGGAACCATGAATTTACCTCCAGGTTTATCCTGGGATCCGGGAAATATTCTCTGGATCTGATAAAGGCGGCAGTAGAGCAGGCCGGGGCCCAGATCATTACGCTGGCTCTTCGCCGGGTAAACGAAGGAGGCGCCGCCAATATCCTGGATTATATCCCCAGGGGAGTCAGCCTTCTGCCGAATACTTCCGGGGCCAGAGACGCCCGAGAAGCCGTGCGGATCGCCAGGCTTTCCAGAGAAGTCTGCGGCAGCGACCTGGTAAAGATCGAGATCATGCGGGATACCAGATATCTGCTTCCGGACAACCAGGAAACGATAAAAGCTACAGAAATCCTGGCAAAGGAAGGCTTTACTGTTATGCCCTATATGTATCCGGATCTGAATGTGGCCAGAGATCTGGTACAGGCAGGCGCCGCCTGCATCATGCCTCTGGGAGCGCCCATCGGTTCCAATAAAGGCCTGTGTACCAGGGAATTTATCCAGATCCTCATTGACGAGATCGATCTGCCGATTATCGTAGACGCCGGTATCGGAAGACCTTCCCAGGCCTGCGAGGCTATGGAAATGGGGGCGGCGGCAGTGATGGCCAACACCGCCATTGCAACGGCAGGAGACGTGCCTCTTATGGCAGATGCCTTCCGCAAGGCTATAGAAGCAGGAAGAGAGGCTTACATTTCAGGACTGGGAAGAATTATGGAAAAAGGAGCCAGCCCTTCCTCACCTCTTACAGGATATCTTCAGGACTAGGAGGCAGAGATCATGAGTCAGGAAAATCACGTAAACGAAAGTATCATCAATGAAGAAGTAAAAGAATTTCTGGAAAAAGGAAAGCGGACGGATCCTATGAAATATCTGCCGGATATGGAGGTGATCCAAAGCGATGTGATGGACAAAGTCCGGGAAGCTGCGAAAAATTACGACTACAGTCTGTATACCGAGGCGGATGTAAGAAGAGCCCTTGCTCATGATTACAAAACCCCGGAAGACTTTAAGGCCCTGCTTTCTCCTGCGGCTCTGCCTCTGCTGGAGGAGATTGCCCAGTGCGCCCAGAAGGAGACCAGAAAGCACTTTGGCAATTCCATTTATATGTTCACCCCTATCTATATCGCAAATTACTGTGAAAATTACTGTATCTACTGCGGGTTTAACTGCCATAACAGGATCAAAAGAGCCCAGCTCACATATGAAGAAATCGATAAGGAAATGGCGGCTATCGCTCAGTCCGGCCTTCAGGAAATCCTGATCCTTACAGGAGAGAGCAGGAAAAAATCTACGGTGGAATATATCGGAGAGGCCTGTAAGATTGCCGGAAAATATTTCCGGGTCATCGGTCTGGAGGTCTATCCTATGAATTCTGATGAGTACGCCTATCTCCATAAATGCGGAGCAGACTATGTGACAGTTTTTCAGGAGACATATCATGCAGACAAGTATGAGACTCTTCATCTGGCAGGCCATAAGAGAATCTACCCCTATCGTGTCAACGCCCAGGAAAGAGCTCTTATGGGAGGTATGCGGGGCGTGGCTTTCGGCGCCCTTCTGGGACTGGACGATTTTCGTAAAGACGCCTTTGCCACAGGTATGCATGCCTGGTATCTACAGAAAAAATATCCCCAGGCAGAGATTTCCTTCTCCTGTCCCAGGCTCCGTCCTATTATTAACAACGATAAGATCAATCCTATGGACGTTCACGAGGCCCAGCTTCTCCAGGTGGTTTGCGCTTACCGCCTGTTTATGCCTTTTGCAGGAATCACCATTTCTACACGAGAGTGCGCCAGGGTAAGGGATAACCTGGTGAAGATCGCCGCTACCAAGATCTCTGCCGGCGTGAGCACTGGAATCGGAGAGCATGTAGAAGAGCTGGAGGATAAGGG
>DWUY01000197.1 GCA_019120515.1 Candidatus Blautia avicola | reverse complement strand
GTAATTTTTTAAATATATGAAACTTGTTTTACAGAAAGGGGAACTTATATGACAAATCTTAAAGAGAGCTTATTAAAAGAGCAGAGCAGACTGGAGAAAATATTAAGAAAGGCGGAGAAACAGTTGAAAGATGCCCCTCAGGGGACAATGCGTTTGTCCAGCAGTAAGAAGCAGGTTCAATATTATCATTGTATGCCGGGAGAAAAGAAAAATGGCAGGTATCTTCCGAAAACAGAAGAGCAGCTGATCCAAAGGCTTGCTCAGAAATCTTATGATGAAAAGGTAGTAAAACTGGCAGGAAAAAGACTGGCGCAGATCAGAAAAATAACGAGAGACTATGAGGAAGATGAGATTGAAAAATTATTCTCAGATGAGCATATAGAAAGAAAAAAACTGATCAGTCCTATTATACCTACCTGGGAACAGCGAGTAGAAAAGTGGGTATCTGAAGATTATATAGGGAAAGAATTTCAGGAAGGTACACCTGTGATCCTGACGGAGAAAGGTGAGCGTGTACGCTCTAAGTCTGAAAAAATCCTGGCGGACTATTTTTATCGGAATAAGATCGCCTATAAATATGAATCTCCCCTTCATCTGAAAGGATACGGGATCGTTTATCCGGATTTTACATTTTTATCAAGAAAGACAAAGCAGGAAATTTACTGGGAACATGACGGCAGAATGGACGATCCTGCATATGCTCAGAACGCAGTCCGAAAAATCCTGGCATATGAGGAAAACGGAATATATCCCGGTGAAAGTCTGATACTTACTTTTGAAACGGAAAAAACCATATTGAATACAAAGATTATAGAAAGACTTGTGTACAAGTACTTATTGTGACCTATAAAGATACCAAAAGTCAATACAGTGAATAATATTTGACATATATCTAATTTTAACCTATTATATATTTTATAAATATCTAATTATAAGAATACGCACAAACCTACAGACTGAAATATACAAAGGGGAAGTTCCTGCGGATTTGTGCGTTTCTTATTCTTGATAAATTAGATAATTATAAAATATATTAGAAAGGAATAAAATTATGAAATCAAAACTTTTTCACAGAAATTTTTCTCTTCTCATAGCGGGACAGGCCAGCTCTCTTCTGGGAAACGGGATCCTGGATTTTGCCATGTCTATGTATGTCCTGGAGAAGACCGGATCAGCGGCAGCATATGCCGGATTCCTGGCAGCATCTATGGTGCCGGCAGTATTATTTTCTCCCCTGGGAGGGATCCTGGCTGACCGGGGAAATAAGCGGAACATTATGGCAGGGCTGGATTTCCTTGCCAGTCTGGGCGTGCTTTTGGCGGCTTTGTTTATGCGGGAGAGCAACAGCCTGGCAGTAATCTGTATGCTTTTGCTCTTTGAGTCCGTTCTGGGAGCTTTTGAGACGCCGACGGTCCAGTCCTGTATCCCTTTTATGCAGACAGGGGAAAATCTGGTCAGAGCAAATGCGGTGGTCATGCAGATCAACGCGCTGTCCGCCTTTTTCTCCCCTATACTGGGAAGCCTGGTCTATACGGCTTTTGGATTAAAGCCGGTTATGTATGCAGGAGTCGTCTGCTTTTTCTTCACCGCATGTTTTGAATGTTTGATAAAAGTGAACGGTCCGGAGTATGAGAAAAAGGAAGGTCAAAATCCGCTGCTTCTGGTGAAAAAAGATTTTCTGGATAGTCTCCGCCTTATAACCAGAGAGCGGCCGGCCATTCTGAAAATCTTCGGTGTGATCAGCGTGGTCCTGTTTTTGATCCAGGGGGTAACTGCGGTAGGATTTCCCTATATTATCCGGAATGTTCTGGGGCTGAGCTCCATTTACTATGGCTTTTCAGAAAGCGCTGTAGGCCTGGCAGCCATAGCAGGAGGAATCCTGGCAGGTCTGGGAGCCTCCAGGATCAATGGAAACAATATATACCTGCTCATAGGCGCGCTTGGATTTTTTCTGATCCCGCCGGGAATTTTTTTCCTGCTGTCCGGGAATCCTTATATCCGGTACGGGACGCTGGTGGTGTTTACTGTATTGATCCAGCTTGCCGCCTGCGGGTTTTCCATCTTTGCCACTTCCTTTATCCAGAGACTGACGCCAGGCAATATGATGGGGAAGGTTTCCTCTTATTCAAGTTCCTTTTCCCAGTGCATCCAGCCTTTGGGACAGATCTTTTACGGCTTTCTGTTTGACTGCTTTGCAGGCGGGACTGCCTGGATCCTGATCTGTACAGGGATCCTGATGGGAGGCTTTGGCCTGATGGTAAAAGGTTTTTTTGAAAAAATGGAAAAAGAATTTACGGAAAATCAACATTGCACGAGAAAACCGTAGAGCAACTAAAAATCATCAGAAAAATAGTATAAATTAGCTCTGGCTTTTCTGTACAAAAATGGTAAATTTTAGGTATGAGGCAGAAGAAAAAGAAAGAATTCTCTGTGGCTCTGCACAAATTTCAGGAAGGAGCGTGATACTATGAACGACCCATTTTCCGGGTTTGAGAAAAAAAGAGATTATCTGATCTGCATCGATTCAGACGGCTGTGCCATTGACAGTATGGATATTAAACACTTCAGGTGTTTTGGTCCCTGCATGGTAAAAGAGTGGGGGCTGGAGGCTTATGAGAAGGAGCTTCTGGAAAGCTGGAATGAGGTAAATCTCTATTCCATGACAAGAGGGATCAACCGTTTTAAAGGACTGGTGAAGGCTCTCACGGAAGTACTGGAAAAATACCAGTCGGTAGAAGGACTGGAAACATTGGCGAAA
>DWUY01000196.1 GCA_019120515.1 Candidatus Blautia avicola | reverse complement strand
ATGGAAGCGTGAAAAAGGTTGTGGATGAGGATTTGAAACAGCAGATCGGGCTGAAGCTGCTGGAAGAGATACCGAATTTCCCGCTGGAGGAAGCAAAGAAGGAAGCGGCGAAGGAATGAAGAGACAAATTGGAATTGAACAAAATCGCTATGCCACAGCCTTGGCAGGCCATCGCGCAGCGATTTTGTTCAATCCTAATTTTTAGAGATATATTGAACAGTCTCCTGATTCTCTACTGAGCAGGCGGCTGTTCTTTTTGCATATTTTCCCTTCATTTACAGATACTATTCCCAAAAACGAGGTGATGATATGGCAGTTGCACATAAGGGTAGCATCTCTATGGGATTGGTGCTGATCCCGGTGGGGCTTTATAAAACGACGATAGACAATGATATCCATTTTAATCAGCTGTGCAAGGACAGCAAGGAGCGGATCCAATACAAGAAATACTGCAGGCACTGTAACAAAGAAGTGGCCAGCGATGATATTATCAAAGGTTATGAGTACGAAAAAGGGAAATATGTGGTCATGACCAATGAGGAACTGGAGAAGATCAAGACGAAAAAGGATAAGACTATCCACATCATCCAATTTGCCCGGATGTCAGAGGTCAATATGATCTATTACGAGAAAGATTATTATGCAGTGCCGGAGACCGGAGCGGAAAAAGCATACGAGCTTCTGCGGCAGGCGCTTCTGTCACAGCGGAAAGTGGCCATAGCAAAAACCGTCATGGGAACCAACGAAAAGCTGCTGGTTCTGTATCCGACAAAAGACGGGATTATTGTAAAAACACTGTTCTATCAGGATGAGATCGCAGCTGTACCGAAGAACGTGCCGAAAATGAAGCTGGAAGAGAATGAACTGAATATGGCGAAAATGCTGATTGAAAACATGACAAAACCTTTTGAACCGGCGGCATTTCAGGACGAGTACCAGGCAAGACTGCGGGAGGCGATTCACAAAAAGATACAGGGCCAGGAAATCGTCGCAGTGGATACCAGCGGCCCGTCCAATGTGATCGATCTGATGGAAGCGCTGCAGAAAAGCCTGGAGCTTTCTGGTGGTCAGCACCAGATCGGGAGTGCCTGATGGATCTGTTTGCTACCAGGAGTGCCAGCCCTATGCTGATTGGCCGGCAGGAAGAGGCATTTGATAATCCGGAGTGGATCTATGAGCTGAAAATGGATGGATTCCGGTGTCTGGCCTACATGGACAATACAGGAGTGGATTTTAGGAACAAACGGAATATGCAGATGACTTCCCGGTTTCCGGAGCTATCTGAGATATACCGGAATGTATCCGGGAAGTGTATCCTGGACGGGGAAATCGTGGTGCTGAAAAAGGGCGTTCCGGATTTTTATGCGCTGCAGAAAAGAACGTTATTGACAGATCGGTTTAAGATTGAACTGGAAGCTGCCCGGTTTCCTGCCTCTTTTGTAGCATTTGACTGTATCTATGCTGATGACAGGAAACTTTTATGGGAGCCGCTGATGCAGCGGAAGGATGTCCTGCAGAGGCTTGTTACAGAGAATGACCGGATTGCAGTGTCCCGCTATATCGAAAGACAGGGGATCGCATTGTATCAGGCTGCAGAACAAAGAGAACTGGAAGGCATCGTGGCAAAGCGAAAAGACAGTGCATATCTGATGGGAAAACGGAGCCGGGACTGGATCAAGTGCAAGCGGATGGCGGATGAAGATTTCATTGTCGCTGGATATATCAGGAAGGGAAAGCACACCTACAGCCTGATCCTGGCAAAATATAGGAATGGGCTTCTGGTATATAAAGGCCATGTGACGTCTGGTGTTACTTCAGAGGCAGTATCGGCGCTAACAGCAACCGGGCAAAATCCCTTCCAGCTGCTTCCTACAGGAAACCAGGATGCTGTCTGGGTAATGCCGGATCATGTATGTACCGTAGAATATATGCCGAATACCAGGCAGGCACTCCGCCAGCCGGTATTTAAAGGATACCGCCAGGATATTTGTCCGGATGAGGTGAAGATTTACAAGTGAAACAGAGATAGCATCTTTGACTTTATCGGTTAAGGATGCTATTTTTCTTAGTGAATGAATAATAAAAATAAAAATGTTAAAAATATTAACGAAAACAGAATAAGAATTGACTTAACGGGAATCCTAACATATAATAAAAGAAAAAGCAAAGGGGGTACATTGTAATGCATCATATCATTCGTCTGGTAGCGATGGAAATAAAGAATATTAAAAACGTTGGATATGGCAGGCTGGAGTTCTCCCAGGGAAAGACTGGTAGTATCCTGGGAATCTACGGACAGAACGGTTCCGGGAAAACAGTAGTTGTGGATTGCATGGTACTCCTGAAATGCCTGCTTTCCGGAAGACGGATACCGTCTCATTTTTATCATTATATCAATGCGCTCAGCAAGAGCGGCTATGTTACTTATGAATTTGAGTCCCGGTCAGATGAAGGTACTATGTTCGTACAATATGAAGTAGAACTGACAAAAAACGGGGAGAACAGCTTCTGCCTGAGCGGGGAAAAACTCAGCATGAAGAAGCTGGAAGAGGGAAAAAA
>DWUY01000195.1 GCA_019120515.1 Candidatus Blautia avicola | reverse complement strand
GCCTGAAGAAAATAGGGGTCGTGGAGCACATAGGAAAAGTTATACAGCCCCACGCCGAAATAGGTCTGGGAAGCAAAATTGAATCCCTCCTCCACAGAGTAGATAAACACATCGATCAGAGGATATACCATGAAGATGATGAGAAAAAGGAGGGCAGGCAGAAGGTACAGCCAGGCCTTTTTATTATTGCTGTTCATATGCAGGTTTCTCCTTTCTTAAGATTTCAGATCCGTTTTTCCTCAGAGGTCCACAGGGATCCGGTTCCCGGTATCCTTCCGGAAAAGAAAGATCTTCCCGGGCTTCAGGCGAAATTTTACAATACCGAAAATATCTTTCAGGCTTTCCCGGCCGTTTACAATGGCCCGGAGGGTCTGAGAAGTACAGGAACTATGGGAAGCAAGGATACTCACATCTCTGCCCATAACTTCCACCCGCTCCAGAGCGCAGGAAAGAGGACCATCCGGATCGGGAAGAAATCCTTCCGGACGGATACCGGCCCAGACCTCCTGGTCCGGCACGCCCTTTGCGGCAAGAACCGGGTCATCTCCCAGGAACAGAGTCTGGTCTTTGACTTTTCCCTGAAATATGTTAATGGGAGGAGTCCCCAGAAATTTTGCGGTAAAGAGGCTGTCAGGATCGTCATAGACATCCTGAGGATTTCCCTGCTGCATCAGAACGCCTTTCTCCATAACAGCGATCCGGTCGCAGATACTCATGGCCTCATCCTGGTCATGGGTGACAAAGACTGTGGTGATACCGGTTTTTTTCTGGATCTTCCGGATCTCTTCCCTGGTCTGGAGGCGGAGCCTGGCGTCCAGGTTCGAGAGAGGCTCGTCCAGGAGCAGGACCCGGGGATATTTTACAAGAGCCCGGGCGATGGCCACGCGCTGCTGCTGGCCGCCGGAAAGTTCTCTTGGCCTGCGGTCCATCAGATCTTCGATCTGTACCAGGCGGGCGGCCTCCTTTACACGTTTTTTCAGTTCTTCCTTAGAAAGTTTCTCCTTTCCTTTCAGGTTCTCCAGGGGAAACTGGATATTCTGCCGCACGCTTAGATGAGGATAAAGGGCGTAATTCTGAAATACCATGCCCACGCCCCTCAGTTCAGGGGAAAGATCTGTCACGTCTTCCTCGCCGAAAAAGATCCTGCCGCCGGAAGGCTTCTCAAGGCCGCAGATCAGATTTAAAGTTGTACTCTTCCCGCAGCCGGAAGGCCCCAGGAGACCTACCAGTTCTCCGTCGGGGATCTCTAAGGTGAGATTATCAACGGCAGTCACTTCACCGGGATTTTTTCTTCCCCGGCCGGGAAATTTCTTTGTAAGATTCTGCAATACGATTTTCATTTTCATTCTCTCCATATGATAGGTTTTAACACTGGAAATTATAGCGGATTTTTTGGCATATCTCAAGGCTGGAAGGATCATCAGGGAAACACTTTACAGGAAATGAATCTTCCAGAAACATTGTGTCCATCAGCGTTTCTGGAAGATTATCAGAAATAATAAGAGAAGACTGTGCTTAGATACAGGTCAGGAAGTTTATTCCCAAGCCGATAAGACCGCATAATGACAGCGCAGTGCAAAGGAAGCGCGTCAGACGGCGACTGTTAAAATTCCATTTTGACAGAAGGATTCCGATACAGGCAATAAAAAGGTAACACATTATCCAAGAGGTTCTTTTGCCCGATGCGAATATAGTCGGAGAGAATCCAAGCATTGCCTGAGTAGCCAGTGCGGCAATAAACATGCCAGATGAGAGGGCAAATCCTTCTGTCAGGCCGAATAGGATATAAAATTCAATGATAATAACCGCACATACAGCTATCAGTGGAAGCTGCTGTATGATATCGGTTTGCGGCAAGGTTTCTCCTGCATCGGGTGATCCCGAAAATTCGGTGCGGAAAAATACCGCAAGACCGATCACACAGGCGATTACAGGTAAAGCGGACAACGCATGCCATCTCCGTTTTTTGCTTTTCTCACATATCAGTATAAACAGGATAGCAACCATAGCCAGAAGCACGAAATCCTGAAGGAAAAACATCGTGTCTATTGTGATAGAGATACCGTGAGATGCTTTATCCCAAAAAGTAAGATCCATAAATTCCGGCAACCACATGTCGCTTTCGGCCTGGATACGCACGCTGTTTCCGGGACATGTGAAAATGTAAATAAAAGAACATATGACAAATATAAGCTGTAGGAGCAGATACTTGCAATTTCGGAATAATGCAAATGGAGAATGGTTTTTATAAGAAAAATATACAGCCGCTCCGGCGTATGCAAGGAGGAGAACCACTGCCATCTGTTCTGAATTACATGCGAATATCAGACAGGCGCAGTACAGTATTCCCTCAGCTGGTTTTATAGGCCTTCCCTCATATATTTTCCGAATGGGGTATAAGGCGATGAGGCCCGCTGTAAGGGGCCACATGTAATTTAACGTCGTTGCGATCCATCCGGCTATCGACATATATCGGTACGGGAGCATAAGGAACAGCAGGCAGAAGAAAGCGCTGTAGTATATCCTGTATTTTCTCCTCATAAGAAGCTTGGTAAGAGCGGCGACCGATATAACTATGACTACTGTGTCGGCAATCCTCCAGACGACCGAAGGCAGGTTTACCATTAGGATGATAAGCGCTTCTATTAATGTTCTCGAAGACCATGTGGCATAACGAGTCTGCAGCCATTGGATCAGAGAAAATCCAGATTCCTGTGAATATGACAGAAAAATGACGTCATCTCCAGTGCCAAGCTGCATGTTCATATGTATGACCAGCATACTAAGAAACAGAATAATAAACGGCAGGATGAAAAGAAATTTTTCGTTATTTGAATGTGATCTAGTGTTTGAAATGTTCATTGTCCAAAATCCTTTGATTCCTTGAATCTCGTTTTTTAATAAGAAGTATGGCATTACTGCTATTTTTACATTATAACTCAATACATCACAATATACTATGCAAAAACATCACAAATTTATAACAAAACGTTAAATGAAAGAGATACAGAAAATAGAAATAAACAACGGATACTCTCTTGGTTTTCCGCTTTGCACTATACTAACTACAAACAGCTCGTATCGTCGGCGGACGCCAAATGAATATAAATATTCACTTGGCTCCTTGCTTTATGCTATAATATCTTCTCAAAGGGATCCTGGAAGATCCTATGACTATTTACGATAAAGGGATGAGAATTTTGTTAGAGATCATTGTCTGTTTTATTGCAGGAATGGGAGCAGGTCTGGGCACCGGCTTTGCAGGGATGAGCGCAGCCGCTGTGATCAGTCCCATGCTGATCACTTTCCTGGGAATGCCGGCCTACCAGGCGGTGGGAATCGCTCTTGCCAGTGATGTGCTGGCCAGCGCCGCCAGCGCTTATACCTACGGGAAGAATAAAAACCTGGACATTCGCAACGGTCTGATCATGATGGCTGCCGTCCTTGTTATGACCATGGTGGGAAGCTGGCTGGCAAGCCTTATGCCAGACAGCACTATGGGGAGCTTTTCCGTGATCATGACTTTACTTCTGGGTGTGAAATTTATTGCCAAACCGGTTATGACCACCAAAGAACTCATGAATGGAGTCAGCAGAAAGGTCCGGGTGATCCAGTCTGTGGTCTGCGGTATTGTCATCGGCTTCATCTGTGGATTTGTAGGCGCCGGCGGGGGAATGATGATGCTGCTGATCCTGACCTCTGTTCTGGGATATGAGCTGAAAACCGCGGTGGGGACCAGCGTTTTTATTATGACTTTTACAGCTTTTACCGGAGCGGTCAGCCATTTTACTATCGGAGGGATGCCGGACATAAGCTGCCTGGTACTCTGTATCATTTTTACCTTGATCTGGGCAGAGATCGCAGCCCGTTTCGCAAACAAGGCAGAGCCTATTACTCTGAACCGTGTTACCGGAGCCGTACTGGTAATCCTGGGACTGGTAATGATCGGGGTAAATCTGCTTTAGTTCAGGAACTTAAGGCGGAAATAGTTGAAAAATGTAAAATACTAGATTACAATAAAACCTGACTTTCAGAGTTGGATGATAAAAACTGGTGTTAAGCCACAGATTAAAACCTGTGACTTAACATCTTTTTTATTTGTGATTCCGTGAGAAAATATGAGGTGAGGGGAAGTCCTGTCTTCTGTGACAATTCCCGGATAAAGGTTGAGTTCCTTGTTAGATTTATGTACTTCCTTTCAGAGATCCGGCCGCCCGGAACTGTTTAAAAAAGTTCAAGATGTCTTCGGAACAATACCGGTCTCCTAAGACTTTAAACTGCAGCAGGCGGGTCAAAAGGACAGCAAGATAGCAGATCAGAAAATGGCCTGTGATAGTATCTTCCTTCTGGAGATACACTGGCCTTGCGTCCAACTGTGACTTCATGATCCGGAAGGATTCTTCAATCCGCCATAAGTTGTGGTATGTATGGTATACTTCTGAGTCTGACATATGGATCTCTGATGTAACAAAAAGATTATAACCAGCCAGTGCCTGTGCTTTTTCGATCGCTTTTTCATTCATAAGCACCGTTACTTTATCTTTTGATTTCTTCCCTTTTTCATCAACGGCCTGAAAGGTCACAAATTTTGCGCTGTCCCCGTATTCGGATCTTTTTGCCTGGCCTGCCCGGAGGATTTTTGCTTTTTCAATCTGCCTGCTGATTTCATTCTTTTGTTTTTTGGCGAGCTGAGGATTATAGACGGCTACTCGTTTTTCCTGTAACCGTACAATCTTTTCCCGCCCCTGTTCGTCCGTGTATTTATATGGAAAATCATCGACGCACTCTTTGATCCGATAAAGAAGATCCCCTTTTTCGTTTTTGACATCCCGGTAATCATTTTCCAATAAAACCCAGACCTGCTCTGTTTCCGGAAGCTGTTTTACAGACTTGGAGAAAAGATATCCATCTCCTGATTTTACTGCATGGAGGATATTTTCCGAACAGTTTAATCCTTTGTCCGCCACCTGGATGGTTTTTCCGGAAATGTTGTTCCGGCTTTTCAGGTCATCGATCACCTTACGGATCACAGGCTTTTCGCTTTCGTTGCCAGGATAGACCTTCATCCCGATCGGGATCTGATGAGCGTCAAGCAGGAGGCCCATTCCAACAATCGGATCCTTTCTATTCTCCTTGGAAGGCCCCTTCCGGCGGAAATCATCCTCCCTGTCGATCTCAAAGTAAAAGTTGGTACAGTCGAAATAAGTATGAGAAGTATCAAAGGGATATTTCCTGTTGATCTGATGGTTATAGATCTCAATGATCTTTTCATATTCGGAGCCGAGATACTCCAGTCCTGCATACAGTTGGTTCAGGGAAAATCTGGCAGGTTCATACAGCTTTGGCAGTACTTCATCAAAAGTTTTTGCTTTTGAGCAGGGGCAGACCGCTCTGGAATAGATCAGAGAAGAGAGGAGGGAAAATACATGAAACTTGAAATCTGTAGCAGTCTGCATAAGATTGATATATTTCTTTACGTCCAGAGAATCATTGAGGTTTTTGAGAGGAAAGTAGCCCAGGAGCTTTTCGGGAGTTTCCTCGGAGATCTGCAAATCTTTCTCGCTTTGACGTTGCTCTGCCAGCTGTTGATTTAATCGGGCAACCTCATCTTTGAAGAAAGCAACCGGGTCCTCGATTCCTTTTTCCTGGAGTTCGTGGACGTAACCAAGGGCTTTATAAGAACGGTGCGCGGTATTTTTCTTGCGTGGGTCATAAAAACTTTCATAAATCTGAAGATAAGTGCCTTTTTTCAGATTGGATTTTTTTAAAAAGTAAGCCATAAAATCACCTCTCCTCATTATAACACCATAACACCATTTAATAAAGGGATTAAAAAATATTTTGTCAAGTTTTTAAAAAACAAAAAAAGCCAGCAAATATGCTGACTGTAAGAATTCAGGAAAAGAATCACTCTGAAAGTATTATGGTGTTAAAACTGAAAGACGGGTGGCGGGATCATCAGGGAAACACTTTGCTAGATTAAGGCTGACGAGAAACAAGGAAATATGTTCTATATGAACAATAGAATCTTAAAAATTTCAATGTTCACAGAAAAATATTCTATGTTTTCTTTCTGAGATTTTCCTTATACTGGCAATATAAACAAAGAGCACACATAAAGTGTGAAACGGAAGGGAGAAAACGCATATGAAAAAAAGAATCGTTGTACTGACAATGGCAGTTCTGTTCGGGCTTTCAGCAGTAGCCTGCGGCTCTGAGGGAGGCTCCTCATCAGGGGGAACAGACACATCTACAGAATCCAGCAGCTCCGGTTCCTCAGACTCCGGAACTGTAGCAAACAAGGACAAACCACTGGTATGGTTTAACCGTCAGCCATCTAACAGCTCCACAGGAGAACTGGATATGGCTGCTCTGAGCTTCAATGAGGATACATATTATGTAGGATTTGATGCGAACCAGGGTGCTGAACTTCAGGGAACCATGGTTAAAGATTACATTGAAGCAAATATCGATACCATTGACCGCAATGGTGACGGCGTGATCGGTTATGTTCTGGCAATCGGCGATATCGGACATAACGACTCCATCGCACGTACAAGAGGTGTACGCAAGGCTCTGGGAACAGGCGTTGAAAAAGATGGAAGCATTGACAGTGAACCTATTGGTACAAATACAGACGGCTCAGCTTCTGCTGTACAGGACGGCAGCATTGAGGTAAACGGAAAGACCTATACAGTCCGTGAGCTGGCTTCTCAGGAAATGAAGAACTCTGCAGGAGCTACCTGGGACGCAGCTACAGCAGGAAATGCTATCGGTACATGGTCTTCCTCCTTTGGCGATCAGATCGATGTCGTTGTTTCAAACAATGATGGTATGGGAATGTCCATGTTCAATGCCTGGTCAAAAGACAATGATGTACCGACTTTCGGATATGATGCAAACAACGATGCAGTGGCAGCCATCGCTGAAGGCTATGGCGGAACGATCAGCCAGCATGCAGATGTACAGGCTTACCTGACACTTCGTGTTCTCAGAAACGCTCTTGACGGCGTAGATGTAGACACAGGTATCGGAACAGCAGACGAGGCCGGAAACGTTCTTTCTGATGATGTATATGTATATAACGAAGAAGAGCGCTCCTACTACGCATTAAACGTTGCAGTTACTGCTGAAAACTATCAGGACTTTACAGACTCCACAAAAGTTTATGAGCCTGTATCCAATCAGTTAGATGAAAGCTCACACCCAACCAAGAAAGTATGGCTGGATATCTACAATGCTTCTGATAACTTCCTGAGCTCCACCTATCAGCCTCTGCTTCAGAACTATGATGATCTGATGAATCTGGATATTGACTACATTGGCGGTGACGGACAGACAGAGTCCAACATTACAAACCGTCTGGGAAATCCGGGTCAGTATGACGCATTCGCCATCAACATGGTTAAGACAGATAACGCAGCTTCCTATACAGCTTTGCTGAACCAGTAAAAGCAAGGGGACCCGGCCGGGGCTGCCGCAGAATACGGCTGCGGCAGCTTCGGCTTCTTTTTACAAGGAAAACCTGCTTTCAAGGCACAGCAGGCTTTCATTGAATAATATATAGTACAGGAGTGAAAAGAATGGCAGATAAGAAAGATGACATTGTCTTATCGATACGGGGAATGAGCAAATCCTTTGGCAGAAACCGGGTTCTGGACCACATTAACCTGAATGTGCGCCGGGGAACGGTTATGGGCCTTATGGGTGAGAACGGCGCCGGAAAATCCACTATGATGAAGTGCCTTTTCGGTACTTATCAGAAGGATGAAGGCAACATTTTTCTCGACGGTAAGGAAGTAAGCTTTTCCGGACCGAAAGATGCCCTTGAAAACGGCATCGCTATGGTTCATCAGGAGCTGAACCAGTGTCTGGAAAGAAATGTAGTAGATAATCTGTTCCTGGGCCGCTACCCGGTAAACTCTCTGGGGATCGTGGACGAGGGCAGAATGAAAAAGGAAGCCTCTGAGCTTTTCAGAAAACTGGGTATGACAGTAAACCTTACTCAGCCAATGCGGAATATGTCTGTATCCCAGAGGCAGATGTGTGAGATCGCTAAGGCAATTTCTTATAATTCTAAGGTTATTGTACTGGATGAGCCTACCTCTTCCCTTACAGTACAGGAAGTAGATAAACTTTTTGAAATGATGCGCATGCTGAAAGAACAGGGAATCGCACTAATCTATATTTCTCATAAAATGGACGAGATTTTCGAGATATGTGATGATATTTCCGTACTGCGTGACGGTAATCTGGTTATGACCAAGCGGGCAGAAGACACCAACATGAACGAACTGATCGCTGCCATGGTTGGCCGCTCTCTGGAGAACCGGTTCCCCCCTGTGGACAACCAGCCTAAGGACGTGATCCTTTCCGTCCAGCATTTATCTACAAAGTTTGAACCCCATCTCCAGGATATTTCTTTTGATGTGCGGGAAGGAGAGATCTTCGGACTTTACGGTCTGGTAGGTGCCGGACGTACCGAACTTCTGGAAACCATTTTCGGTGTCCGGACCAGAGCGGCAGGCCGGGTATACTTCAACAATAAACTGATGAATTTCGGAAGCGCAAAAGAAGCCATGGATCATGGTTTTGCCATGATCACGGAAGAGAGAAAGGCCAACGGACTTTTCCTGAAAGGAGATCTGACTTTTAATACGACTATCGCAAACCTGAATCATTATAAATCGGGAATTGCCCTTTCAGATTCCAAAATGACAAAGGCTACAGCTAAAGAGATCAAAGTTATGCATACCAAATGCATGGGCCCGGAAGACATGATCACCAGTCTTTCCGGCGGAAATCAGCAGAAGGTGATCTTCGGAAAATGGCTGGAGCGCCAGCCTCAGGTCTTTATGATGGACGAGCCTACCAGAGGTATAGACGTAGGTGCCAAATATGAGATCTATGAGCTGATCATCAACATGGCAAAACAGGGGAAGACCATTATCGTGGTTTCCTCAGAAATGCCGGAAATCCTGGGTATCACAAATCGTATCGGTGTTATGTCAAACGGACATCTTTCCGGCATTGTGAATACAAAGGAGACAGATCAGGAGGAGCTTTTAAGGCTCAGCGCAAAATACCTGTAATAATGAGAGGCAGAGGCTGGAAAATTTCATGGATATATGAAAAAGGAATCAAGGACCTCGCAGGATAAAAAAAGGGAGATGAAAAGATATGGCTAATGATAAGATTCTGACGGCTGAACAGGAGACGAAGCTGCGTCAGCCCATTGATGATTATATTGGTAAGATTCAGGAGCAGATCGATGGCCTGAGAAAAGATGGAACAGATCAGGTGGTAGCTCTCCAGAATACAATAGATGGTGTAAAAAGAGACCGTTCTCTTTCCAAAGGGGAAAAGGAAAACCGTCTGGGAGAACTCCGCAGACAGCTGGAAAAGGCAAAGGCTGTGGAGGCAAAAAACAAAGATGAAGTATCAAAACTGATTTCTCAGGGTGTAAGCTACTTAAACGACCACTTTGACAAAGAATATTTCCAGCCGGTGAAAGAAAGCTGTGCCCAGGAAAAAATAAAAGCAAAAGAAAAATACAACAGGAAAATTGCAGAACTGGCGAAAGAACACCAGGAAATCGTTTCAAAGCTTTCCGCTCATCAGGAAATAAAAGACGAAAATTATGTATATAAAAACCGTCGGTTTGATGCAAAGATGGAGCTGGAAAAGGATTACCAGACTATAAAAGACAGAAGACATGGGGCATTCAACCACAGATATCATCTGATCGACATGCTTCGTATGTCTAAATTTACATTTATGGAATCAAGAGCCCAGAAATGGGAGAACTATAAATATACCTTTAACCGCAGACAGTTCCTTCTGCGGAACGGATTGTATATTGCCATTATCCTGGTGTTTATCATGCTGTGTATCATCACGCCGATGGTGAAAGGTTCTCCTCTTCTGACCTATAATAACGTGCTGAACATCCTTCAGCAGGCTTCGCCGAGAATGTTCCTGGCGCTGGGTGTTGCAGGCCTGATCCTCCTTGCAGGTACAGACCTGTCAATCGGACGTATGGTCGGTATGGGTATGACCACGGCAACTATTATCATGCATCAGGGAATCAATACCGGCGGTGTGTTCGGACACATTTTTGATTTTACAGGACTGCCGATCGTAGTAAGAATGATTTTTGCTCTGATCATGTGTATTCTTCTGTGTACGATATTTACGACTATTGCAGGTTTCTTCACTGCAAAATTCAAGATGCACCCGTTTATTTCAACCATGGCAAACATGCTTATGATCTTCGGTATTGTTACATATGCCACAAAAGGTGTATCCTTCGGTGCTATTGAACCTACAATCCCGAATATGGTAATCCCCAAGATCAATGGATTCCCTACCATTATCATCTGGGCTGTGGCAGCTATCGCTATCGTTTGGTTCATCTGGAATAAAACTACATTCGGAAAAAATCTGTATGCAGTAGGAGGAAACCCTGAAGCGGCTTCTGTTTCCGGTATTTCTGTATTCGCAGTAACCGTAGGAGCATTTATCCTGGCAGGTATCCTTTATGGATTCGGTTCCTGGCTGGAATGTATCCGTATGGTTGGTTCCGGTTCCGCAGCTTACGGACAGGGCTGGGAGACAGACGCCATCGCAGCCTGTGTAGTAGGCGGTGTATCCTTTACCGGTGGTATCGGTAAAATTTCCGGAGTGGTTGTAGGTGTGCTGATCTTTACTGCGTTGACCTATTCCCTGACCATTCTGGGTATTGACACAAACCTTCAGTTCGTATTCTCAGGCATTATCATTCTTGTAGCAGTAACCCTTGACTGTCTGAAATACGTTCAGAAAAAATAATTATATTCCTGCTCAAAGGGGCTGGCGCATAAAGATCCCAGGAGATCTTGGCGGCAGCTTCTTTGTGCGATAAGCCCGGCAAGCAGCCGCCGTGCTTGCACGGCTGGTACTGACAATCAGCCGAATTTTTGTTATAATACTAAAATCGCTTGCTAATTTTGGATTTGGAGAGAAAATATGGATATATATACAGTTCTTCTGGTAGATGACGAGGAAGAGGTCATACAGGTTATCATGAAAAAGATCAACTGGGAAGGGCTTGGATTTTCCGTCATCGGCTATGCCAATAACGGGGTGAAAGCTCTGGAAATGGTGGAGGAGTTTCAGCCGGATGTGGTAATGACGGATATTAAAATGCCCTATATGGACGGTATGGAACTTTCCGGCAGGATCAAGACAGAGTTCCCGGCTACCAAGATCCTGCTCTTTACCGGCTATGATGAATTTGAATACGCAAAAGAGGCGGTCCATCTGGAAGTGGAGGAGTACATACTGAAACCGGTGAACTCCATAGAGCTGACCAACGTACTCACCCAGGTAAAGATCAAGCTGGATCAGGAAATCAGCGAAAAGAGAAATGTAGCTACTCTGGAAAAGCACTATATGGAGTCTCTGCCTCTTCTCCAGGCGGATTTTTATTCGGCCCTGATAGAAGGACAACTGGATCAGGAGGAGATCCGGAAATTTCTTTCCGATTACCAGATTTCCTTTGAGGGCCCCTGGCACTGCTGTCTTGTGGTCCATACTTCTTCCACCCAGCTGCCGGATAATATGCAGCCGCAGCTTCTGGCAACTTCTGTACAGAAGCAGGCCCGGGAGAAACTGGAAGAGAGATGGCGGAGCAAAAGTTTTTCTTACCTTGGAAACACAGTCATGCTCTGCCAGCTGAGAAATGAAAACGAGATCTCTGAGCTTACGGATGAATGTGACCGGTTCTGCAAGTATGTCCACAGGATCCTGGGGGCAGTGGTTACTGTGGGAGTCGGCCAGGTCTGCAGGGATATCGCAGACCTGGCCCAGTCTTACCGGGGAGCCAGAGAGGCAGTATCCTACAGGGTTCTTTACGGAGCTTCCAGGGCCATCAATATTATGGAGATCGCACCTCAGGAGACACGGCAGCCTCAGAGAGACAACGAGGGAGAACTGTCGAAGCTTTTTAAGATGATTCGTCTGGGGTCTGAGGAGGAAGTCAGGGAGGAGGCCGGGAAATATCTGGCCCGGATGTCTTTTCCGGAAAAATCCCTGCAGCAGCACCATATGGATATTATGGAGCTGCTGGGTGCTTTGTACAGATTTGCAGGAAATAATCATATTGCAGAGGAATTTCTTTCCAAAGATATGAGAGAGCTTTATGTGCGGCTTCTGGATATGGAGCCGGAGGAACTGCACAGATGGCTGACGAACATCAGTCTGTTCTTCCGGGAGGATCTGATCCTGGCCAGAAGCAGATCTACCCAGTCCTTCGTCTCCAAGGCAGAAGAGTATGTACGGAATAATTACAGCGATGAGAATCTTTCTCTGGACAGTATCTGTCAGGTTCTGGGAGTATCCAACTCTTATTTTTCCACTGCCTTTAAGAAAGAAACGGGGAAATCCTTTACCGGATATCTGACAGATTACCGAATGGATCAGGCTGCAAGGCTTCTTATCGAGACCAGTGAAAAAAGTTATATTATCGGCAGAAGTGTAGGATATACAGACCCGAATTACTTCAGCTATGTTTTTAAGCGGAGATTCGGCGTATCTCCCTCAAAGTACAGGACGGAGCATGGAACAAGTGAGAAATAAGTTTTTGAAATATTTGAACAGACTAAAACCCAGGGGAATGCAAACCACACTTATGTTTTCCTTTTCTGTGATCTCGGTGTTCATCATGCTGATCCTGGGGACAGTGCTGTATATACGTTTTTCTAACGTATCCCGTGATGAGATCGTAGAGACTACCAGAAAGCTTATGGAGCAAACCGGTGAAAATCTGGAGGATTATCTGGTGAGCATGCGCCAGATCTCTGATGCCGTGTATTATAATGTAGTGAAAGAAAGTGATTTTTCTACCCAGGAAAGCTCGATCCAAAAAGGCATGAATCTCCTCTATGAGGCTAACCGGGATAACTTGAGGAGCATTGCCATATACAATAATTATGGAAGCCTTATGGCGGCGGAGCCGGTGGCTTCCCAGAAAGAAGATCCCAATGTGACAAAGCAGAGCTGGTATCAGAATGCTATGGAGGAAATGGAAAATATGCATTTTTCCACTCCTCATATCCAGAACCTGTTTGACGACGGCACCATGGGATATTATTGGGTCATTACTTTAAGCCGGGCGGTGGAGCTTACAGAAGGGGGAGATTCCCGGACGGGAGTCCTTCTGGTAGATATGGACTATTCCAGCATTTCCCGTATGATGGACCAGATTAATACGGCCAACAGCGGTCAGTATTTCTATCTCTGCGACAGCAATGGAGAGATCATCTATCATCCCAGGCAGGTGCAGATCAGCGACGGGATCTTTGAGGAAAATAACCAGGCTACCGCAGATTATAAGGAAGGGATCTATGATGAAAAATTTAACGGGGAACATCGGAAGGTCCTGGTGAACACTGTCAGTTATACCGGCTGGAAGCTGGTAGGGGTGATCCCCTATTCTACTTTTACCCATGGCATGCTGAATATCCGGTACTTTATCATGATGCTGATACTGCTTATGGCTATGATGCTTGCCTTTGTAAACAGAATGGTCTCTGTGTGGATATCCAGTCCCCTTCTGAAACTGAATGATTCTGTGAAGGGTTATGAAGCGGGGGAAGAACCGCAGATCTATATCGGCGGCTCTCAGGAGATCCGCCATCTGGGATATTCCATACAAAAGTCCTACGAACAGATCGATGACCTTATGAAGAAAATTGTCCTGGAGCAGAATGAGCGGAGAAAAAGCGAACTGGATGCTCTCCAAAGCCAGATCAACCCTCACTTTTTATATAATACTCTGGAATCCATTACCTGGATGGTAGAGGGAGAGAAAAATGATGAGGCTGCCTTTATGATCACCCAGCTGGCAAAGTTTTTCCGGATCAGCCTCTCCAAAGGGCGGACGGTGATCAGTATCAAGGATGAACTGCAGCATGCTCAGAGTTATATGAACATACAGAAGGTTCGGTATAAGAATGCATTTTCCGTCTTATTTGATGTGGAGGAAGAGGCATGTTCCTGCTGTACGGTGAAACTGGTCCTTCAGCCTATCCTGGAAAATGCTATCAGCTATGGGGTCAGCGCCATGGATGAAGGAGGAGAAATCCGGATCACGGGACGAAAGGAAGGCGGAAAGGTAATTCTGACTGTGACAGACAATGGTATCGGCATGTCCCGGGAAGAAGCGGCATTTGTCCTTACAGACAATACAAGGGTGCCTAAACGGGGCTCCGGCGTAGGTCTGGTAAATGTGAACAATCGGATCCAGCTGCTTTTTGGGAAAGAATACGGGCTGAAAATAGAAAGCGAGCCTGATGAGGGAACTGCCGTATCTATCATTATCCCGGCAGTGCCCTATACAGAGGAAAACAGAAAGATCCTGGAGAAGGGCTATCTGTTCGGCAAAGATGTGATCAAGAAGATTGAAGACGCAGGTATGGAAGATGAAAAACAGTAAAAAAGTATTTATCCTTACAGAGGCAGTCCTGGGGGTTCTGGTCCTGATCCTGGCAGTGATCATGCTTTTGGACAGAAACGGAAAGGAACCTTACAAGGTTTCTGTGATCATTGAAAATTCCGAGGACAACCAGTGGGCGGCTTTTCGCTATGGCCTGCGGATGGCGGCGAAAGACCGGCAGGTGGAGGTCTCTGTGGTGCCTACAGAAGGAGCCATGACCCTGGAAGAAGAGCAGGAGCTTATAGAACAGGAAATCTATAACGGGGCCGACGGGGTCATCGTTCAGCCGGTCCCCGGCTCAGACACAGAAGAGATGCTGAAAAAAATTGAGAAAAAGGTGCCGGTGATGCTGGTGGGATCAGCAGCTGCCAAGGAGGGTGGGGAAACTTTTCCGGTGACCCAGCCGGATAATTATGCTATGGGACAGGCTCTGGCAGAAGAACTGATCCGGGACTGTGCGGATAATCTCCGTGGAAAGTCTCTGGGGATCGTCTCCTGTGCCGGGGATTCCCAGGCGGTTCAGGAACGAAGCGCAGGATTCCAGGAGGCCCTGAAGGGCATGGGAACCCGGGTGAGTTGGAATGTAGAAGATATTTTTGGAGAGGAAGAGACCAATTCTCTGGAGTCGCTGCCTAAGGTGGATTTTGTCATTGCCCTGGACGATGGGAGCACAACGGCAGCGGGAGAGTATTCTGCCTCAAATGATCTCCACGGGGCCATTGTCTATGGAATTGGAAATTCCACAGAGGCAGTTTACTATCTGGATAACGGCCGAACCCAGTGCCTGGTAGTGCCGGATGAATTTAACGTAGGTTATCAGAGTCTGGATGAGATGTCCCGGAAGCTGGGACATTCTTTCCGGAAGATGAAGGACCGGCAGACTATTTACACGGTGATCCAAAGAGATACCCTTTTCACAAAGGAGAATCAGGAGCTGCTCTTTACTATGAGTCAGTAAAAAGAGGTATGAGATGAAAAATAAAAAGGTTTTAGCTGCAGGGCTGGCCTTCTGCGTAAGTCTCCAGGGGCTGGCTTCCTGTGCAGAAGAGGAACGGTCAGAGGATGTCCGGGCTCAGATCGGAGTAGCCTGTTATGATCAGGATGACATATTTATCAGTGAGCTACTGGAGTGTGTGGAAGATGAACTGGGCCTGCTGAAAGATGATTCTTTTCAGGCTGCGGTAACTGTCCGGGACGGTGCAGGTTCCCAGAAGATCCAGAATGATCAGGTAGAAGAGCTTATCAATGCAGGCTGTGATATCCTCTGTGTCAATCTGGTGGACCGGGCAGACCCTTCAGAGATTATAGATCTTGCCAGAGAAAATGAGGTGCCGATCATTTTCTTTAACCGGGAGCCGGTGGCAGAGGACATGCTTCAGTGGGAAAAATTGTATTATGTAGGCGCAGACGCCAAACAGTCGGGGATCATGCAGGGAGAACTGGCGGCGGACGCTATAAAAGAGAATCCCCAGATCGACCGGAACAAGGACGGAAAGATTCAGTATGTGGTCCTTGAAGGAGAGCCGGGACATCAGGATGCCATCATCCGGACGGAAAACGCTGTGGAGACGCTGAGAGATCAGGGAGTAGAGCTTGAAAAGCTCAGCTACGGCATTGCAAACTGGAACCGGGCCCAGGCGGAAAACCGTATGCTCCAGATGATCAGCCAGCACCAGAACCAGATCGAACTGGTCCTGGCAAATAATGATGCCATGGTCCTTGGGGCTCTTGATGCTTATAAGAAACTGAACCGGACAGAATCCGCCCTTCCCGTATTCTTCGGCATCGACGGGACCAAAGAAGGACTGGAGGCCATTAAAGAAGGCAAGATGGCGGGAACCGTATATAATGACAAGGAAGGACAGGCAAAGGCCATTGCCGGGCTGGCAAAAGCCCTGGTTACCGGCAGCGGACTGTCGGATATAGAGTTTGAAAAGGGAAAATATATCTATCTTCCCTACGCAAAGGTTACTCCTGACAATGTGGAAAATTATATAGCAACCGAGCAGAATCCGGGGAAATAAAGATAAGTGTTTCCCTGATCCATTGCTTTATGTTATAATACCTTACGGGACTGTCGTATAAATAGTACGGCAGTCCCGTTTATCAGTTGAGGCCCCGTGATCTGCAGATTCGGGGAAAGCTGAAGAGCATTTAAGATAAAGGGATGAGAAGTGTGTTAGAGATCATTGTTTGTTTTATTGCAGGAATGGGAGCTGGACTGGGCACGGGTTTTGCAGGGATGAGCGCTGCCGCTGTGATCAGTCCCATGCTGATCACTTTCCTGGGAATGCCGGCCTACCAGGCAGTGGGGATCGCCCTTGCCAGCGATGTCCTTGCCAGTGCCGCCAGCGCTTATACCTACGGGAAGAATAAAAACCTGGACATCCGCAACGGCCTGATCATGATGGCTGCTGTCCTTGTTATGACCATGGTGGGAAGCTGGCTGGCAAGCCTTATGCCGGACAGCACTATGGGGAGCTTTTCCGTGATCATGACTTTACTTCTGGGTGTGAAATTTATTGCAAAACCGGTTATGACCACCAAAGAGCTCATGAATGGAGTCAGCAGAAAGGTCCGGGTGATCCAGTCCGTAGTTTTATTGTAATTGGAGGCAAGAATATGAGGACCAGAGAAAAGCTTCTGGATTTTTTTGAAAAGAATAAAGGAGTCTATTTTTCCGGAGAGGAACTGGCCGCAAGACTTTCTATTTCCAGGACTGCTGTGTGGAAAGCGGTAAACAGTCTGCGCAAAGATGGATATGAGATCGACGCAGTCCCTAACAAAGGATATTGCCTTTCTGCAGATACAGATATTCTTTCTTCTCAGGGAGTGGAAAAATATCTGGAGCCTGTCTGTTCCTCCATAGAGATAGATATTTTGCCTACCGTGGGATCTACCAACGACTATCTGCGGGAAAAGGCCCTGGAAGGACAGAAAGAGGGTTTTACAGTTCTGTCCGGGGAGCAGACAGGAGGAAGGGGAAGGACAGGCAGGAGCTTTTATTCTCCTGCCGATACAGGAGTTTACATGAGCCTCCTTTTGAGACCTGAAAACTGTTCTCCTGCCGTGGCCGTGAAATTTACGACTATGGCGGCGGTAGCTGCCTGCCGGGCGATCGAGAAGGTTTCTCAGAAGAAGGCACAGATCAAATGGGTAAATGATGTTTTTATAGAAGATAAGAAGGTTTGCGGGATCCTTACAGAAGGCGCTGTCAGCCTGGAAAAAGGCAGCCTGGAATATGTGATCCTGGGGATTGGGATTAATGTCTATCCGCCTCGGGGCGGATTCCCCCGAGAACTGGAAAAAACGGCGGGAGCAGTTTTTCAGGAGAAAAAAAGTGATGGGAAAAACCGACTGGCAGCAGGATTTTTAAACGCTTTTATGGAGTTTTACAGGGGAGAAACGGAGCAGGATCATGCTCGGGAATACAGGGAGCGAAGCCTGGTACTTGGAAAAGAAATCCAGGTGCTGCTCCCGGACGGTCCTAGAAAAGCGAAAGCTGTAGATATAGATCAGGACTGCCGGTTAGAAGTGGAATATGAAGATGGGAGCAGAGAAAAACTGGCGGCCGGGGAAATCCGTATATTGATCTGAACAGCAGGAGTTGATAAAAATAGAAAAAATTCTATGAAATATTACTGAAAAACAGAAATAGTTAACAAAAATAAAAAAAGTATACAAATTTTATTGACAAAACAAAATTATTAAGAGTAAACTACAACACATAAAAGCAAAGGTGCTCTGAACAATGGCCAGGGCGCTTTTCTTTTATTTCACTATTCATAAACAACGGTACAAAGAGGTGCATTTCAGGAAGATCCTGTAAGCACCTTTTTTGTACCAGGAGAAGAAAACCTGGATGCACCGAAAGATGTAGAATAAGATATCAGCAGGTATCTGTAAATATAAAAATGACAACATAACTTCAGATATGATTCAGGAGCTGTTGCATGGAACATATGTCAGGAATTTTAATATATTCCCGATCTTCATACGGCGGCTCCTATTTTTGCGAATATCATTGCTTTTCGGAAATACATTGGATATAATAGCGCTATAAGAATTGCAGTTTAGCAAAAGGCAAATATTTCTGATCTGTATAGAGGAAATTTTGCGGAATCAAATAACTGGCAAAAGATAAAGATGATGTGAAAGGATCTATGTATGTCCGGCAATGTTAAAAATATGACTTCCGGTTCTCCGGGAAAACTGATCTTGTTTTTTGCCCTGCCCCTGATGGCAGGGAATGTTTTTCAGCAGTTTTATACCATGGTGGACGCTATGGTGGTAGGCCAGATCGTAGGGGTAAAGGCTCTGGCCGCAGTGGGAGCT
Organism: Candidatus Blautia avicola; assembly: GCA_019120515.1. Taxonomy (GTDB): domain Bacteria; phylum Bacillota; class Clostridia; order Lachnospirales; family Lachnospiraceae; genus Blautia; species Blautia avicola. Next base: position 4,117 of record DWUY01000195.1, on the reverse strand, counting down.
GCCGACTGGATCATCTGGATGGTCCAGGGGATCGTATCAGGCGGCGCCCAGGGATTTTCTATACTGACATCTCAGAATTATGGGGCAGGTAAGGCAAAAGAGTTGAGGCAGACAGTAGCCGGCAGTTATACTTTAATGGCGGTGATCGCTATAGCCGTACTGGCGGTCAGTCAGGCGGGAGCCGTCCCGTTGCTGACCTTTCTTAATACCCCTTCAGATGTTATGGAGATGTCTGTGACTTATATCAGGATCATATTCTGCGGGATCCCGGTGATCGCGGCCTATAATACCTTTGCCTCCATCCTGCGGGCGCTGGGAAACGGACGTTCTCCGCTGATCGCTATGATCGTTGCAGCGGTGATCAACGTAGGATTAGATCTTCTTTTTGTGGCCGGATTTGGCTGGGGAGTGGCCGGAGCCGCAGGAGCTACGGTGATCGCCCAGGGATTTTCTGCCCTGTACTGCTTTATGGTCTTAAGAAAGATTGAGGCGGTAAAGGTCTCCAGAGAAGACTTCCAAAGAGAAGAGGGGCTTTTTGTACAGCTGGCGGGGCTGGGAGCGCCTCTGGCTTTTCAGAATATCATCATATCTATAGGCGGCCTGGTGGTACAGTATGTGGTAAACGGATATGGATTCCTTTTTGTAGCCGGATTTACTGCAGCGAATAAACTTTACGGAGTCCTGGAACTGGCGGCGATTTCTTACGGATATGCGATCACTACTTACGTGGGCCAGAACCTGGGAGCAGGAGACATACCCAGGATCAAAGCCGGCGTGAAAAGCGGTGGGATCATGGCGGTTTTCACTGCCCTGGCTATCGGCCTGGTTATGATCACCGGAGGAAGAGCCATACTTTCCCTGTTCGTATCGGGAGATCCCCGGGAGGCTGAGCAGGTGCTGGATATCGCTTATCACTACCTGTTTCTTATGGCAGTATTTCTGGTGGTACTGTATCTGTTGTATGTATTCCGTTCAGCGATCCAGGGGCTGGGCAATACAGTCATTCCCATGGCCAGCGGGATCGTGGAATTTTTCATGCGGGTAGGCGCGGCCATGGTGCTGCCTCTTTTCATCGGACAGACCGGGATTTTTTATGCAGAGATCAGCGCCTGGAGCGGTGCGGCGCTGCTTCTGGCAGCTAGTTACTTCTGGCTGATCAGAAAGTATTAAACAGATTTATAGAAAAGAAAGTAACCGATACGGCACTTTCCGGTAACCTCTATAGTAATTAGTGACGGCAATACGCCTCATTTCATTGCCTTGCGCGTGGAATGAGGCGTAAAATTTTTAGGAATCTTGAGAAAATATTTCTGAAACTTTTACAGAATCCTGAAAAACTTATGATATACTACTATTGCTACTAAAGAGTTCATTTGCATTATAAGGGGAGATCCAAATGGATTTAAATCAGCATTACGGGGAGAAAAGTGTTTATCGGAAGCTGGACCAGATGCCTAAGGAGCCGGGGCTTCGCAGAAGAAAGAAAATGGTTCTGGCGATAAAGGTTTTATTTTTCAGCCTTCTGGCCGCAGGCTGTCTCGGTCTGTGTCTGGGAGTGGGCGTTTACCGCGGGATCGTGGCAGATACACCTGACGTTTCAGAGATAAATATCGGTCCTGGGAAATACGCAAGTTTTGTCTATGACGCAGAGGGAAACCAGATACAGCAGATCAATGAGGCTCAGAGCAATCGGATCCATGTGGCTATTGAGGATATTCCGGAGGATATGCAGCATGCCATTGTAGCCATTGAAGATTCCAGATTTTATGAACATCAAGGCATCGACCTGCGGGGGATCCTGCGGGCGGCGGCGGTAACGGTAACTTCCGGATTTCAGGAGACGGAAGGGGCCAGCACCATTACTCAGCAGCTGATCAAGAATAATGTATTTACGGATTGGACAGATGAGAATTTTTTCCAGTCTGTACGGCGGAAGATCCAGGAGCAGCAGCTTGCGGTGGAACTGGAGGAATATCTTACAGAGCAGGGGATGGATGCCAAAAGCGTGATCCTGGAGGAATATTTGAATACTGTGAATTTCGGCTCCGGGGCCTATGGGATCCAGACCGCGGCCCGGACTTATTTTGGAAAGGACAGCCGGGATCTGACTCTTTCAGAATGCGCGGTACTGGCGGCGATCCCCCAGAATCCTACAAAATGGGATCCCAGGCAGAATCCTGAAGGAAATGCCAAAAGAAGAGAGACTGTACTGCGCTACATGAGAGAGCAGGGATGGATCTCGCAGGAAGAGATGGAAGAGGCTCTGGCAGGCGACGTCTATGCAAGGATCTCCGAGAATGGACAGGATCAGGGACAGGGAAGCGCATATTCCTATTTTATAGATGAGTTGATCAGCCAGGTCCAGGAAGATTTAGTTGAGAAAAAAGGATATACTCAGACCCAGGCGGCCAATGCGGTATACAGCGGAGGTCTTCGGATATACAGTACCCAGGACACCCGGATCCAGGAGATCCTGGAGGAAGAATTTGAAGAGGAAGACAATTATCCGGATTATGTCCGGTTTGATCTGGACTGGGCGCTGACAGTAGAACATGGGGACGGCAGTCAGGACAACTACAGCCGGGAGATGATGGAAGCCTATTTCCGGGAAAACGGAGAAGAAATGCCGGACCTTTTTGACGCTCAGGAGGAGGCGCAGGGATATACAGAACGGTATAAGGAGGCCATACTGGGATCAGAAGATAAGATCATCGGCGAGCGGATGGAGTTTATCCCCCAGCCCCAGGCGGCTATGACGGTTATGGATCAGAGCACCGGATATGTCCTCGGTATTGTAGGAGGCAGAGGGGAAAAAGAGGCCAGTCTGACTTTGAACCGGGCCTCCGACACCTATCGTCAGCCGGGATCTACTTTTAAAATCTTATCCGCATACGGACCAGCTCTGGAGGAGGGGGATATTACCCTGGCTACCCATATCGAGGATGAGGAATATTCCTATGAAGACGGTACGCCTCTGCGCAATTCAGATAATCAGTATCATGGTTCTGTATCTGTGCGCCAGGCTATCCAGAACTCTTATAATATACCGGCAGTAAAGGTCCTTACAGATATCACTCCGGCAGAGGGATTTTCCTATCTGCAGAAGCTTGGATTTACTACCCTGGATGAGGAAAGAGATGAGATACAGCCTCTGGCCCTGGGCGGGATCACCAATGGTGTGAGCAATCTGGAACTGACTGCCGCCTACGCAGCTATTGCCAGTGGAGGAATGTATAGGGAGCCTGTTTTCTATACAGAGGTTACGGACCAGGATGGAAAAGTGATCCTGAGTAATGAGGTCCAGGGGCAGAGAGTGTTTAAGGAGAGTACAGCTTTCCTTCTTACCAGTGCTATGGAAGATGTGGTTTCCCAGGGTACCGGGACCGGATTTGCCCTGGAAGATATGCATGAGGCTGGGAAAACAGGAACAGCCAATGACTACCGGGACCTGACTTTCGCAGGCTTTACCCCTTATTATACAGCGGCTATCTGGGCGGGATATGATGATCCCCAGGATCTTCCCCAGTCTCACCGGACTTTCCATCGGACCCTTTGGAGAAACGTTATGAACCGGATCCATGAAGACCTGCCGGACAGAGACTTTGAACAGCCTTCTACGGTGGAACGAACAGCTGTCTGCGCAGAGTCAGGACTTCTGGCAGGCAGGGGCTGCACCCGGATCTATGAATATTTTGACCAGGACAATATGCCCCGGGAAACTTGTACAGAACACAGACCTTCTCTGTTTTCCGGGTGGAATAGCCGGCAGGATGGAGACGAAGACCGTAATGGAAGCAGCGGAAACAGAAATGATAATAACAGTGGAGGAAACTCTTCCTCCTGGTGGGATTCCTGGCTGAAATGGTGGAGCGGCGACTAGAGCGGGCAGGAAACGGCCCTATATTCCGGAATCTGTAAGACAGCAGAAAGAAGGGAAAAAATATCGTATTCCTAATAAAAAGATCCAGTCCCGGCAGGCCTTTCGCTCGGGACTGAATCATCAGGGAAAAGAGATATGTTTTCATCTGACAGACGAATGGGGATATGAGATCCCCAAAGAAGATCTCTATATCCCCCATTATCACCCGGTTACCTGCCGGGAATGCGCCAGCCGGCT
>DWUY01000012.1 GCA_019120515.1 Candidatus Blautia avicola | reverse complement strand
ATGCTGGCCGGATGGAATTTTATCATTTCTCTGGTAGCGGTTACAAGCGGAGAAGCGCTGGCTTTCAGCTTTTATTTTAAAACGCTGTTTTCTGCCTTTGGAATTGAACTTCCTATCAGTGATAGGATGCTGGCGACAATTGTGGTCATTGTCTTTATTATTACAAATGTAATGGGAGTAGAAATGACGGGAAAACTTCAGAACGGTTTTATGTTCTTTTTCTGGGGTGTGGCTATTATCTGGTTTATTACTATGATTCCAAATGTACATCTGCCATATTTTCTGGAGATGCCTGAATTTATGAGTAAGATGACGCCTCTTAGTTTTATTGCGGCTGTCAGCATGATCTGGTGGTGCTTTGCAGGATTTGAAACCTGCTGTGCTATGGGAGAAGAAATCAAATACCCTCAGATTAATATCCCAAGAGCTCTGTTTTTAGCACCTTTTATTGTATTTGCAGTAAATGCTGCATTCCAGTGGTTTCTGGTGGGAATCGTTCCTACTGAGGAGATCGCTTCCCTGACAGCAGCCTCTGCTCCTTTTGCAGAGGCCATGACAAAAGCCGGGATTCTTGGTCTGCCTCTGGCTCTTCTTGCTGCGGGAATTGCTTTTGGAGGAGATTTTTCTACATTAAATGCCAGTATTGCGGTTCCTCCAAGATATCTGTTTACCATGGCCAGGGATGGCGCAATGCCAAAAGTTTTTGCAAAAATCCATAAGAAATATCAGACCCCATATATAGCTATCCTGACCCTGGGTATTTTATCCGCATTTTTAATAGCGTCAAACTCAATGATATATATAGCATCGGTCAGTCTTTTTGCAGATTTATTTTATTATGTTTTAGGAATTGCCGCTTCTTTTGGACTGAGAAAGAAACATCCGGAACTGAAAAGACCTTACAAAGCACCGGGAATTATGATAGGCGCTCCTATCAGTGTGGCGATCTATCTGCTCATGATGACTCAGCTGGACAAAGAAGCTTTGATTACCGGAGTGATCTGGTGTGTATTGGGATTGATAATCTATAGCATTTGCCGCATAAAATATCAGGACGACACAACAGAAGAAAATGAAGTTGCTTTTCAAATGGAGGCCCCTGGGGCGGAAGAAAAGAAAAAAATGGACAGAGAATTTAAAATCTGGAGAAATGTTGTGGCCATTGCTGTGATCCTTGTATTGCTGGCCTATGGTATTGCTTATATTTTATGAGAATCAGAGGAGTTCCTGCTGTGCCGATAAGGCCTCAGGAACTCTTTTTGAATCTGTATAAAGATATTGGAAGAAGCTGAAAATGGTGATACAATAATGCCATGACAACAGAAAAAGGAGCGGAAAAAATGAACAGAGAATTTTTTATGGAAAACAGAAAAGCCCTTTATAATATGACAGAGGAGAAAGGGCTTCTTCTTTTGTTCAGCGGCCGTGCGCCTAAGAAAACCAATGATGAAAATTATCCCTTTTTTGCAGACCGCAGTTATATGTATTTTACAGGAGTCCATCAGGAAAATACCATACTGATGACAGAGATTTACGGAAAAGAACAGTGGGAGGAGGCTCTCTATATCCTGCCTCCGGATCCTATGGCAGAGAGATGGACAGGAAGGCGGATCAAGCCGGAAGAAGTGGAAGCTCAGTCCGGGATCCGGGAGTGCCAAAGCACAGAGAATTTCCGGAAAGATCTGGAAAACTGCCTGATGAACAAAGGCTTTACTACCGTATATATGGATTTTGGAAAACTGGAAGCCTCTGAGGCAGACACAGAAAGCTATCGTCTGGCCGCCTGGCTGAAGAAAGCGTATCCCCATGTGCAGCTTAGAAACCTGAATCCATGGATCCGTCAGCTCCGCACTATTAAAAAGCCCTGCGAGCTGGAGGCGCTCCGTAAAGCAGAATGGGTGACAAAAGACGGTATCGAGGCTATGATGAAAGCTTCGATACCGGGAATGTATGAATACCAGTATAAAGCAGAATTTGACTATGCCCTGGCTCAGCACGGGATCCTTGCACCGGGATTTCCTTCCATTATTTCCGCGGGGCAGAATAACTTCTGCATCCATTATTATTCCTACCGGGGACAGGCTCAGGACGGAGACATGATCTTAAATGATGTAGGTTCCGGCTGGGATCTGGAGATCAACGATATATCCAGAGGCTTTCCCTGCAATGGGAAATTTACGGAAAAACAGCGGCTTCTTTATGACTGTGCTTACCGGACTTCCGAGTATATGTTTGAGATCCTGAAGCCGGGGATCCCTATGAAGGATGTGGATCTTATTGCCAGAAAATATAATTATGAGCAGTTGAAGGACATTGGCCTTTGTAAAAGCTACGAAGATATCGGAACCTATATGTGGCACGGCGGCGCTCATCATATCGGCTTTGACGTGCATGATGCAGTGGCTCCGGATCTGATCACGGCCCCCGGCATGGTCTTTTGTGTGGATATCGGGATCTACTGTGAAGAATGGGGGATCGGTTTTCGGGTAGAGGATAACTGTCTGATCACAGAAGACGGCTGTGAGAACCTTTCCTATATGATACCAAAGAAAGCAGAAGATATTGAAGCCCTTATGGGAAGAAGGTAGAAAATGAAAAAGGTTATTTTAAGTGCTGACAGCACCTGTGATCTGGGAAATGAGCTGAAGGAGAAATATCAGGTACATTATTATCCTTTTCACATTATCCTGGAGGGAAAGGATTATCAGGACAATGTGGATATCACGCCGGAAGAGATTTTTCAGAGATATTATGAGAAAAAGGTGCTTCCCAAAACAGCGGCTATTAACGTAGAAGAATATGTGAATTATTTCCGCCCCTTTGTGGAACAGGGATACGAAGTGGTCCATCTGAATCTGGGCAGCGCTCTGTCAAGCGCTCATCAGAATTGTATGCTGGCGGCCCGGGAACTGAAAGGCGTCTATCCGGTGGATTCCGGGAATCTGTCCACAGGAATCGGCCATCTGGTACTGGATGCCGGAGAGATGATAAGCGACGGTATGGGAGCGGAAGAAATCGCAGAGAGACTAAAAGAGAGAAAAAGCCGGGTCCATTCCAGTTTTGTCCTGGATACTCTGAAATTCATGAGCGCCGGAGGCCGGTGCAGCAATGTACTGGCTCTGGGGGCGAATCTCCTGAACATTAAACCATGTATTGAAGTGAATAATCAGGATGGTTCCATGGACGTGGGAAAGAAATACCGGGGATCATTGAAAAAAGTACTGCCTCTTTATGTAAAAGAGAAGCTCCGGGAATATGGAGAGATCCGCCGGGATAAGATCTTTATTACCCACTCCGGTATAGACCGGGAATATATTGATCTGGTGAGAAAAACCATACAGGAAGAAATGGAATTTCAGAATATTTATGTGACTCAGGCAAGCTGCACCATTTCCTGCCACTGCGGTCCCAATACCCTGGGGATCTTATTTGAGACAAAGGAGTGATGAAACATGCGGATCTTGATCGCAGAAGATGAGCGGGATCTGAACAATATCCTTACAGAGCGGCTTCGGAAAGAGCATTACAGTGTAGACGCCTGCTTTGACGGACAGGAAGCCTGGGATTATCTGGACGGGGCGGAATATGACGCTCTGATCCTGGATATTATGATACCGGTTATGGACGGCCTGACCCTGCTGAAAAAAATCCGCAGCAGGGGAAATCCTGTCCCAGTCCTTCTACTTACTGCAAAAGACAGCATAGAAGACCGGGTAAAAGGCCTGGACGCCGGAGCCAACGATTATCTGGTGAAACCCTTTGCGTTTGAAGAACTGCTGGCCAGGATCCGGGTAATGCTGCGGAAACCGGCAGACGCGCCAAAGACCTGCTACCAGGTAGGAGATCTGGAAGTCCATCTGGATACCCACGAAGTATACCGGGGAGGAAAGCAGATCAACCTTTCAGGCAAAGAATTTTCTCTCTTGCGGTATATGGTACAGAATGCAGGGATCGTCCTTTCCAGGGACAAACTGGAACAGCATATCTGGAATTATGATTTTACAGGAGGCTCCAATGTGATCGATGTATATATCCGTTATCTGCGGAAAAAGATCGATGAGGGACAGGAGAAAAAACTGATCCATACGGTCCGGGGAGCCGGCTATGTGTTAAAGGAGCAGGAATGAAGCGATGGTCTTTAAAGGTTAAGCTTACCGTTTTATATACTTTTTTTATGACTCTGGTTACCTGCCTGGCCCTGGGGATCCTGTTTTCTCTTAGTAATCAGGAGCTGCTTTCTTCCGTACAGTCGGATCTGCGGCACCAGGTAGAGGAAAGTCTGGAGGAAGTGGAGGAAGATGACGGCAGGCTGAAAGTGGACAGTGATTTTTATGATCTGGAGGATAGTGTCTATCTGTCTTTGTACAGTGAAAATGGAGAGTTCCTCTATGGCAGGCTGCCTTATGGTTATGACGGTCCGCCCCGGTTTCGGGACGGGCAGATCCAGACGATCCGGAACAACCGGGAAGAATGGTACATTTATGATATCAGCCACCGTATCGAAAACTATGGAAATGTGTATTTTCGCGGAATCATTTCTGTCACACGGGCGGAGAACAGTATGGCTATCACACTCCGCTTTGCAGCTATCCTCCTGCCTTTGCTGGTTGTGCTCACCGGGATCGTGGGGTACCGTTTTACCAGAAGAACCCTTCTGCCTGTTACCAGGATCACAGAAACTGTACAGAAGATCCGGCAGGACGAAGATCTTTCTCAGAGAGTAGGTCTGGGAAATGGAAAGGATGAGATCTACCAGCTTTCCAGGACTTTTGATGAGATGCTGGAAGAACTGGAGGAAGCCTTCAAACGGGAGCAGCAGTTCACATCGGACGTTTCCCATGAACTGCGAACTCCTGTAACTGTGATCCTGGCACAGTGTGAGTCCATGCTTCAGGATCCGGAAATTGAGGAAAAACAAAAAGTCCAGGTGGAGATCATTGAGAAAAAAGCCAGGGCCATGGCCAGGATGATCTCCCAGCTCCTCCTGTTGTCCAGAGCAGATCAGGGAAGACAGCAGGTCCAGAAGGAACGGCTGAACTTAAGCGAACTGACCCAGATGGCGGCAGAGGAGCAGGAGGTTCTGGCAGAGGAGAAGGAGATCCGTATCCTGACAGATATCCAGCCGGATATTTATGCCCAGGCAGATGAGAGCCTGTATATCCGTATGCTGGATAATCTGATCTCCAATGCAGTCAGCTATGGAAGAAAAGGCGGATATGTGAAGATATTTCTCTGTGAAGAAGGAAATCTGGTCAAAGGTGCTGTGGAAGATGACGGCATAGGAATCCCCGGGGAAAGCCAGGAAAAGATCTGGGAGCGGTTTTACCGGGTGGATACCTCCAGGACCGGACAGGAACACTCCGGCCTGGGACTGTCTATGGTGAAGTGGATCGTCCAGGCTCACGGGGGAGAGATCACTGTGGAAAGCCGGGAAGGGAAAGGCAGCCGGTTCGTTTTTCAGATCCCCAAAGATTAAAAAATAAATTTATTTTTTAATGTTGTTTTAATCTTTCTGCATTATAGTAATAATAACAAAAGAAAAGCAGAAAGGGGAAATGAAAAATGATGAAGAAATATATAGCATTAACAGCTCTTACACTTACTCTTACAGGAGGCATTCTGGCAGGCTGCGGCAGCGGAAAGGATATCGGACAGGACGCCGCAAAGGAAGCGGCTTTTGCCGATGCTCAGGTTTCTGAGGGGGACACTGCCAGACTCCGGGTTACAAAAGACCGGGATGACGGAAGACAGATCTATGAAGTAGAATTTACTGCAGGAAACAGGGAATACAGCTACGATATTGACGCTTCAGACGGTTCTATCCTCAGTACGGAGACGGAAGAACTTCAGGGAAGCACCGGAAACAGTCAGGGCAGCGCGTCAAACAATACAACAGGTAATACGGCAAATGCTGCATCAGGAACGGAACAGGGCGCCAGCCAGGACAGTTCGGCCCAGCAGACCCAGGACGCTTCCCAAAACGCCGGAAGCCAGGATGCTCAGAATGGACAGAGCACACAAAATACCCAGACACAAAACAACCAGACCGGACAGAACAGCGGAGCAAATGTAGCTGTCAGTGAGGCAGACGCCAGGGCAGCGGCCCTTGCAAGAGTATCTGGGGCCACAGATACAGATATCAAGATCGAGCTGGACTTTGATGACGGCCAGTACATCTATGAGGGAGATATTATCTACGACGGCAAAGAATATGAGTTTGAGATCGATGCAAATACTGGAAACTTCCTGAAGTGGAGCGAAGAAAGATGGTAAAATCCGGAGAAGGTCCTGAAGTATTTCTTATGTAGACGGATACAAAGAGAAAGGCTTCAGGGCCTTTCTTTATTTTAAATGTTAACCATAATTCGAATAAAAGGTTGACAATTAGAGGGCGGAGATGCTACACTGTGAAGCAGAAAAGGAGGAAATGATGATGGAAGCTGTAAGACAGAGAAGTAAGACCTATGATCTGGTCTATATAAGTATTTTAGTGGTCCTGATCACGGTTTGTTCCTGGATTTCCATACCTCTTACTGTACCGGTAACGCTCCAGACTTTTGGCGTATTTACTGCAGTAGGGCTTCTGGGAGGAAAAAGGGGGACGCTGGCTGTGCTGGTATATATTTTGATGGGAGCTATAGGGATCCCTGTATTTTCCGGATTTACAGGAGGGATCGGCATTCTTGCGGGAACCACAGGAGGATATATCGCAGGCTTTCTTTTTTCCGCCCTTATTATGTGGGGAATAGAAAAGCTTTTTGGAAGAAGCACCCTGGTACTGGCAGGATCCATGGTCCTGGGATTGATTGTCTGTTATGCTGTAGGAACTCTCTGGTTTATGGCAGTGTATGCGGCCTCCTCAGGGGCAGTGGGACTTCTTACTGTGCTGGGATGGTGTGTCTTTCCTTTTATCCTTCCGGATATTGCCAAAATTGTTCTGGCTCTGATCATGACAAAAAGACTGTCAGGGGTGATAAAAAGATGAGAAAACCTGTAAAGCTTCGGGCTCACCATGGCATGTGCCTGGCTTTTTTTGAAGGAAAAGGATACAGCAGCGGATTTACCGCCAATATGGAAAAAGTAAAGAACAGCCTTAGAGATGATATACCGGTGGAACTGTGTATGGAAAAAGATGTGATATGCAGTGCATGTCCGAATCTGGAAAAGGGAGTCTGCGCTACGGCAGAGAAGGTGAAAAAATATGACACAATGGTGCTGTCGGCCTGTGGACTTTCCGAGGGTTCACAGATTTCCTGGCAGGAGTTTTCCCAGGCAGTGGGAAAAAATATCATAAGAGCCGGCAGAAGAAAAGACATTTGCGGGGACTGCAGCTGGACAGAAATCTGTACCAGAAAAGAAAAAGAAGAGCAGTAAAAAAGAACAGCTTCATGAAATACCAGATTTTGGTAGGGGTTCATGAGGCTGTTCTTTTTATACCTATCTTGTGCCGTAGTCCTGATCGATACAGATTACGCCATAGAAGTTTCCAGGCAGCTTCCGGATCTTTTCACAAAGGATTTTTTCCACCTCGTCAGGAGAAAGCGGACAGTTATAAGGAACTACTACATCAAAGATCAGATTGGTGTGAGAAGGGCCTGTAACCATACGGAAATCATGCATTTTCAGTTCCGGATCCAGCTCTTTAAGAAGCTGGGACACCTTATCCCGCATCTGATTGGAAAAGTCGTCGTCGGTGACTACCGGGTCCATATGTATGGTGGCGGTACAGTTCAGGCGCTGTTTCAGCTCACGCTCGATATTGTCGATCTCATCATGGATCTTCAGGATATCTCCTTTGGCGGAAACTTCCGCGTGAAGAGAGATGATCAGATTTCCCGGACCGTAGTCATGGACCAGAAGATCATGGATCCCTAATACAGAAGGATGGGAATTTACGATATCCATGATCTGCTGCACCAGTTCTTTGGCAGGGGGCTGGCCCAGAAGGGGATCCACGGTTTCTTTCATGGCGGTGATACCTGTATAGAAGATAAAGAGACCTACCAGGATCCCGCACCAGCCGTCCAGATTAAAGTCTGTGAACAGACTGGCAACAGTTACTAGAAAGACAAAGAAGGTAGAAACCATGTCGCTGAAGCTGTCCGCGGCAGTTGCGTTCATTACCGCACTGTCCAGTTTTTTTCCCAGACTTTTGTTATAGTAAGCCATATAACACTTTACCAGGATGGAGGCAGCCAGGATCACCAGGATCAGCGGGCTGCATTCCACGGCTTCCGGATGGATGATTTTTTCTATAGAAGTTTTCACCAGTTCAAATGCCATGATGAGGACAGCGGCCGATACGAACAGGCCGGAGAGATATTCGATCCTCCCATGACCGAAGGGATGCTGGGAGTCTGGTTTTTGTCCGGCCATTTTAAAACCGATCAGAGTGATAAAAGAAGAGCCGGCGTCTGACAGGTTGTTTACCGCATCGGCTGTAATGGCAATAGATCCGCTTAGGATCCCTGCAATGAATTTTCCTATAAAAAGCAGTATATTCAGCCCGATCCCCACAGAGCCGCAGAGCATGCCGTAGGCCTGCCGGACCTGCGGAGAACCAGTATTTTTATAATCCTTTATGAATATCCGGGCAAGAAATGATACCATAATAAACACCTCCATTATGACCATTAGCCCCTATTCTATAATAAAAGAGGAAACAGTGCAAGAGAAATCTGGCAATATATTGGAAATCTGAAGAAAATGTGGTACACTATAAGAAATTATGAAAAATGGAGGAAAATGGCTATGAGAGCTGAATTTGATGAAACACTGGTTACAGGAAATGATATGATTGATTCTCAGCATAAAGAACTTATTGACAGAATTAATCAGCTTCTGGAAAGCTGCGAGGAAGGCCAGGGAAAGATCAAGGCTGTAAAGATGCTGGATTACCTGCTGGACTATACGGTTTTCCATTTTGAAGCAGAAGAAAAGCTTCAGGAGGAGATCCAGTATCCGGGGATCCAGGAACACAAGGCAAAACATGCAGAATTTAAGCAGGCTGTAAAAGAACTTCAGGAAATGCTGGAAGAGGAAGAAGGACCTACAGACGCTTTTGTAGCTCAGGTACAGAAAAATGTGGTAGACTGGCTCTACGATCATATTAAAGGTTTCGACCGTTCTGTAGCTGAATACAAATTCATGGCTTCCAATACAGACAGACTGTAAGGAGAAGGATCATGCTGTTATTTGTTGAATATCCAAAATGCAGCACCTGTCAGAAAGCCAGAAAATGGCTGACAGACCAGGGCCTGGAATTTCAAGACAGGCATATTGTAGAGGAAAATCCGAAAAAGGAAGAGCTGGAAACCTGGTATAAGGAAAGCGGGCTTCCGCTGAAAAGATTCTTTAATACCAGCGGAAATAAATACAAGGAGCTGCATTTAAAAGACCGGCTGCCTTCCATGACAGAGGAAGAGCAGCTGGAGCTTTTAGCCACAGACGGAATGCTGGTAAAGCGCCCCGTCCTGGTTGGCCGGGACTTTGTAGTTACAGGCTTCAAAGAAAAAGAATGGAGAGAAAAACTGGGACTCTCTGAAGAATAAGCAGACTGCCGGTCATTGACTGCCGGACAGGATTCTGCGTCTTATCCCATGAAAATGGGTTTCCTATGATCCAGAAAGAAATCATAGACAGGCTGTCGCACTATCGGACTACCCATCATGTGCGGCAGCCTGCTTTCTGTGTGGGAAGCCCCGCAGACAGCTTTTTCTGCAGGGTGGAGATCGGAAATCTTTGGAGGATCACAGAAACAGGAGAGAGATATGCTGAAAGAAATGCTGGATAATGTAAGAAAGACCTCCCCTCTGATCCAGAATATCACTAATTATGTTACGGCAAACGACTGCGCCAATATTACCCTTGCCTGGGGAGGATCCCCTATTATGTCTGATCATGAAGAAGAAGCAGAGGATATGGCCAGGATCTGCATGGGGCTGAACATCAATATGGGAACATTAAACCCCAGGACTGCAGGCGCTATGATGGCAGCGGGAAAAGCCTATAATGCCAGAAAGAAACCGGTGATCCTGGATCCGGTAGGCGTAGGAGCCTCGGGATACCGGAGAAAACTTGCCTCAGAATTTATGGAGCAGCTGAGATTTACTGTTATTAAAGGAAATGTTTCAGAGATCCGGACACTGATCACAGGTACAGCCGGTTCCAGGGGAGTAGACGCGGATCTGGGAGAAGCCGTAACGGAGAAAAATCTGGAGCAGTATGTGGAGATGGCAAAGAAATTTGCGGCGGATACAGGAGCTGTAGTGGTAGTAACCGGAGCCATAGATATTGCGGCAGATGCCTCCCGGGCCTTTGCTATCCAAAACGGCCACAGCGCTATGTCCAGGATCACAGGCTGCGGCTGTATGCTCAGTTCTATCCTGACTGCCTGCGTAGCCGCCAATCCTGGAAAGGCTCTGGAGGCAGCGGCCGCTTCTGCGGCGGCTATGGGACTGTGCGGGGAAAGGGCCTGCAGACGTATGGAAAGGGAACATGCCGGCAATGCTTCCTGCCGGACCTGGCTTATTGATGAGATTTATAATCTTACGGGAGAGGATCTTGAGAAAGGAGCAGACTATGAACTGTACTAAAGAAGATATGCTTTTATATGCGGTGACGGACCGGGCCTGGACCGGGGAAAAAACTCTGATGGAACAGGTAAAAGAGGCTTTGGAAGGCGGGATCACCTTTCTGCAGCTTCGGGAAAAAGAGCTTGGGGAGGAAGAGTTTTTAAGGGAGGCAAAGGATATGAAGGCTCTGGCTGCTGCTTATCATGTTCCTTTTGTTATTAATGATAACGTGGAACTTGCCCTGGCTATAGGAGCAGACGGGGTCCATGTGGGCCAGGATGATATGGAAGCCGGGAAAGTCCGGGAAAAACTGGGTCCGGATAAGATCATCGGTGTGTCCGCCCATTCTGTAGAGGAAGCCGTAGAGGCAGAGAAAAACGGAGCCGATTATCTGGGAGCGGGGGCGGTCTTTTCCACTTCAACCAAGGGAGATGCGGGAGCGCTTTCCATGGAAACCCTGAAAGCCATCTGCAGCAGCGTTTCCATACCGGTAGTCGCTATCGGAGGGATCAAGGAAGAAAATATCTTATCCCTGAAAGGAACAGGCGTAGCCGGAGCCGCCATTGTTTCCGGGATCTTTGCCCGGAAAAATATCAGAGAGGCCTGTGTCCGGCTGCGCGGCCTGGCAAAGGAAATGGTAGAAAAATGAAAAGTTTAGATATAGAGGGAGCTATTTTTGATGTAGACGGCACTCTTTTGGATTCTATGGGATACTGGGAGCATTTAGGAGATGAGTATCTTCTTTCCCGGCAGATACAGCCCCCGGAAAACCTGGCAGATCTCCTGGCTTCCATGACTCTCTTGGAGGCGGCAAAATATTTTAAGGACCGCTACGGGATCCAGGATGAAGCAGAAGAAATGATCAAAGATTTCGAAAAATTAATGGAGGGCCATTACCAGGTGGATATTCCGAAGAAAGAGGGAGTCCGCCAGGTACTGGAAGATCTCCGGGAGAGACAGATCCCTATGTATATAGCCACGGCTACCCAGAGGCCTATGGTAGAAGCGGCTCTTAAACGGACCGGCCTGGAGAAATATTTCCAGGGGATGATCACCTGCCAGGAGGCGGGAGAGAGCAAGCGGAATCCGTTGATCTATCAGATCGCCAGAGAAAGACTGGGGACGCCAAAAGAGAAAACAGCAGTTTTTGAGGATGCGGTCTTCGCAGCACAGACAGCCAGGAAAGACGGATTTTTCCTGGTAGGGATCTATGATGTCTGGGAACCGGAACAGGAACTGCTGAAAAAGACAGCAGATATCTATTTAAGAACATGGAGTGAATGGAAATGAAGAAGGTATTAAGTATCGCAGGTTCGGATTCCAGCGGAGGGGCCGGGATCCAGGCGGATATCAAAACCATAACCGCCCATAAAATGTACGCTATGACGGCTATAACCGCCCTTACAGCCCAGAATACCACAGGAGTTTATGGAGTGGAAGAAGCTTCTCCGAAATTTGTGGGAAAACAGCTGGATTGTATTTTCCAGGATATTTATCCGGATGCGGTGAAGATCGGCATGGTCTCCAGCCAGGAGATCATAAAGGTCATTGCAGAAAAGCTGAGAGAATATGAAGCAAAGAACATTGTCATCGATCCGGTGATGGTGGCTACCAGCGGCAGCGCCCTGATGGTGGAAGGGGCAGGAAAAGCTCTGGTAGAAGAACTTTTTCCTCTGGGCACTGTCCTGACGCCTAATATTCCCGAGGCAGAGGCTCTTTCTCAGAACAAGATCAGGAACTGTCAGGATATGGAAGAAGCCGCCAGGATCATCAGCTCTTTTACCGGAGGCGCCGTGCTGGTAAAGGGAGGACACCTTTTAGAAAGTGCGGATGACCTTCTCTATGAACAGGGAAAAAGTATCTGGCTGCCTGGTAAGAGAGTGGACAATCCCAATAGCCACGGTACAGGCTGTACCCTTTCTTCAGCCATTGCCTGCGGTCTGGCCGGCGGGAAAAGCCTGGAAGACAGCGTAAAAGGAGCCAAGGCTTATATTACAGGAGCTTTGAAAGCAGGACTGGACCTGGGAAAGGGAAGCGGACCTTTAAATCATATGTATGCATTGTAAGAAATTAATAACGAAGGAGAAAAGAAGGAAATCATGAATAAAGAAGAAAAAAATCCGCCTGTAAGTGTGGAGAATATTTACCGGCTTAACGGAAGAGTGCCTCTTCAGAAAGCCATTCCTTTTGGACTTCAGCATGTACTGGCCATGTTTGTATCCAATCTGGCGCCGGTGCTGATCGTCTGCAGCGCGGCTATTGTGCGAAGTACCGGGGAACATTTGACATCGGCGGAGATCACCCGGCTTTTACAGTGCGCCATGTTTGCCGCGGGGATCGGCACCTGTATGCAGCTTTACCCTATCTGGAAGATCGGTTCCCGGCTTCCAATCGTCATGGGGGTCAGCTTTACCTTTCTGGGAAGTCTGCTGGTGATCTGTACCAATCCGGATCTGGGCTATGAAGGAATGGTAGGGGCTGTGATCCTGGGCGGTATTTTTGAGGGACTGGTAGGACTGAGCGCCAAGTACTGGAAGCGGTTTCTGACTCCGGTAGTGTCCGCCTGCGTGGTAATTGCCATTGGACTGTCCCTGTTGTCTGTAGGTATGGATTCCTGGGGCGGCGGAAGCGGAGTGGAAGATTTCGGCGCCTGGTATCATCTGCTGGCAGGGGCCTTTACTTTAGCGGTCTGCCTGGTTTCCAGGTATCTGCTGAAAGGAGTCTACAAGAACCTGAATATTCTGGTTGGACTGATCTTCGGATATCTGCTGTGTGTGATCTTCACAGTGGCAGGGATCGCTCCTATGGTGGACTTTTCAGGAATTTCTCAGACTATTCAGGAAGTAGGAGTGTTCAGCATTCCTAGGCTGGTCTTTTTCACCAGTCATAAGCCGGTATTTGATCTGGGGGCTTTCTTTACGATCGCCATTGTCTTTCTGGTATCTGCCGCAGAGACTACAGGAGCTACCACGGCGGTGTGTACTGGAGCTTTAGGAAGGGATATTAAAATGGAGGAGCTTCAGGGTTCTCTGGCGGTAGATGGATTTTCCAGCGCCATTTCCGGCTGCTTTGGCTGTCCTCCTTTGACTTCTTTCAGCCAGAATGTAGGGCTGGTGACCATGACAGGAGTGATCAATCGGTTTACCATCTTTACCGGAGCATTGATCCTGATCCTGGCCTCACTTTTTCCGCCGCTGGGAGCTTTCTTCAACTCATTGCCCCAGGCAGTGCTGGGAGGCTGTACAGTTATGATGTTTGGCTCTATTATGTATGAAGGGATCAAGATGCTGAAGGAATGTGAATTTGACGACCGTACCATGATCATTGTATCCCTTGCCTTTTGCATCGGCGTGGGACTGACCCAGACCTCAGGAAACTTCTTTGCAGCCTTTCCTCAGGTGGTAGGAGATGTGTTTAACGGAAACGCAGTAGCAGGAGTATTTGTGGTGTCTCTTCTGCTGAGCCTGCTGCTGCCGAAGAGCAAAAAAGAGGAAAAATAGACATAGGGCAGCCTAAATATCTTCAGGAAAATATGATATGATAAGAAAAACCGGGTGTGGATTTCCACACCCGGTAAAAATTTGTCTTTTTTTGAATTATAACTGAGGACCAGCAGATACTAAAGCCTTTCCTGCTTCGTTTCCTTCGTATTTTGCGAAGTTCTTGATGAATCTCTGTGCCAGGTCTTTTGCTTTTGTCTCCCATTCGGAAGCGTCTGCATAAGTGTCACGAGGATCAAGGATATTTGTATCAACACCTGGAAGCTCTGTAGGTACTTCAATGTTGAAGTATGGGATCTTCTTTGTAGGTGCTTTTAAGATATCGCCGTTTAAGATAGCGTCGATGATTCCACGGGTATCTTTGATGGAGATACGTTTTCCGCTTCCGTTCCATCCTGTATTTACCAGGTATGCTTTAGCGCCGCTCTGTTCCATTCTCTTAACCAGCTCTTCTGCATATTTTGTAGGATGCAGTTCCAGGAAAGCCTGGCCGAAGCAAGCGGAGAATGTAGGTGTAGGCTCTGTGATACCACGCTCTGTACCAGCCAGTTTTGCTGTAAATCCAGACAGGAAGTAGTACTGTGTCTGCTCTGGTGTCAGGATAGATACTGGAGGCAGTACGCCGAAAGCATCTGCGGACAGGAAGATAACTTCCTTAGCTGCAGGAGCTGTGGATACAGGACGAACGATGTTCTGAATATGATCGATCGGATAAGATACACGAGTATTCTCTGTAACGCTCTTATCGTCGAAATCAATCTTTCCATTTTCATCTACTGTAACGTTCTCAAGAAGAGCGTCACGTTTGATAGCATTGTAGATATCTGGCTCAGACTCTTTGTCCAGGTTGATAACCTTTGCATAGCAGCCGCCTTCGAAGTTGAATACGCCGTTGTCATCCCAGCCGTGTTCGTCATCACCGATCAGAAGACGTTTCGGGTCTGTGGAAAGAGTTGTCTTACCTGTTCCGGAAAG
>DWUY01000194.1 GCA_019120515.1 Candidatus Blautia avicola | reverse complement strand
AAAATCCGGTTTCTTCTCAACATAGACACGCCTTACTTCGCTCATGTAAGCTCCTTTCTGCCCCAGGGGCAATGACATTTGTATAGCACTTTATGAACTCAGTTTAACACAGTTCTCATTATAAGTAAAATGAATATACCTAATATTTTTTATTAGCTATATTAATTAGCGTTGCAATCAAAATGTTTCTCTCTCGAACTTTCAAAAACAAGTTGACAGTGAAAATCTTTCCTTTTATAGTATCTCTTAGCATTTAGCTCCTTCCTGTCCTGGAACCGGTCAGGAAGAAGATCCGAGCGCCGTACAAAATTCATATTTATCCTAAATCCGTAACAAAAGAAAGGACTGCCTATGGATATCAGTTTTGAATTATATAAAGTATTTTATTACGTTGCCACTACTCTCAGCTTTTCCCAGGCTTCCCGGCAGCTGTATATTTCCCAGTCAGCGGTAAGCCAGTCTATCAAGTCTCTGGAGCAGAAACTGGGGCACCCTCTTTTTCTGCGGAATACCAAGAAGGTAACGCTGACCCCTGAAGGAGAAGCTCTCCTCCGCCATGTAGAACCGGCGGTAAATCTTCTTTACGAAGGGGAAAATCAGCTTCTCAACTCTCCTTCTGTAGAAGCTCCCCTGCGGATCGGCGCCAGCGACACCATCTGCCGGTATTTTTTAGTGCCTTATTTCCAGCGGTTCCACCGGGAATATCCCAATATCCGCATTAAAGTCACCAACGCCACCTCCGCAGGCTGTGTATCTCTCCTCCAGAATAACAAAGTAGACTTTATCGTAGTCAACACCCCTAACGCCCATCTTACCAGCCGGGAGACTTGGTATGAGATCCTGGATTTCCAGGATATTTTCGTGACAGGGAAAAACTATTTCGGCCTGGAAGGAAAAAAGATCACCTTATCCCAGCTTGCAGAGTATCCCATTCTCATGCTGGAAAAGTCCAGTACCACCAGCGAATTTTTCCAGCAGCTTTTTGTCCGACACGGCCTTTCCCTGACTCCTGAGGCAGAGCTGTCCAGCAACGATCTTCTTCTGGATCTGGCCAGGATCGGTCTGGGGATCACTGTAGTCCCGGACTTTGTACTGGATCATCAAAAAGAAGACTTCTACAAACTGGAGATCCAGGAAGCCATTCCCCAAAGACAGTTGGTGCTGGCCCATAATTCCCAGATTTCTTCCTCCCCGGGAGCGGAAAAGTTCCTCCACTACCTCTTCCCTCAGACAGCCAAAAAAGAATTCTCATAAAAGCCAAAGACTGTCCCATGAAACATATGTCAGGAATATTTATGTGACAGCCCGTGACAAATACAAACTATAAAATATTTTTACACAGGAGATTACATCATATGAAACTACAGGCAAAACATACCGTCTACAGCTGTTACCTGGGCTATGTGACCCAGGCCATTGTAAATAATCTGCCTCCTCTGTTGTTTCTGACCTTTCACAGAGAGTTTGGCGTTTCCCTGGATAAGATCAGCCTGCTGATCACTGTAAATTTCTGTATCCAGATCCTGGTGGACTTTCTCTCCCCGGGAGTGATCAAACGCACCGGCTACCGAAAGGCCGCTCTGTGTTCCTTTCTTGTAACGATCATCGGACTTACCGGCTTTTACTACCTTCCCTTCCTTCTGGATCCTTATATGGGAATCCTGATCTCCATGGTATTTAACGCCATCGGCGGAGGGATCCTGGAAGTGATCGTCAGCCCGATCGTAGAGGCCTGCCCGGGAACTAATAAGGCCGCCCGTATGAGCATGCTCCATTCTTTTTACTGCTGGGGTCATATGGCAGTGGTGCTTCTTTCTACTTTATACTTTACTCTGGCAGGGATTGAAAACTGGCGCCTCCTTCCTCCTCTGTGGGCTCTGGTGCCTTTGTTTACTCTTTTTGCTTTTACAAAGGTCCCCATTTACGCCATCCCCGGGGATGACGAAGAGACCAGACTTCCAAAAAGTATTTTCCGGATAAAGGTATTCTGGATCCTGTTTTTTGTAATGATCTGCGCAGGAGCTTCCGAACAGGGCGTCAGCCAGTGGTCCTCCATGTTTGCGGAGGACGGCCTGAAAGTTTCCAAAACTGTAGGTGATCTTCTGGGTCCCTGCTCCTTTGCTTTCTTTATGGGCCTCAGCCGTTTCCTCTACGGCATGAAAGGAGAAACTCTGAAGCTGATCCCTTCCCTGAAGGCTACCAGCCTTCTGTGTATCCTGGGCTACCTGGTCACTTCCCTTTCGCCCATCCCCCTTCTGTCCCTGGCGGGCTGCGCTATCTGCGGCTTCTCCGTGGGACTGATGTGGCCCGGTACCTTCTCCCTGGGAGCCGCTTATCTAAGAGGAGGCGGCACCTTTATGTACGCCATGTTCGCCCTGGCCGGAGACATAGGCTGTTCTGCCGGTCCAGGTGTGGTAGGGATCATCTCCCAGTTTACCGGAAAAATGAATCTTGGGATCCTTACTGCCATTCTCTTCCCGTTAGGAATGCTGATACTGGTATCCCTTTTAAAGCATCAGAAGACAGCATAAAGGCTGGTTATCTCCTAAGGAACAATTAGAGTTGAAAAGAACCGCTGTGCAAAGGCCCAGGCAGGCCGGTGTACGGCGGTTCTTCATCTATAAAAAATATTTTTCATTAACGTGTGCGTAATGAATCACTTTGGGGTTATAGCTCATGATCATCTTCCAATCTTGTTCCAAATCCTGATTTTTCTCATAAGCCCTGAGATATTCTATTGGTTCCAGATCTCCTACAAAGCACTCCCCATTATCCAGAATAACAGCTATGCTATCCTTACTGTGGCTGGCAGTAGAAATAATTTCTCCTTGGATTCCTATAGATGCAAGAAAATCTCTGCTTTCTTCACAACTGATAACAACAGCACTCTTTTCTTCTATAGGATTATATGTCGAATTTTTTTCACGCATAAATATATGATCAGCAAAATGGACATATTTATATTGGCTGTCAATAAGCAGCAGCTTTATTCCTGATTTTGTCAATTCACTGACAAGTCCTATATGATCCGGATGATAATGGGTTGCCAGAATGTAAGTGATATCAGCTATGGTCATATTATTTTTCTTTAATTCTTTATAAAAGGCTGGCATCGTTCCTGCATAATCCGTATCGATCAATATACCGCCACAGGTCCCCTGCAGGAAATATGTGTTTGTGTTTCCATATTTTAGTCTTAGCATCTCAATATCTCACTTCCAATTATACCGGCGTTCTCACCTCGATCAGGTTTCCGTCCGGATCATAAAATTGTACCATTTTCTGTCCCCAGTCAAGTGTCATAAGTCTATTGACATATTGAATGGAGGGATAGAGTCTTTCCAGCTTTTCCACAAATCCTTCAATGTCTTTTTCTTCAAAATACAGCTCGCAGGAATTACTCTCCGGGAGAGTATTTTTTCCAAGAAACTCTTCCCAGATTTTTTTCTCCTGGAGCACCAGTCTCTCAGTCAGGATCATATTTCCTTCATTGTCCACCACTGTTTCAAGTCCAAACAGATCATGATAAAACTTTTTCGCTTCTTCTATATTTTCCACAACGATCAATATATTTTTTAATTTCATGGATCCTTTTCTCCTGATCAGCTTCTGATTTGAAATCCCCCATTTTGTTCCAATATACAAAAACACCCTTAGCCATGAGCTTTTGCCCACAGCGAAAGGCGTTTTTTCATCTTATTCTACTGACGCAATGGCTTCTACTTCGCAGAGCACATTTTTCGGCAGAGTTTTTACAGCCACACAGGATCTTGCCGGCTTTCCGGTGAAATACTTTCCGTATATTTCATTAAAAGCTGCAAAATCATTCATATCTGCCAGAAAGCAGGTAGTCTTAACTGTTTTCTCATAACTGCTTCCTGCTGCCTCCAGAACTGCTCCCAGATTTTTCATTACCTGTTCTGCCTGTTCCTCAATAGTAGTTCCCACAACTTCTCCTGTCTTGGGACTTAAAGCCACCTGTCCGGAAGTATATACCACTCCGTTTAAAATCATAGCCTGTGAATAAGGGCCGATAGCGCCCGGCGCGTTCTTTGTACTTACGATCTCCATGTTCGGATCCTCCCTTTCTTCTGAAACTTTTCCTTACTATTATAAGCCCTGGACCTGGCAGGGGCAAGTCTTTTATCTAAAGCCCATGTCTTCCTCCGGCTCTGCAGCTTTCATCCTTTATATTCGGTCATATTGGAACTTATTTTTCTCTTAGATTCCAATATCCAGATTTTTTTGATCCCACTCTTTCAATAATCCCTTTGTCCACCAAATTTTTCATAGTTCTCTGCACATGACTTCGCGCTATTTTTAATTGATTTTTAATTTCAACCTGGGTTATTTTTGGGTTTTTATGAATCAATTCCAGAATATTCCATTCCTCTTCATTCAGGTCTTCATTTAAAGCCCCGTTTAAAGCCCCGTTTAAAGCCCCGTTTAAAGCCCCGTTATGAAAAAATTGATAATTCAAATTTTTTAACGTAACCGTAAACTCTACACGATCCGAATAGAAAAGCGGTTCTTTCTCTGGTGTGTAGTTTACTGCATTTCTATAAGCATTTCTGATTTTGTTCAGGCCGCTGCCTTGACGTTCCATATAGCCAAGCCGTCCGAAAATATCTGCCAATACAGGATTTCTTCTTGTAGAAGGAATGGTATCTATATTTCTTTCCTGTATTTTGGTGCCATCCGGCATTCCTCCCGGGGAATAGATCACAAGGCGATCATCAAATATATCAATATGAACTTCACTGCCATTAATTAAATAATCCCGGTGTATTAAAGCATTTACCAGTGCCTCAAAAACGCTTCGTTCACAGTAATCCGGCATTTCTATTCTGGAGTTCTCCGTTTTCTTCCATAGAATCCGCATATTTCTTTTTACAAAACTTATTCCTTCATTTAAAAGAATAATAATGCTTCCCGAATATTCTGCACTGTCAAGGGCTTCCATCTGACCACCACTTTTATCCAGGCCATTCCATCTGGTACAGAACAATCTGGAATGCCGAAATGGACAGTTGTCCGCCAACAAAGCTCCGGCATTTGTCAATTTTCCTTTTTGGTCTTTTATCCCAAAAGATTCAAAGCTTTTCTCTGTCATACTATTTCCATTCCACTCTTTAAATCTTTCCCTCAATTTAGAAAAAGAAAAGTCATCGTACTCGTAAGATGAAGTTAAAGAATCATAGGAAGAATTTCTGCCTCTAAGCACCAGTCTCTTTAGTTCAGAAGCACTGGCTGTAACTGTTTCATTACCTATTCTTATGAAGGCTTCCGTTGTCCCATCTCCATTATAATAATATGGAGTTTCTTCTCCCGCCAAGATTTTAACAGTCAAAATTTCTTTGTCATTCTCTAATTTATGCAGTTCCATAAAGACTTCTGGCAAAGGATCGATCCTTTCTTTAATCTTTTGGCTCACAAATTCAGAAGCTTCTTTTATATTCTCAATCCCCACGATTTCATCATTATCTGCAACTCCAAAAATCAGTACTCCTCCTCCAGTATTCGCAAATGCGCTTACTGTTTTCAGCCAGCTCTTGGGCTTTTTACGCTCCACTGACTGCTTTTTATCATATTCCGTTGCCTCTCCTAAAAGCTCTGTTATTTTCATACAAATTACTCCCTCAATCACTATACATCATTTTATCTGAACATGACGCTTTCATCCTTCCTCCCAAAACCTCCGTATCTTTTCCCCTGCCTGGGCAGCCGTACACACTTCGTATCCTCTCCATTCCCAGGGAAACAGTTCCTGATAGGCTCTCTGGAGGAATCTTTCGTCCAGAAGCAGCACCACTCCCCGGTCTTCTTTTGTACGGATCACTCTGCCAGCTGCCTGGAGGACTTTATTCATTCCCGGATACCGGTAGGCATAGTCAAATCCCATCTGATCTTTTTTATCATAATACTCTTTTAGGATCTCCCGCTCGCTGCCCACCTGGGGAAGTCCGGTGCCTACCACCGCCGCCCCGATGAGCCGCTTACCTGTCAGATCAATCCCCTCGGAGAAAATGCCTCCCATAACACAGAATCCGGCAAGGGAATATTCTCCTTCCTCTTCAAAAGCCTCCAGGAACTCTTCCCGGTCAGCCTCGGACATGCCGCTGCTCTGAAGAAGACATTCTACAGGAAAATCCTCTTCCCGGATCCGCTCCTGAAAGGCCTGGTAAATATCTTCCAGCATCCGGTAAGACGGAAGAAACACCAGATAATTCCCCTTCTTTCCCCGTATCATCTGATAAATATATTCTGCGATCTTTTTGTATTCTTCCTGATCCCTTCTGGTATATTTACTGCTCACATCTCTGGCCACCAGCAGTTTCAGATTTTCCCTTGGGAAAGGAGAGGCGGCGCAGATGGCATAGTCATCCTCCCTGGTGCTGAAAAGAGAGCGGTAATATGGCAGAGGGAGAAAGGTACCGGAGAAAAAGATGGTGCTCCGTCCCTTATTTAAACATTCCTGAAGATTTTTCCTGGGGTTGACACAGAAAAGAGTGAGGAGAAATTCTCCTCCTTCCCCATAGTGGGTATAGATCACATAATTTTCATCTGTCAGATCGTACATATTCAGGAAATGCCGGATCACAAAAGAAAAATCCAGCACTGCTTTTTGTACCTTTTCCTCATGTTCCTGTTCCAGAAAATTTTCCATCTCTCCCAGGAGATTGAGAAGCTGTAGGGAAAGTCCCCCGATATTCTCCAGCACCTGCCAGGCGTCGCACTCTCTTTTATATTCCAGCATCAGCTTATTACACCGGTTCAGGATCCGGTATAATTTCACGCTGTGGCCTTTCACTACTCTGGCAGTTTCCAGGATTTCTTCCTTACATAAAGTGGCGCTGTACATCTTCCTTCCCCGATCCACCAGATTGTGGGCCTCGTCAATGAGGAAGATATAGTCTCCTTTCACACTGTCGCCGAAGAATCTTTTTAAATGCACCTTAGGATCAAACACATAGTTATAATCACAGATCACAGCGTCCACCCAGTCGGCAGTATCCAGACACATTTCATAAGGACATACCTGGTATTTCTCCGCCTGAGCCAGAAGATCTTCCCGAAAATAAGTGTCCCTGCCGTTCAGAAGTTCAAACACCGCATCATTCACCCGGTCAAAATGGCCTCTGGCATAGGGACATTTTTCCGGATTACAGTCCGGCTCCTCCAGACAGCAGAGCTTTTCCTTGGCGGTAATGGTCAGGGTTTTATAAGACAGTCCCATCTCCTTTAGAAGCGCAAAAGCCTCCTGGGCCACTGTCCTGGTAATCGTTTTGGCCGTCAGATAGAAGATCTTGTCTCCGTATCCCTGCCCCACTGCCCGGACCGCAGGAAACACAGCGGCCATAGTCTTTCCAATACCGGTAGGAGCCTGGATAAAAAGCTGCCGGCCTGTGGTTATCGTATGATATACCCCGGTGACCAGCTCCCTCTGCCCCTGCCGATAAGGATAGGGAAACTCCAGCCCTTCCATGGAATTTCTTCTCAGGATCCTTCGATCATATTGGAATTTCGCCCATTTATAATATGCCCCCAGCAGATCTTCAAACCATTTTTTCAGTTTCTCTATAGTGAAATCTTCTGTAAAGCGCTTGATCTCCTCGCTCTCCATCTGACAGTAAGTCATCTGGACCTGGATCTCATCCTTTCCTGACTGGGAACCATAGATATAAGCATAGCACATGGCCTGGGCTTTGTGGACCTCTATGGGCTCCTCCAGATAATTCAGATCCATATATACGCCCTTGATCTCGTCAATGGCCGTTCTGTCTGCCTCTTCAATGATCCCGTCGGCTCTTCCTTCTATGGAAATAATAAATTCCTCATACTCCTGTTCCCATTTCAAAGGGACTTCCGCCCGGTAGGAAGCATTCATCTGCTTTTGTATTTTTCTGTGGATCCTGCCTCCCTTTAACATGGCCTCCCGGTCAAAGGCAGCGCTCCGTCTATTGTCCAGATCACCTTTCCGGAGTATAAACTCCACCAGATTCCGGACTGATATTTTCATGATCTCTTTTTCTTGCTTATCCATATCCCTATTCTATCACAAAGGAACAGGCCCTGTGAACACTTCTTATCACCGCCGTCTTCCCCTAAACGGAAAAACTCCGGAAGTCCCATTTCCCCGAAGCCTGTATTCCGGCTTCTGAGAAAGTCCTTCCGGAGTCTCTCCATATCATAGTTCAAAAGCTCCCGGCCGATTGCCGGATCATCTTCTTTTACGCAACTGCATATTTGTTCAAAAAGTTATTAAATCTCTCGTCCTGTCCGTTGCATCTTACAGTCAGAACCCGAGTCAGATCCATGCTTAATACACCCAATATTGATTTTGCGTCAATAACCACTCTGTTGTAAAAAATGTCAATATCGAAGTCGCATTTGCTGGCCTCATTAACAAACTCTTTTACATCTTCCTTTGCAGTCAGTTTAATCTGGCGCTCTACCATTTCTACCATTCCTTTCTTAAAGCAGTCAGAAATTATATTTACTTGCAGGTGTTTTCTGCATTACAGGTATTATGGCACTGGTCCGACCATTTGTCAACAAATTCCAACATTCTTCCACAGAAGGATTTTTCTCCGGAATTTCAGTAATTCCAAACAGGAACTTGTGAATTTTATAACAATTTTTCAGAAATATTTCCAAAGCTTTTTAGGCATAAAAAATCCCGGACCGCATTCCTTTCCAAATGCAGTCCGGTCTATATTTGAAAATTTTAGCAACTATCCCTAATTTTATGATGATACCAGGGTCAAATAGACAAAACTCCGACGCAAGCTTGCTTGTGAGAGTGCATAAGCGCGAAGCAAGCCGGTATCATAGAGGTCAAATTCTATTTGACCTCAACAACTTTATGATACCAGGGTCAAAAGATCTACACACACATGAGCTTGCTCATAAATGGGTGTAAGGCCACCGAAGCGGCAGCGAAGACTGCGCAGCACGTAGCAATCCGTAGGTATCATCGCTGGGGGCTTTTTCCCCCCAACATCATTTTATACCTGAGGCAGATACTTTTCAGCTCCGCCCAGATAGGTGTTTAAGACTCCTGCAAATGCTCCGGCATCTACAGCTTTGGCCATTTCCGGATCCAACGGCATCTTGCCGATCACCGGCACTTCCACCTCTTTTGCAGCCGCCTCTACCTTGCTCTCGCCGAATACATAGATCTCTTTGCCGCAGTCTGGACATTTTACATAGCTGTAATTTTCCACCAGGCCCAGCACAGGAACATTCATCATCTTTGCCATATTGTAAGCTTTTTTAACGATCATCTGCACCAGATCCTGTGGTGAAGATACGATCACGATACCGTCAATAGGCAGAGACTGGAATACAGTAAGAGGCACATCTCCTGTTCCCGGCGGCATATCCACGAAAAGATAATCCAGATCTCCCCAGACTACCTCTGTCCAGAACTGTTTTACCATATTTGCCAGGATCGGCCCTCTCCAGATCACAGGAGCATCCTCCTGAGGCAGGAGAAGGTTCACAGACATAACCTCGATATCATTCCCGGTAAGCATAGGATAGATCCCCTTTTCATCTGCCACTGCAGAGCCTTTTAAACCATACATCCTGGGAATGGAAGGTCCGGTGATATCCGCATCCATGATCCCTACTTTATAACCCTGAAAAGCCATCTCGTTGGCCAGAGAAGCTGTCACAAAAGATTTTCCGACCCCTCCCTTTCCGCTGATGACTCCGATCACTTTTTTAATATGAGAGTGGGCATTTAATTTTTCCTTTGGAATGCCGCCTCCCTTTGCATGGCTGCAGCCTGCGCAGCTTTCTTTGTCGCAGCTTGTGCTGTCACATTGTTTCTTTTCTTCGCTCATGTTTCTTCCTTTCCGCCATGACCGGCAGTTTTTTATCATTAATACATGGATCACTTTGCATTGCATGTTCCTGCGATCCCAAGTCTTACTTCATGAAACGGTCAATGGCTTTATTCAGTTCCTCCAGTGCTTCATGATCTCCGCTTTCTACCGCATCTACGATACAATGCTCGATATGATCCTGAAGGATTACTTTCCCCGTATTATTGATGGCAGCTTTCACTGCAGAAAGCTGGATCAGGACCTCGCTGCAGTCTCTGCCTTCCTCCACCATACGTCGGATAGATTCCAAATGGCCGATGGCCCGGGAAAGGCGGTTCAGCACAGCCTTCGTGTGAGTATGGGTATGGGAATGACCATGTCCCGGCTCATGACTGTGTATGATCCTGGTTCCATCTTCCAGTACATGGCTATGTGTTTTATCCTGTTTTTCCAATCGTCTTTCCTCCAATCCGGCACTCTACTTATTATAACAAACCCATTGCAAAAAGCAACGGGTAAACTTTTATCAGAATCTGGAAATCGTATATCTCTGATGGATAGAAGCGGTCATCACATCAAATACCACGCTTCCGTCTTCCTTGTCTGTCCGTTCGATCTTCAGTTCTTCTTCTGCCTTAAATTTGTTCCTTACAAAAGCCTCCAGATCCGCATCTTCCGGAAGCTCCACTTCCTCTATAAAAATATCCCGCATCTGATTTCCCGGACAAAGATTAAACATCTCCCGGATCACTTCATATTCTGCCATGTTCTTCCTCCTGTATCTCTTTGTTTTTTTCATTAGCAGGGCTCAAGGTCCTGCGCCCGCGTATGAGCAAGCTCATGTAGTCTTGGACCTTTCGCCCCTGGTATCATTATATTGACTTAATAAGTCCAATTTCTACTATTGTAACACAAAATCTCCATATTTCCAGATTTCCCGCTATTTTTTTACAAAAATCGAAAAAATAAATTGCCAAGGCTCTCATTATGCCGTATGATAATAGAAACCATAACAGAAACAGGGAGGAATCAAAAGATGGAGCTTTTGAAAGAACGTATTTTAAAGGACGGGATCGTAAAACCCGGAAACGTTTTAAAAGTAGACAGTTTTTTAAATCACCAGATGGATATTCCGTTTATCAACGAACTGGGAAAGGAGTTTAAACGGATCTTTGCAGACGCTCCGATCAATAAGATTCTGACTATAGAGGCCTCCGGCATCGGTATCGCCTGTATCGTGGCCCAGTATTTCAATGTTCCGGTGGTCTTCGCCAAAAAAGCCCAGAGCCTGAATCTGGACGGAGAAATGTACACCACCAAGGTGGAATCTTTCACCCACAAAAAAGTATATGACGTGATCCTGTCCAAGAAATACCTGGGACCGGAAGATCACGTACTGATCATTGATGATTTTCTGGCCAACGGCTGCGCCCTTATGGGACTTATCGATATCGTAAAGACTTCCGGCGCTGTTCTGGAAGGCGCCGGGATCGTTATCGAGAAAGGCTTCCAGCATGGAGGAGACAGGCTTCGCGAGCAGGGGATCCGGGTGGAATCACTGGCTATCATTGATTCCATGACCAATGATTCTCTGACTTTCCGGGAGTGAGCATCTGTTCCAATTCACGACCCGGTATTATTTTTTCAACTGGACTGGTTATTCTTTTTAAAACTGGCTATTTTAATATAGCCAGTTTTCTTTTATAGTATAGGAAACCAAAAGAAAAGGAGTGACTGTCTATGAAAAATCAGACAAAAAAGATTATTCTGGCCGCTCTGTTCGCGGCCTTAACATGTGCGGCAACCATGTCCATCCGGATCCCCACGCCGGGAACCGGCGGATATATCCATCCCGGCGATGCCATCGTGATCCTGTCCGGCGTCATTCTCGGCCCGGCATATGGATTCCTGGCCGCAGGCATTGGATCCTGCATGTCCGACCTTCTGGGAGGCTATCTCAACTATGTTCCTGTGACTTTCCTTATAAAAGGGCTTGTGGCTCTCTTCGCCGCCCTGGTCTATCGGAAGGCAGCCGTATCCTCCAAAGGCCGCGTTGCCGGCGTTGTCCTGGGAGGGATCATCGACATTGTGCTCGTTGCCGGAGGGTATTTCCTCTTTGAATATGTGATCTACGGAATAGGCGCAGCGGCCAGCGTTCCTGCAAATATCATTCAGGGCGTCAGCGGCCTGGTCATTTCACTGATCCTCTATCCAATCCTCTCAGCAGTACCTGACGTGCGGCGTCTGCTCCACGCTCAGCAATAAAGGCCAGTAGCGCCTATAGCAGGTATAAAAAGAACTGCTGCATGAAACATATAGCAGGAATATTTATACATTTTATGCGGATTTGTCGAGCATAGCTTTGAGACCATAGGCTCAAAGCAGTCGCCAAATGGACATGCAAGCATGTCCGCTTGGCTCGTTGCTTGCGGCAATAAAATGTATAAATATCCTCAATTATCTTTCATGCAGCAGTTTTTCATTTTTTATGATCTTTCAAAGTCTTTAAGTCTACCTGTCCCCCGTCAGGATGGCCTCCTGTCATGTGTCCTACTTTAGGATTATCCAGAAAAGAAGCCCGCATAATGGCGTTTTTCCCAAATTTTTTCCGGATCTTGTCTACCGCCTGATCCATCCGTTCCATCTTTTCATAATCCGTATTATCAAAAAGACTCATCTGCCGCCCTCCCCCTTCTGAGGACAGCTTTCCTGTCTGAACCCCCAAAAGCCGTATAGGTTCCTGATCCCACAGCTCTTCAAAAAGCTGACAGGCAGCCTCATAGATTTCTTCCGTGATATCTGTAGCCGCAGGCATGATCTTCTGATGGGATACGGTTTTCATATCTGTATTCCGGATCGACACAGAAACCATCTGGGCTTTCTGTCCATCCTCCCGAAGTCTGGAAGCCACGGTCTCGCTAAGAGACAGGAGCACCATTCTGGCTGTATCTTCATCAGTAATGTCAGCAGCTACCGTCGTGCTGTTGCCGTACATTTTATTTCCTTCCGGCTCAGATTCCACCAAAGAAGAGTCCCTTCCATTGGCAAACTCCCAGATCGTCTCCCCCTGTTTTTTCAGATGATGACGAAGGATCTCCACATCTGTGGCGGCCAGCTGACCGATGGTATAGATCCCCAGCTTGTGCAGGGCTTCCTGGGTGGATCTTCCTACAAAGATCAGATCCGATACCGGCAGAGGCCACATTTTTGTCTGGATCTCCCAGGGAAACAAAGTATGTACCTTGTCCGGCTTTTCAAAATCCGAAGCCATTTTAGCCAGATACTTATTAGAAGAAATCCCTATATTTACTGTAAATCCCAGTTCCCGGCTGATCCGGTTCTTCAGCTTATGGGCAAAAGCCACCGGCTCTCCGATGATCTTCTCCATCCCCGTCATATCCATAAAAGCTTCATCAATGCTGTACTGCTGCACATCAGGGGTATATTCCCGGAGAATGTCCATAAACTTTCTGGAATACTGTTTATAAAGACTGTGATGCGCAGGAACTACCGTCAGACTTGGACATTTCTTTAAAGCTTCTGTAAGAGGCTCTCCTGTCCGTACCCCGAAAGCCTTTGCCGCCAGGGATTTTGCCAGGATAATCCCGTGTCGTTTGGACTTATCCCCGCCCACAGCGCAGGGAATCTCTCTTAAGTCAACCGTCCCGCCCTGTTTGAGACGATAGACAGCCTCCCAGGATAAATAAGCACTGTTCACATCAATATGAAAGATCACTTTTTCCAAAGCTTCTCACTCCTTACTCCCACTCTTTGGCAATCTCCTTTACTGCCAAAGCCGCTCTTTGGATCTCCTCTTCGGTATTAAACCAGGAAAAGGAAAAACGCAGCGTTCCCCTTTTCTCCGTTCCCAGAGCCTGATGGATCAAAGGGGCGCAGTGGACTCCCTCTCTTGTAGCGATCTCATATCCCTGAGCCAGCAGATCCCCTGCCTCCTTGGAAGAATAGCCTGCCACATTCAAAGACACTACCCCCGTTCTGGCGGTAAGAGAAAAATCTCCGTAAACCTCCACACCCGGGATCTTCCGGACTGCCTCATAGAAAATCTCCCCCAGCCTGTTTTCATGTTTTATGATCCTTTCCAGACCGGTCTCTTTCAGATAATCGAAAGCAGCTCCCAGCCCGGCAAGGCCATGGATATTTAATGTCCCCGCCTCTAAGGCTTCCGGCATACATTCAGGGTGTTCCCGGTCAAAGGACAGGATCCCGCTTCCTCCTACTTTAAAAGGAGGGATCTTCACCTGGGGATCCACACAGATCCCCCCGGTGCCTTGGGGGCCCATCAGCCCCTTATGTCCTGTAAAGCAGAGAACATCTATGTGCATTTTCTTCATATCGATCATCGCTTCCCCTGCGCTCTGGGAAGCGTCCAGCACAAACAAAAGCCCATGCCTTCTGCACAGCTTTCCGATCTCCTCTGCCGGGAAAAGATTTCCCGTAACATTCGAGGCGTGGGTACAGATCACCGCCACAGTATTCTCCCGTACCGCCTTTTCCATTTCCTCCAGGGAAAAATTTCCTTTCTCATCCACAGGAAGTATGGTCAGCTCTGCCCCTTCCTTTTCCTTTCTGTATAAAGGCCGCAGTACAGAATTATGCTCTGCCTGGGTGGTGATCACATGGTCTCCCTTCTTCACCAGTCCGCTGATAGCAATATTCAGCGCCTCTGTGGCATTGGCGGTAAAAGCTACCGACTCTCCTCCCCAGGCCCCGAAAAACTCCGCCGCCTTCTCCCTAACGGAATAGACCAGCCTGGAAGCCGAAAGGGCAGGGCCCCAGGCTCCCCGGCCGCTGTTTCCCATAGTTCCCATCGCTTCGTATACCGCTTTACGCACCGGTTCCGGTTTATATAAAGTTGTAGCCGCATTATCCAGATAAATCATTTCTATCTCCTGATGTTAATGCCCGCCTGGCTCATTGCCTGCGGAAATAAATGAAATGTTCTTTTTTCTCTTCTACTCTGCCGATAATGGCTGCCGGAGTCTTAAGTCCGGCTTCTTTTAAAGCAGCCAGGACCTTCTCTCCTTCTTCAAAGGGCACGGCAGCCAGAAGGCCTCCTGAGGTCTGCGGATCAAAAAGCAGATCCTCCATCGCTTCTGAAATCCCTTTTTCAAGGAAAACTGCTTCCTTCTGATAAGCCTTATTCCGGTAAGTACCCTCCGGCACAAGCCCCATAGAGGCATAGTCCAGGACGCCGGTCAGAAGAGGAAGTTTCTCTGTAAAGATTTCCAGGCTTACCTGGCTGGCTTTTCCGATCTCCAGCGCATGTCCCGCCAGGGAAAAGCCGGTGACATCTGTACAGCAGTGGATAGGAAAACGGCGGAATACTTCCATGGCAGTTTTATTCAGATAGGTCATACTTTCCTGGGCCGCTTTCTTCTCCTCCGGGGAGGCCATCTCTGCTTTCACCGCCGTATTCAGGATCCCCACTCCCAACGCCTTGGTCAGGATCAGCAGATCTCCCGGCTGTGCGCCTGCATTTTTCCAGATCTTATCCGGATGGACAAATCCGGTAACACTCATACCATATTTCGGTTCTTCATCATTAATGGAATGGCCTCCTGCCAGGACAGCGCCTGCTTCTTTCACTTTAGCAGCCCCTCCTGCCAGGATCTCTCCCAGCGCCTCGCTGCCCAGGCAGTTGGGATAAGCCACGATATTCAGGGCCAGACGGGGCTCCCCGCCCATGGCGTAGATATCACTGAGCGCATTGGCCGCCGCGACCTGACCGAAAACATAAGGTTCGTCTACCATAGGAGGAAAGAAATCCAATGTCTGGATCAGAGCCAGATCTTCGGAAATCCTGTATACAGCTCCGTCGTCAGAAGTCTCCACCCCTACCAGCAGATTTTCGTCCTGAAATTTCGGCAGTTTTCCAACTACCTCCGACAGGATCTTAGGCCCCAGTTTTGCAGCGCACCCGGCGCTTTTTGAATACTGGGTCAGTTTTATCTTCTCTTCCAATTGTTTACTCCCCCTTTAAGTCGATCTGTACTTCCACCGGACAGTGATCCGATCCAAAAATCTCTGTATGGATCGCCGCTGAGATCAGTTTCTCCTCCAGCCTCTTTGAAACACAGAAGTAGTCGATACGCCACCCTGCGTTCTTCTCTCTTGCCCGGAACCGATAGGACCACCAGGAATAGATCCCTGTTTCCTCAGGATAAAAATACCGGAAAGTATCGGTAAATCCTGCTTCCAGCAGTTCTGTAAACTTTCCTCTCTCCTCATCGGTAAATCCCGCATTATGCCGGTTGGTCTTGGGATTTTTCAGATCGATCTCCTTATGCGCCACATTCAGATCCCCGCATACGACCACCGGTTTTTTCTCGTCCAGGCCTTTCAGATAAGCCCGGAAATCATCCTCCCATTTCATCCGGTAGTCCAGCCTTGCCAGTTCATTCTGGGAATTAGGGGTATAAACCGTAACCATATAGAAATCCGGATATTCCAGGGTGATCACCCTGCCTTCCTGATCATGCTCTTCGATCCCTATGCCATAGGACACTGCCAGAGGCTCCCACTTGGTAAAAATTGCCGTGCCGGAATATCCTTTCCGCACCGCATAATTCCAGTAGCAATGATACCCCTCAGGAGCAAAATCGATCTGCCCTTCCTGAAGCTTGGTCTCCTGAAGGCAGAAGAAATCCGCGTCCGCCTTCTGGAAATATTCCAGAAACCCTTTCTGTACACAGGCCCTCAGCCCGTTCACATTCCAAGAAATAAATTTCATGCCATTCTCCTTTTTCATTGTCTGTTTGCACAGCTTTTTCCCCATTATACACTATTTTTTCTCTGTTGCGAAGGAAAAAACTTTTCACAAACATCTTTACGAATCCGGAAATTCCTGTATATAATAAGGGGTAGACTTTCATCGCAGCAGTTTTCCCAGTGCAACCGGAGAAACCTTATCTCCGGTTCCAGGCACAGTTATACTGCTGCTTTAAATCTGTAGTAGAAAAGGAGAACAACCATGGGTGGAATTTTTGGAGTAACATCAAAGTCCAGTTGTACCTTGGACTTATTTTTCGGAACTGACTATCATTCTCATTTAGGCACCAGAAGAGGCGGTATGGCCGTATATGGAAAAGACGGTTTTAATCGTTCTATCCACAACATCGAGAATACACCGTTCCGTACAAAATTTGACGGAGACCTGGATGAACTGGAAGGCACCTCAGGCATCGGCTGCATCTCAGATACAGAACCACAGCCCCTCCTGGTACAGTCTCACTTAGGCAGTTTTGCCATTACCACGGTAGGAAAGATCAACAACATGGACGAGCTGGTAGACCTGTCTTATAAAAACGGCTGCACACATTTCCTGGAAATGAGCGGCGGAAGCATCAATCCTACAGAAATGGTCGCCTCTCTCATCAACCAGCAGGCCAGTATCACAGAAGGTATCCGCTATGCACAGGAAAAAATAGACGGTTCCCTGACCCTTCTGGTCCTGACACCGGAAGGCATCTACGCGGCCAGAGACCGTATGGGACGCACTCCTCTGGTAATCGGCCAGAAAGACGGGGCTCACTGCGCTTCCTTTGAAAGCTTTGCTTATCTGAACCTGGGATATGAGACTTTAAGAGAATTAGGTCCCGGCGAGATCGCCTTTCTGACTCCGGAATCTGTACAGACAGTTTCTGAACCATTAAATGAAATGAAGATCTGTTCTTTCTTATGGGTATATTACGGTTATCCGACCTCTACCTATGAAGGAGTCAACGTAGAGAACATGCGTTATGAATGCGGAAAGAGACTGGCCCAGAGAGACGCCCAGAGAGAACATGTAAAACCGGACCTGGTAGCCGGCGTGCCGGACTCCGGAACTGCCCATGCCATTGGATATGCCAATGAATCCGGAATTCCTTTTTCCCGCCCATTTATTAAATACACTCCAACCTGGCCCCGTTCTTTCATGCCTACCAGACAGGAGCAGAGAAACCTGATCGCCAGGATGAAGCTGATCCCGGTAGAAGCTCTGATCAAAAACAAGAGCCTGCTGCTCATTGATGACTCTATCGTCCGTGGAACACAGCTCCGGGAAACTACAGAATTTTTATACAACAGCGGAGCCAAGGAGGTACATATCCGTCCTGCCTGCCCGCCCCTGCTTTTTGGCTGTCCATTCCTGAACTTCTCCCGTTCTAAATCAGAGATGGATCTGATCACCAGACGGGTCATCGCCAAGCGTGAAGGAGAAAATGTCAGCCGCGAAGTTCTGGATACCTATGCAGATCCGGATTCCCAGAACTACAAAGAGATGCTGGAAGAGATTGAAAAAGAACTGAACTTCACAACTCTCCACTTCCACCGTCTGGACGACCTGCTGGCCTCCATCGGCATAGAACCATGTAAAGTATGTACTTACTGCTTTAACGGGAAATAAATAAGAAAACCACCGGTGAAAATGGTGCCCTTTTAAGGGTATCCATCAACGCCTGTGGTTTTTCTATAGATTTGATTCCTGTAAGGATGTTTTTTATTTGTTTTAATCTGATTTGCTGTTCTTCAGCCATTCTTCATCAGGGGCAAACAAAAAATGT
The DNA here is from genome assembly GCA_019120515.1 of Candidatus Blautia avicola. Classification (GTDB taxonomy): domain Bacteria; phylum Bacillota; class Clostridia; order Lachnospirales; family Lachnospiraceae; genus Blautia; species Blautia avicola. Next base: position 8,283 of record DWUY01000194.1, on the reverse strand, counting down.
TCTCCCGTCTCCTGATCCATGGAGGCCACATAAAGTCTGCAGCCATCTTTACCTGCGACTACAAAAGGGAATTCATCCAGCGTAGTAGCCGCCCCTGCATTTCCCTGGTTATCCATGGCGATCACAGACATTCCTCTGTTCGTATATCCACGTCTTTCCAGACGTCTCCAGTGTTCTTCCAGAGCCTTCTCGCAGGCCTCCTGAACAGGCAGGCCGCTTCTCATCTTTTCCACAATCGCAAAAGACAGGCAGCCTTTCATGATATCTTCGCCCATTCCTGTGGCAGCCGCGGCGCCGGCCTCAGAATCCGCGTAAAATCCAGAACCGATAAAAGGGCTGTCCCCTACTCTTCCAGGCTCTTTCATATACAGTCCTGAGGTGGAAACTCCGCAGGCCATGCTGCCTTTTCTGCTGCGTCCAATGATACATACTGTATCATGGCCCTCATAGGCGCGCCGCTCTTCTTCCTTCATCTGTTCCTTTTTCTCTTCTTCATATCTTTTCCTGGAAGATTCCGTAAGCATGTTCCGGCAGGGCAGGCCTTCATAGGAAGCATATTTCATAGCCCCATCCCCTGCCAGAATGGAATTTGTCTTTTTCTTGCTCAGGCGATAAGCTGCCTCGATAGGATTTTTCAGATTCTTCACGGAGATCACTGCCCCTGTACCCAGGGTATCCCCATCCATATAAGCTGCGTCCAGCTCTACCTGGCCTTCACGGTTTGGCAGACCGCCGTATCCTACAGAAACATAGGCCGGATTATCCTCTACACATTTCACAGCCCGGACAATAGCCTCTCCCAGCTCATCTTTCTCCTGTAATATCTGATTTCCCAGTCGCAGTCCTTCTTCAGACATCCTCCAGGTGGAAATCATCTGTCCCATGGGGGAATTCAAAATTTTTGTAATCATATTTTTTCTCCTGTCCCGGTTTCCCTTAATAGTTTTCTTTCTGATAAAACCGTCCCATGAGGATATCCGTCTTTACCACATTCACAAAGGCATGGGGATCTGCGTTCATAACTTTCCGTATCAACACCTTTGCCTCAGTACTGGAAACTACAGAATAGATCATCTTTCTGCCTTCATTGGAGTACATACCAGTTGCGGAAAATTCCGTAGCGCTGTGATTTGTCACCTGGCAGATAGCTTCGTAAACCGCCTTGGGATTATCTGTAACAATAAATAACGTTACCTTATTGTAAGCCTGATACAGCAGATGTATGGTCTGGGTAGATGTAAACTGGAAAATAATGGAATACAGCGCCTTGTCCCAGCCGAACAGTATTCCGGCCAGTATCAGTACCACGCCGTTTCCCATAAGGATATAATTCCAGACGTCTTTATTCTTTTTCTCTGCGAAATAAACAGCTATAAAATCCGTACCTCCTGTGGAGGATCCTCCGATCAAGGCCAGACTGATCGCCGCCCCATTGATGAGACCGCCAAAGATACTGATCAGCAGGATATCCTGAGTGATGGGTACAGACGGCACAAAATCCGTCAGTACACTGGATACCACGATGATCATACCGGTATTCAGCGTAAACTTCTTTCCAATAGCCTTAAAACTGACAATGGCCGGTATAGCGTTCAGGATCAGACTGACCGGCGCAAAGGGAAGGGGAATACCCAGAAACTCCTCAAAAATCGTCTGGATCAGACGCGTAACTCCATTAAAGCCTCCCGGGTACAGGCCTCCCGCCCGGACAAAAATCTTAATATTCACCGCCATGATCACAGCACTGATCAGGCCGAAAGCAACTCTCTTTAATTCCCTCTTGGGATCTATGTTCAGATTCACATTTTTTTTCATAACTTTTTCTTACAGCATGTGGGCGCGAAGCTCCTCGGGTGACTGAGTGCTTAAATATACAGGCGCAATATCAAACACTGTCTTACAGCCTGCCTGTCCTTCTTTATTCAGACGGTATACTGCTCTTGCATAAGCTGCGATCACAGAAGAAGTAAATTCCGGATTGGAATCCAGCTTCAGGCTGTACTCGATCACATGATTATGCTCGTCATTCCAGCCGGTCTTGCCTGTACGGATCACAAATCCTCCGTGAGGAAGGCCTGCATGGTCTCTCTTCATTTCCTCTTCTGTAATGAAATGTACAGTGGTATCGTACTCGTCAAAATAGTTGGGCATAGTCTTGATCTCATTTTCGATCTTCGCCTTGTCAGCGCCTTCCTGGGCTACCACAAATACCTCTCTGGTGTGTTTTTCTCTTGTGGTCAGTTTCGGATTCTCCCCGTTTCTCACAGCTTCCAGTGCCTTTTCCACAGGAATGGTATACTGTCTGGCATCGATAACCCCTTCGATCCTTCTGACCGCATCAGAATGTCCCTGGCTCACGCCTTTTCCCCAGAAAGTGTAATCTTTTCCTTCAGGCATAATGGCATTTGCATATAAACGGTTCAAAGAGAACATTCCCGGATCCCAGCCGGCAGAGATCAGGGCTGTTTTTCCGCTTTCTTTTGCAGCCTTATCTACTGCTGCGAAATGCTCCGGAATCTTTGCGTGAGTGTCAAAACTGTCTACAACATTAAAATATTTTGCATATTCCGGGGTCTGTACAGGAAGGTCTGTAGCACTTCCTCCGCAGAGGATCATTACGTCAATATCATCTTTCATTTTCACAGCTTCATCTACATGATAAACCTTTGCCGTTTCTGTAAGGATCTTTACAGAAGCCGGATCCCTTCTGGTAAAAACCGCTGCCAGTTCCAGATCTGGGTTGTGCTTAATAGCGCACTCGACACCCCGTCCCAGATTTCCGTATCCTAAAATTCCGATTCTGATGCTCATATCTCATTCTCCTATCTTTTCGTAAAATCTCCGGCGGAAAATATTCCGCCACTTTCAAAGTATATCAAATTGATGGGCTTTGTCAATGAAGAATTACAGTCACTCCTCCTATTCTACAGGCTGCAGGTTCAACAATTCCACAAAAGTATAGGACATCAATATAAACAGCTTCTTCGCAGCCTCTGCCGCATTGCCGCCGCTTTCCAGATAAACGCGCAGGGTATCCAATTATTCTGTCTTATTCTTCCTGTCGCATATGTATAGCTGCACAACGCCGGATTTTGTCAGTATAAACTTCAGCCTATCCTGGCAGCCCTGGTCACCATCGCCGGTTCCCTGCTTAGAACATTTTTCACAACAAATTATAAGATCCGAAAATCCTTCAGCTGTGTATCGGAGGATTTGCCTTTATGATGAGTACCATGGCAGTATTAAGTTTCACCCCTACTTATCTTACTCTGGGAAGAAATTACGATCCCGTTACTGCTTCTTGTCTGGTAAGCGCTGCGGCCATCGCAGGCGCTTTTTCCACTGCCATAGGCGGAACTTTATCCGACTTGCTGAAGACTAGAAAATGGATCTATTTCGGCGCCCTGATGTGGATGTGCAGATGCCCTGGGATATACACTTCCCTTCGTCATCTTCCCGGTGATCACTTTATTTGGTTTAATTGGTGTTAATACCATTAAAGATGTAAAATAATCTCATATGGAAAGGAGTACGATTATGACTTTAAGAGAGAACGCAATGGCAATTTATAACAGAGAACAGCCTGATTTTTACGGAGACCTGATGGACGCTATTGAACTGATCCCGGATCCGTCCTTGTAGGCGATATGTGTCCTCAGGACGATGGGGGCCCGCAAAAGAAGCGGCAGAAAATGTAAACAGGAAAGAAAAATTTGCGGGATTTCTCTTCGGAGGCGGTCTCTTCGAAAGATCCATCCGGATATCATCTTCTATCATGACGACTGGGGCTCCAAACAAAATGTATTCCTTCCTCCCCGTGTCTGGAAACAGATCATTAAGCCCCTGCAGCAAGAAATTTCAGACGTCATACATGAATGCGGCATGATCTATATGCATCACGCAGACTGTATCTGCCAGCCTATTGTAACAGATATGGTAGAAATCGGAGTAGACATCTGGCAGGGTGTCATTTTTCAAAATGACATAGTAGAAATCCAGCGGATCACAGAAGGAAAACTGGCAATGGCAGGCGGTATCAATGGTCCCAAGATCGATATCGAAAATATCACAGAAGAACAGATACGCCAGGAAGTCCGCTGGGCCATTGATACATACTGCCCTGCCGGGAGGTTTTATCCTTCTATACCTAACGATGTACGTTTCCGCCCGTGGAATAACAGCATTGTTATGGATGAACTGGCCTCCTACGGACGAAAATTCGCCCAGGAACATCCTGTTGCAAAATAACAGGCGGCAGTCTCTGCAATCTGAGCCCGGCATAAACAACCGATTTGCCCCGTGATCGTAAATAAAAAAAACTGTCCCATAAATCAGTCCGCAGAAACAGCTTTCTGCTTAAGATCTATGGGACAGCTTTTCTTATGTAATTCCTTCTTCAGTTTCGATCTCAGTCATGGATACGGATAACCGCTTTTACAATATCCGCTTTGTTCTTAATGGATTCATCCATGGCAATATCTGCCTGATCCAAAGGATATTCTCTGGTAACAATACCTTTCAGATTTATCTTGCCGTCAGCTACTGCCTGAATGGCCATAGGATAAATATTTCTGTAGCGGAATACAGTCTTAAAAGTCAGCTCTTTATTCAGGGCAACACTCATCGGCAGGGTCACCTCGCCGCTCTTACTGTATCCCACGAATACGATGGTAGAACCGTTTTTGGCGATCTCAATAGCCTGTCTGGAAGTGATCTCAGAACCTGCAGTCTCAATGATCAGATCTGTTCCTTTACCATCTGTCAGTTCCCGTACTTTCGCAACCACATCTTCTTTCATACCATTGATAACGCCGGTAGCTCCCAGTTCCATGGCCTTGTCCAGACGCTTATCCATAACATCTACCACATAGACCTCACTGACGCCTCTGGCCTTCAAAGCCATCATGGATACCAGACCGATACAGCCTGCTCCCATAACTACTGCTTTCTGTCCCAGATGAGCGTCTCCCTGGATCGCCGCATGGAACCCTACTGCCAGAGGCTCAATCAGAGCGCCTTCCAGGGTACTGACATTATCCGGCAGCTTAAAGCACAGATCTGCCTCATGGGCAACATATTCCTGGAATACTCCGTCTACCGGAGGAGTTGCGAAAAAGATCACATCCGGGCAGAGATTATACTTGCCTTCCTTGCAGAATTCACAGTGTCCGCAGGTCTTTCCAGGCTCCAGAGCCACTCTGTCCCCTATCTGGAGATGTTTTACATTTTTTCCCACTTCCACTACTACGCCGCCTGGCTCATGGCCTAAAACAAAAGGCGGTTTTACAACAAAATCACCGATAGCTCCTGTTTCATAGTAATGAAGGTCGGAACCGCAGATCCCCACATAATCCAGCTTTACCAGCACCTCATCATCCTTGGGTGTGGGAATCGGTCTTTCCTCAAATTCGATCTTCTGGATATCCGTCATGACCGCCACTTTCATTTTGCCTTCCATAATTGCATACCTCCTGTTTTGTGAGACTGCCCCTGTTTCCCCTGGCAGTCTCACTGCTTCTCTAGTCTCTAAAATGATAGCCTAATTATAATCCCCATTTTCCAATACTACAAGTAAAATTCATGACATTTTCCATGAAAAAATCAACAATTTATCTGGCTATTTTATGGCGAAAATGCCCTTGGATCCCATAAATATCCCTCGCTGTTTTTTAGTGATGGAAGAGACGGATGCCTGTAAACGCCATTACCATATCATATTTATTACAGGTCTCGATCACAGCGTCGTCACGTACAGATCCCCCTGGTTCAGCCACGTATTTCACGCCGCTCTTGTGAGCCCTCTCAATGTTGTCTGAGAAGGGGAAGAAAGCGTCTGATCCCAGAGTTACCTCGGTCATCTTATCCAGCCATGCTCTCTTTTCTTCTCTGGTAAATACTTCCGGTTTCTTAGTAAAAGTCTTTTCCCATTCTCCGTCAGCCAGAACGTCCATATATTCTTCACCGATATATACGTCAATAGCATTATCTCTCTCTGCACGGCTGATAGAATCTTTAAATGGAAGCTCCAGTACCTTCGGGCACTGTCTCAGCCACCAGTTGTCTGCCTTCTGGCCTGCCAGACGGGTGCAGTGTACACGGGACTGCTGGCCGGCGCCTACGCCGATGGCCTGTCCGTCTTTTACATAGCATACAGAGTTGGACTGGGTATATTTCAGGATGATCAGGGAGATCTTCATATCTCTTTTTGCTTCTTCTGTCAGTTCTTTATTCTCTGTTACAATGTTGGAGATCAGCGCATCATCAATAGCCAGTTCCTGACGGCCCTGCTCAAAAGTCACTCCGTACACTTCCTTATGTTCCAGAGGCGCCGGTACATAATCCGGATCGATCTGGATCACATTGTAGTTGCCTTTTTTCTTTAAAGCAAGGATATCCAGCGCTTCCTGAGTAAATCCAGGAGCGATAACGCCGTCAGATACTTCCCTCTTGATCAGCATAGCTGTATCTTTATCGCACACGTCAGACAGAGCGATAAAATCTCCGAAAGAAGACATACGGTCGGCGCCTCTGGCTCTTGCGTAAGCGCAGGCAAGAGGTGAGAAGTTCTGCCAGTCCATATCGTTTACCCAGTAGATCTTTGCCAGAGTTTCTGTAAGAGGAAGTCCCACAGAAGCGCCGGCAGGAGACACATGTTTAAATGAAGTTGCAGCCGGAAGTCCGGTAGCCTTCTTTAAATCCCTGACAAGCTGCCAGCCGTTAAAAGCGTCCAGGAAATTAATATATCCCGGCTTTCCGCTGAGAACTTTGATAGGCAGATCAGAGCCGTCTGCCATATAAATCTTAGATGGTTTCTGATTTGGATTACAACCATATTTCAGAGCTAATTCTTTCATATTCTAACTTCCTTTCTGTGATCCCGGATCATTCCGGATTTCTATATTTTCCTCTTCTGAAATTCTGTTACTGATTTTTATTAACGATCCTTGTCTCGTATTTTCCTGTCTCAATGTCGATAAACCGTACAAAGAGAGATACCTTATTCTCTTCGTTCAGGCTTTCCCATACTTCCTTAGTGAAGGCGTCGATATCACCGGAAATCTCTACCGGTTTTGGCTCTCCCTCAAAACTTGGCAGAGGATTGCCGTCATGCATGTAAGTATGGATAAAGCGCCCTTCTCCGGCAACAGGATTCTCATAAGCAAAGGTAAACCTGCAGCAGGATTCTGGATCCCCGTTGTTACTCTTTAAGATAGACATGGCATAATTATAATGTCCGTTTTCAATATGCATAATTCCTGAAATTCTAGGTGTGTAGTTTGGTCCGTCAGGCTCAAACTCACGGCTTCTTAAAGACTGCTCAAATGTCATCTGTTTATCCATGCCTTCATAAATGGTATCTGTCTGATCCCCATTGGTCACAATGGTCTTATTCCCCAGTACCCGTACCGGCGCATAGATGATCAGGCTGGGATCTTCCATTTTAGAAGGATCAAATGCCTGAGTACGGATTCCTTCACCGTCTTCAACGAATACACGGTTTCTGCTGTTGCTGCTCCTTCCCATGATAAAATAAGCGGCTACAGCTTTCTTTCCATCCGGAGTTTTGCCAAGGACGATCCCTCTCCCCGGATATGCATTATTTTTCAGTTCTTCTGACAATGACAGCGTCTTCATGAATCTCTCTCCTTTTCAGATAATTTATAACCTACAATAAATCAGATTCTACAGAAAAGTCTCTGTAACTTTCCCATAGAAAAAAGCCCACTATCCGAGCATTGTGCCCAGACGGTCGGCTTCCCTCGCTTATACTCCCCGTGGTCATTTCCACTTCCGTCAGTCATATAAGCAATTACAACATAACATCTATGGTAAAAAAAGTCAATGATTTTTGCGGAGGAAAATAAAATCCTTTAAAGAAAAAGGTTTTCTCCCGCAGGCTTGCCCTCTTCTTTCCAATCCCTCCATTTCCAAAATATATCCGGATTTTCCTTTAACTTTTTGCTGACATCTAAGAGGTAAGGATCATCACAGGTATCTGCCGCCTTAATCCGATCAAGGGGGGCATAGGGAAAAGAAATATAATCTGTAAACCATCCTGCTAGATTCGTAAGATCCAAGCCCTTATGATCTTCTGATTCGTAAATGCATGGATGTTCCCGTTTATAAAATCCATACTCTGTTTTTGTCCATTCAAAGTGATCCCGGTCCGACATCGTCTCCCCGCAATATACCACATAAAATGGTCTTCCAAAAGGATTGGCATCTATATACAGGATATCTCCCGGATGGTAAGGCAAAACAACATTCATTGGTTCCTCCACC
>DWUY01000193.1 GCA_019120515.1 Candidatus Blautia avicola | reverse complement strand
CGGAGCGCTTCATCACATTTACTATCCAGTTCTTGATACGTATGGGCCACTTTGATTTCTATGATGACAGCCTTTCCCCTGACGCTGGGATATTTCAACAGGATGTCCGGACGTCCGTTTCCGGATTCCCGGTTGGAAAGTACCATATAATTTTCTATATTTTTTAGCATTCCTGCAAGAAATCCATGGTAATAGCTTTCCTGATAATCATAGAAACTGATGGTCTCCATAAGATTTTCTGAAAGGATTTCCGCTATTTTTTCACGATTCCCATTTAGGATGCTTTCGTAAAGGGGAGAGAGTTCTTTCTTTTTGGTTTTTTCCTCAAACCAGTGAAGTACAGTGTTTTTATAAATATACCGCACCTCACTGTTGGGGATTGCCATTTCCACCAGGATGTTCTCGCCCTCCTGCTGTTCGCTGATCTTTTTCAGATAGCCGGTAAAGAACAGGAAATTCCAGAGATTATCCTGGGTGGAATTCATATCATCATAGGTAATATCTTCATGGATTGGTTTTGTGATTGTTTTTCCTTCAATCAATGATTCAATTTCCCCTTTTACCGAGAGATCAGCCTGCTCCACCAGGGTACGTACAATACTGTTAGAACTGGTATTGGACCAGTAAGGCCTTAACAGTGCATTTTTGTCTTTGTAACAGGAATTCACATAACTGATAACACTCCATGGATTATATACTTCTGTTTTGCCGAACTGATAACCATCGTACCATGTTTTAACTGCCTTGCTGTTTTTCTCCAGACCATAATGCGCAAGGAGCCGATCCACTTCGCTTTGGGTAAAACCGAAATGCTCCGCATAGGAAGTATCCATGATGGAAACAATATTCAGGTTATTCAATCCGGTAAAAATAGACTCTTTGCTGATCCTCAGACAACCGGTGACCACGGCAAATTCCAGAGCATCGTTTGTCTTTAGTGCCGATTCAAAAAGGGAGCGGATAAGTGCCACCATCCTATCGTAAAATCCATTGAAATAGGCATTCTCCAGAGGAACGTCGTACTCATCAATAAGAATGACAGCTTTGCTTTTAAAGAAGGAGTATAGACATTCGGAGAGAAATTTCAGTGATGTTAGATATTCTTCATCTTCTGCCTGACGGTTCATTAAAAGATAATATTTTCTGCGGTCATCCTCTGCCTCCAGTTTTTGAATAAGCTGGGGATATTTTTTAAACTCTTTTGCAATTTCTTCTTTCAGACAGTGGAACGCAGATTCGTAGCTCGCTTGTTTCATGGACTTCATGGACAGTGAGATTACCGGATATTGTCCCAGCTCCCTCAGATATTTTTCACCGGCGTTCATGATCTCCAGCCCTGTAAACAGGTGGGAGCGGTTCTCCCCAGATTTTTCAAAGAAATACCGGAGCATGCTTAAATTCAAAGTTTTTCCGAATCTTCGGGGGCGGGTAAAGAGATTTACTTTTCCCCTCAGGTCGATCAGATCTTTTATCAGTAATGTTTTATCTACATAGTAATATCCCTTTGTGATCATTTCTTCAAAATTTTCCACTCCGATCGGAAGCGGTGTCCATTCCATATAAAAACGCCTCCCTTCTATTCGCAGTTTCATCTTACTACGTTTAAAAGAGTGGCGCAAGCAGAAAACAGAATCTGCATTTTATATAAGTGTGAGGACTTAGATCAGAAAATGCCTGCAGGTCTTTTCAGTATAGTTCAGTCACTTTCTTTCTGAATATGAGGAAAGAAAAGATAAATGTAGCTGCGGCAACAAGGAGGATCTGCAGCAGGGACTCCTGATCGGAAGGATTTTTGGTGATCATGAACTGCCGCAGTACAATGACGACCAAAGAGGTTACGATTGTCGCTGGAACTGATTTATGGATCATTCCGATGATAAAGGGCCACAGGGATAGGATGGTACATACAGCTACCGTGATCAGGGCCATGGGGATCCATGTCTGAAGGAAAGAAAGCGCAAAAGAGCCTGCCAGCATGTCGAAGTATCTGTCAGCCAGGATAATATAGGCGCTGCAGCAGATATACCCCGCAGTCATGGATATTGCCGTATAGGCCATGATAATGATCACCAGCCGTGCGGTGAGGACTGAGGAATATACAAGAAAGATAAAGGACATCAAAAGGCCGATCACGAGATTTGATATTATAAATCTACTGCCGGAAGAATACAAGGATTTCGTATACCTGCCTTTCAAAACTGTAGTGATCTATTAAAATAATAAAACCAGCCGAGCCAGTTAAAAAATTTCAAAAATCCTCTTGACCTGGAGTTGACTTTAAGTTCTATGATATGAGTAAAGAATGATCCAGAGCACAAGGCTCGGTATTAGGGTAGCATGTTCTGAACGATCAAATACAGGAAAGAGAGGAATGGAATATGAAGGCAAAGGTTTACTTTACAAAAGAGATCACTCCGGAAAAGGTAGTTGAGATGTATCAGGCCCTTGGTGTGGAATTGCCTGGAAAGGTAGCTGTAAAGGTCCATTCCGGAGAAAAAGGAAATCAGAACTTCCTTCGTCCGGAATTCTGGCGTCCCATGGTGGAAAAAGTACATGGAACGATTGTAGAATGCAACACTGCTTACGGAGACGCCAGCGGCGGCGTCAGAGATCATACAGAGTCTCATAGGAAACTTCTGGAAGAACACGGGTGGACAAAATATTTTGACGTAGATCTAATGGACGCAGAAGGACCGGATGTGATCTGGCCAATTCCCAACGGAAAGATCCTTAAGGAAAATCATCTGGGAAAAGATATTATGAATTACGACTCCATGCTGGTCCTGGCCCATTTCAAAGGACATCCCATGGGCGGATACGGCGGAGCTTTAAAGCAGCTTGCCATCGGCTGTGCCTCCAGAGCTGGCAAGGCTCTGATCCATTCCGGAGGAAAAACCGATGACCGTTACGAGACCTGGAATCAGCACGCCAGCAAAACGGCATTTCCGGAAGCCATGGCCGATGCGGCTTCCAGTGTTGTAGAGCATTTTAAAGGAAAGATCGCTTTTATCAATGTTATGAAAAACCTTTCCGTAGACTGCGACTGCTGTGCTGTGGCAGAAGACCCATGTATGAAAGATATCGGTATCCTGGCTTCTACAGATCCTGTAGCCATCGACCAGGCCTGCATGGATCTGGTGCTCCAGTCTGATGATCCGGGAAAAGAACATTTTATGGAAAGAGTAAACAGCCGCAACGGAATCCATACCATTGAGGCTGCTGAAGAGCTGGGGATCGGTACAAGAGAATATGAACTGATCCAGCTGTAAAAAAGACAGGGAAAAAATGGGGATGTCGTATTAATCAAAATCGACATCCCCATTTTGTAAATATTCAAAAATGTCCGATACGGCAAATCGGTTTTGCCAGAACTCAGATAACCAGTAAACCGATCTGGTATACTATGAAAGTAACTACCCAGGCTACTGCCAGCTGGAAAACGGCTGTGAAGCCCATCCAGGCCCCACTGTTGGATTCTTTTCGAATGGTAGCCAGGGAAGCGGCGCAAGGTATGTAAAGCAGACAAAATACCATCAGGCAGAAAGCGTTGAGGGGACCAAAACCAATTCCCTCTAAAGCTGCTGCAAATGATGTCATGCCTTCCGGCGAGCTGGCGTTGCCGATACCGAATAATACCGCACAGCTGGATACGACCACTTCTTTGGCAGAGATACCGGCGATCAGCGCCACAGCGATCTGCCAGAATCCCAGGCCGATGGGTACGAAGAAAGGTGTAAGCCATTTTCCTATCACAGCGCCGAAGCTTTCTATCATATCTGAACTATATCCTTGCGGACCGAAATTCAGCAGGATCCAGATTACCAGGGTTGCCAGGAAAATCGTGGTACCCGCTTTTCCAAGATAATCTTTCACCTTTTCCCACACATAGATCCCCACTGTCCGGGAATCCGGCAGCTTATACTCCGGCAGTTCGATCAGCAGATAGTTGACACTTTTCTTTCGGTCAAAAAGATGCATAACAGCTGTGACAGCGATAGCTACTACAATACCGATCAGGTACATAGAATAAGCAACTACCATAGCGTTTTTTGGGAAAAACATTTCTGAAAACAGTATGTAAATAGTCAGTCTGGCATTACAGCTCATAAAAGGTGTGACCAGCATAACCTTAAATCGATCCCGTTTATTTTCCAGGGCCCGTGAGGCCATGATAGCAGGAACTGTACAGCCAAATCCCAGCAGCATGGGAATGAATGCTTTACCGGAAAGTCCTAATTTGCTCATGATGCCTTCCATTACATAGGCGACACGAGCCATGTATCCGCTGTCTTCAAGGAGTGCAAGACAAAGAAACAAAATCAGGATATTTGGCAGGAATGTAACGATTGTACCAACGCCTCCGATGATACCGTTTACAACAAGGGAGGTTATCACATCGCTGACCTGAGCCGCCGCCAGGCCGGAGGTGATAATATTGGAAATCCAGCCAATGGCCTGTTCAAGATAACCCTTAAGCCAGTCCCCGACAGTAAAAGTAAGGAAAAAAGTGACCGCCATGATCACTAGAAAAACAGGAATCCCCCAGACTTTGCTTGTCAGGATCTTGTCTGCTTTTTCTGTGAGAACATCCTGCCGCTCTTTGTGGACAAGAACTTCACTGATGACTTCACCGATAAAGTTATATTTCTGATTAATGATATCAGACTCATAGCTTCGGTCCAATACCTGGGGAAGATCTACCTGGTACTTTTCTGTGATTTCCTTATCTGCTTCCAGCAGTTTCAGAGCATACCAGCGATAATTTTTCAGATCCGGATACCGCTTCTTCAGTGCAGGGATAATCTGGTCAATCTTATCCTCGATAGCATCTGAGTAGACCATGGCATACTCTGCATGGTGGTTGTGAGGATGTCTGGTAGAGGATTTGTGTTCATGTATCAGCCGGTCAGGACCGGTGCTGTCTTTATGATGGGCTGCCGCATGGAGTAAAACATCCAGCCCCCGCCGCTGCCGGGCCGAAACAGGGATAACCGGGATGCCCAGCATTTCCGGAAGACGATGCAGATCGATCTCCATGCCCCGTTTTTCTACAATATCCATCATGTTCAAAGCCATTACTACCGGCTTGCCTAATTCCAAGAGCTGAAGAGTTAAATAGAGACCACGCTCTAAAGCAGAAGCATCTACGACATTGATGATCACATCTACTTCATCACTTAAAATGAATTGCCGGGAAACGATTTCCTCCATGGTATATGAAGTCAGACTGTATGTGCCCGGCAGGTCTACCAGGTGGATATTGAGATCGTGGTCTTTAACAGCGCCTTCCACCTTTTCTACCGTAACACCGGGCCAGTTGGCTACCTTTAGATTGGCTCCGGTATATGCATTAAATAATGTTGTCTTGCCACAGTTAGGATTACCGATAAAACCTATGGTCATATCATGTTCACTCATTTAAGTCACCTGCTTTCACTTCAATATTTTTTGTAATATTGTAGCCCAGAGCAAAACGGGTACCCCGGAGTTTGATGATCAGGATTCCCTTCCCTTTACGATTTAATACAGAAACCGGGGTTTCTTTTGTCATCCCCAGTGATTCAAGCCGGCGCTCCAGCTGAAAGGGAAGATGGATGCTTTTTACTATATAGGTTTCTCCTATTTGAGCGTCTTTTAATAGCATGATTTTCACCTCCAAAATCTGTAAGAAAGCCATACCCTTATGAACGGCGCAGCGTCCGGTACAGTTAACCGGCTTATCATGTAATATATAGATTTACATCTAACGCTCATTATAATCTGCCACCGGTGTAATGTCAAGAATTACAGGCAGATCCTGCTGGTATAGAGCTGATGAAAGTGAAGTTCCGGATAGCAGCAAATACTTTCTATATGGAGAAAGTACCCTTGTACACTGAAAGTATGATTTTATCATACATAACAGGAATAATTCATGATAAAAGACAGGTATTAGACAGGATGGGGGAATCAGAGGATAATGAATGAAAAGATAATTCAGACATTCGGTGAATGAAAAATAAGTGGTAAAGGATGAATGATCGTATGGAAAGAAATATTTTAATTATCTACTATTCCTATTCCGGAAAAACTCGAAGGATTGCGGAAATGCTTCATAGACAGATCGGTGGAAGACTCAGCCAAATATATCCAAGGCAGCCTTATCCGGCGGATTTTGAGCGGCTTCTGAGTCAGGTGAGGGAGGAAAACAGTACAGGGAAATTGCCCTCCCTGCTTCCAGTTACCCAAAGCGCTGATCAATATGATGTTGTCTTTGCAGGCTCGCCAAACTGGTGCGGAACGATCGCGCCACCTCTGGCGGCATGGCTGAAGAGAAATGACCTGGATGGAAAAATCCTTATTCCGTTTTTCAGCCATTGCGGCGGAGAAGATAAAGGCATGGTACAAGCAGTCAGGAATCTCTGCCCGACAGCAGAAATCAGGAGTAGTCTATATGTGCCGGAAAATGGAAGTGGAAATCTGCAGGATACGATACAGGCATGGCTGAAACAGATTTTTTCGGAAGAGTGAAAGGAATGTTTACAACTATGAGCGAAAGAAAGAAAAAAATGAAATCAAAATCAAAAATCAAACTGGCAGTTGATCTTCTGATGACGCTGACTCTTTTATTCCTGATGGGATATCAGCTTTGGGGAGAAACAGCTCATGAATGGGCAGGTACAGGGATGTTCCTGCTTTTCCTTGCCCATCACCTGCTGAACTTTGACTGGTACAAAAATCTGTTCCGTGGAAAATATACGGTAATAAGAGTTCTGATCAATGCAGTGAATCTGGCGCTTCTTGCAGTTATGATCTGTCTGATGGCAAGCGGGATCACAATGTCCCGCCACGTGTTCGCATTTCTTCCGCTCACCGGAGGGATGGGAACGGCAAGGCTGGTGCATATGGCAGCCTGCTACTGGGGGTTTGTGCTGATGGCACTGCACCTGGGACTCCACTGGGGAATGATGATGGCAAGACTGAGAAAGCTTTCAGGAATGACAAAATCATCCAGGATCCACTGTGTGCTCTTTCGGATCTTAGGTATCATGATCGCAGGATACGGTCTCTATGTATTTGTGACAAGAGATCTGGCGGCTTATATGTTTTTGATGACACAATTTGTTTTCCTGGATTACAGTGAGTCCCCCCTCTCTTTTTATATAGATTGTCTGGCCATGATGGGGCTGTTTATCTGGATCGCTCATTATCTCTCCGCGATCCTGCAGAAATCCGGAAAGAAAAAGAGAATTCCTCAGACGAACGGAAAAACGGTTTCTGAAAAGGCCGAAAACAAAAAAATGAGAAACATGGAAAACTGACATTTTAGAAGGAGGATTTATGAGAAAAAAAGTTGTAAGTACACTGGTCGCAGCTATCACCATTATGAGCATGTTTGCCGGATGCAGCGGGAGGACAGAGGAACCGGCGGAAAATCCATCAGGTGAGATTTCCTCACAGGCAGAAGAGGATACACAGGAGAATATCCGGGAAGAAGCAGGCGGTTCATCTGCTGATATTTCAGGAACAGAGAACACATCGGCAGCTCCGGCCGTTTATATGACCACAGACATCAGTTCCCAGGGACTGATCGCGGTCTATGAGGCCCTTCAGGCTTCACCAGAAGGAAACATCGCAGTGAAGCACTCCACCGGAGAGCCGGGAAGCAATTATCTTCGGCCAGACCTGATCGAGGATCTGGTGCAGTCTTTTGAGGATCCCACGATCGTAGAATGTAATACGGCATATGGCGGGTCCAGGTCCAATACAGCCATGCATTATCAGGTAGCGGAAGACCATGGATATACGGAAATTGCAGATGTGGACATCATGGACGAGGACGGTTCTATGACTCTGCCGGTTACCGGTGGTACCAACCTGGAAGAAAATTATGTGGGAAGTCATTTTGAAAACTATGATTATTTTGTGGTGCTTTCCCATTTCAAAGGACATTCTATGGCGGGATACGGCGGCGCTATCAAGAATATCTCTATCGGTATCGCCTCTGCGGAAGGCAAGTCCCATATCCATAGCGGCGGCACCGGAGGAAGTATGTGGAGCGGAGAGCAGGATGCCTTCCTGGAGTCCATGGCGGAGGCAGGAAAGTCTGTGGTGGATTATCTGGAGGGAAATATCCTGTATATCAATGTGATGAACCGTCTTTCCGTGGACTGTGATTGTGACACTAATCCTGCGGAACCGGATATGCACGACATCGGGATCCTTGCGTCCTACGATCCGGTAGCTCTGGACCAGGCATGTATTGACCTGGTATACAGCGCGGATGACGGAGATGCCCTGGTGGAGCGGATCGAATCCAGAAACGGTCTGCACACATTGGAGCATGCAGAGGATATCGGCCTTGGAAGCAGGACTTATGAACTGGTAAATATTGACGGCTAGGAAGACAAAGTACATGGATATTTTGAGAAGAGAAATTATTTACATATGGTATTATTTCAGCATCCAGCTGGAGCAGGTGTTTTTCTACTGGGTAATGGGAATGGTGATCGGCTCCGCTATTTCTGTGTTTGACAAGGGAAAGATCCATGCTGCTTTTCAGGCGCTGGGAAAGAAAAAATCAGGGGTCCTGGGGCTTATACCTGCCAGTCTGCTGGGGATCGCTTCACCGCTGTGTATGTACGGTACGATCCCTATCGCGGCGTCTTTCTCACAGAAAGGAATGCGAGATGATATGCTGGCTGCCTTTATGATGAGTTCTATCCTGCTCAATCCCCAGCTGCTGATCACAAGCGGTATCCTTGGACCGGAGGCAGTGGCAGTGAGATTTCTGTCCTGTTTTCTGGGAGGCCTGGGAGCGGGATTATGTGTACGCGTTTTTTACAAAGACAAAAGTTACTTTAATTTCAGCGGCTTTTCTGAATCGTCGGGCAGGGATACGGATCCCAATCCTGTCATGCGTTTTCTGAAGAATCTGGGTAGGAACGTCCGGGCAACCGCTCCATGGTTCCTTATCGGTGTGCTGCTTTCCGCCCTGTTTCAGAGATACGTACCTGCAGATGCTTTTGCTGAACTTTTCGGGAAGCAAAAGGGTTTCGGTGTTTTGCTGGCCGCTACTATCGGTGTGCCTCTCTACGCCTGCGGCGGAGGCACGGTTCCCTTATTACAGCAATGGCTTGCCTCCGGAATGAGCATGGGCTCTGCGGCGGCGTTTATGATCACCGGTCCGGCGACTAAGATCACCAATCTGGG
Organism: Candidatus Blautia avicola; assembly: GCA_019120515.1. Taxonomy (GTDB): domain Bacteria; phylum Bacillota; class Clostridia; order Lachnospirales; family Lachnospiraceae; genus Blautia; species Blautia avicola. The sequence goes on along the minus strand of DWUY01000193.1, from coordinate 1,904 downwards.
AGCGCTGAAGATCGTGCTGGGGGGGAAAAGATTCGTTCTTTATCTGGCTTATGTGATCCTGATCTCTCTGGTGATCGGACTTGCCGTGGACAGAATTCTATAAAAAGGAGAAAAATCCAGTTCAATTATCTGGACCAGGAATAGAGCTTGGACTTCTATTACAACAGTATACATACAGTAGATCACGGAAAGGCCTCTGCTTGTATCAAATGCGGAAAATGTGAGAAGATCTGTCCTCAGCATCTGCCGATCCGAAGTCTGCTGGAGGATGTGGCAGCGGAGTTTGAAAAGTAGAAGAATCATTCATAAAACGTATGAATAATAATAATGGACAGGTATTAGACTTGAGAAGAAAGGCTTTTTATAATAGATACAGAAACAAAGGAATGGAGGAAAAAACAAAATGGCAGAAATAAAAGAGATGCCTAAGATCGCTCTTGGAGCATGGGCATGGGGAAATGACGGTACATTTGGAGGAAATCTTACGCCGGAAACTCTCAGACCGGTATTTGATGCGGCAATGAAAGCAGGGCTGAATCTCTGGGATACTGCGTATGCATATGGTATGGGTACTTCTGAAAAGGTTCTGGGAGACTTCCTTGCAACAGTTCCGAGAGACAGTTACCTGATTTCTGATAAATTTACCCCGCAGTGTGCGGATCCAACGGCAGAGAATGCTGTGACTGCATTGTATGAGAAAAGCGCAGAACTGCTGGGAACAGATTACATGGACTTTTACTGGATCCATAATCCTATGGATGCGCCAAAATGGGTGAAGGAACTGATCCCTCTTGCGAAGAGCGGGAAGATTGGCAAGATCGGCCTTTCAAACCATAGTCTTGCAGAGATAAAAGAGGCGGCTGATATCCTTGCAAAAGAAGGACTTAAGATTTCTGCGATCCAGAACCACTACAGCCTTCTGAACCGGTCTTCGGAAACATCCGGGATCCTGGATTACTGCAAAGAGAATGATATCATCTTTTTCTCTTATATGGTGCTGGAGCAGGGAGCCTTGACCGGTAAGTACGATACGAAGCATCCGTTCCCGGCGGACTCTGACAGGGGAAGAACCTACAATCCGATGCTTCCTCAGCTGGAGAAACTTAATGCAGGACTGGAGAAAATCGCAGACCGTCACCATGTGGCAACTGCTCAGATCCCGGTGGCATGGGCTATCGCAAAGGGAACTCTTCCGATCATCGGAGTGACGAAAGTATACCAGGTAGAGGATGCTGTAAAAGCTGCTGCAGTTGAACTGTCAGAAGAAGAGATAGAGACAATGGAGAAACTGGGGGACGAGGCACAGCTGAATGTGATCCGTTACTGGGAAAAAGAAATGAAATAGGCAGAGTAAGAGAAAAAGCAGGCAGTTTGGTTTAAGTGACAAAGCTGCCTGCTTTTTTTGTTCTGCCATAAAAGGTTTTAAGATCAGTCATACTCGATGGAAAATTTTTTCAAAAATTTCCAGGAGTTAAATAAAGGCTATTCAGATAAGTTTTACTTATGAAATTCATTCAGAATCCGAATTGCTCTTACTGAAAAAAGTTCTAAAATTATAAGTAAACAAGAACTTATAAATTATGGAGAGTGGTAGAAATGAGTATAACAGAAGCATCAAAAAAATATCATGAGAGGATGTTCCCGGGTTACAAATCCAAATTTCTGGAGACAGACCCGGAGTTCATCGAGAGGTTTGACAATTTTGCATTTGATGAGGTGGTAAACAGTGACGATCTGGATGACCGGACCAGAATGATGGCAATCCTTGCCACTCTTATCGGAAGCCAGAGTGTGGACGAGTTCAGAGCGATGGTACCGGCGGCACTTAACTTCGGCGTGACGCCTGTAGAGGTAAAAGAGATCGTTTATCAGGCAGTCGCATATCTGGGGATCGGAAGAGTATT
>DWUY01000192.1 GCA_019120515.1 Candidatus Blautia avicola | reverse complement strand
GAAGCCCTTTAAACTGGCCATTTTTCTATCCAGGGTCAATGCCCTTCTCCGGAGAAGTGAAAATTTTGATCAGGCTGACACCGAGCTGGACTCCAACGGGATCAAAGTCCAGCTTTTGAAAGGAGCAGTGTATAAAAACGGAGAGCTGCTGGATCTGACGGCCAGTGAATATAAACTTCTCTGCCTGTTTATGGAAAATCCAGGTATAGTCCTTTCACCGGAGCAGATTTTAAGCAAGCTTTGGGACTGTGATGAGAATTACATTGACAGCAGTACCCTGACTGTTTATATCCGCAGACTGCGGACAAAGATCGAAGACACACCTGCCCGTCCGGAAAAGATCGTAACGGTACGTCGTATGGGGTATAAGTGGGATACCGGGAAATGAGGTGTGCTATGAAAATTTTGGTCAATGGTAAGATAAAAAGACTTTTCCTATGTGTAGTATCTGTGGACATAGGATTTGTGGCTGTTGTTCTTCTCTGTATGGGCTTAAAAGTGAGAAATTCCCTGGTTTATGTGATGATCGCCGCCATCTGTATGATGGCCGCTGTACTTGGACTCTTATATCTGTATTTTCGGGAGCAGAATAAAATTATGGAAGATGCCGTCAGCCGGATCCGGGATTATATTTCCGGGGACCGGGATGTGCGGCTTGACTGTAATGAAGAGGGAGAGCTTTACCGGCTGTTCCATGAGATCAATTCCCTGGCCGGGATCTTAAATGCCCATGCGGAAAATGAGGAGCGGGCAAAAAAATTTATGAAAGATACAATTTCTGACATCTCCCATCAATTAAAGACCCCTCTTGCGGCCCTGAATATTTATAATGGTCTGCTGCAGCAGGAAGCGGAAGATGTATCGGAGATCAAAGAATTTACTGCACTTTCCGAAAAAGAACTGGACCGGATCGAGAACCTGGTCCAGAATCTTTTGAAGATCACAAAGCTGGATTCGGGAACTATTGTTTTTGAAAAGAAAATGGAGAATGTCTCTGAAATGATGGATTACATTGAAAGACATTTTGCCTGCCAGGCACAGCAGGAGGGAAAGAAACTTTCTTTTTCCGGGGATGAGAAGGTCATGTTCTTTTGTGATCAGAACTGGCTGACGGAAGCCATCAGCAATCTTGTAAAAAACGCCCTGGACCACACAGAAGAAGGAGACAGCGTCCAGGTTGAATGGCGGGAATCCGCTTCCATACTCCAGATCATTATCCGTGATAACGGCAGGGGTATCCATCCGGAAGATATGCCTCATATTTTTAAGCGCTTTTACCGCAGCCGCTTTTCAAAAGATAAACAGGGTGTGGGACTTGGGCTGCCTCTGGCAAAGGCCATCATTGAGGCCCACAGCGGCACCATCGAGGCAGACAGCCAGCTGGGAAGGGGCACGGTCTTTACTGTTAATTTCCTGATTCCTACAAAATTGTAGGCTGGATGTTATCTTGCAGTAGGATTGGCATGGTACTCTTTCTATACAAAACAGAAAGAGGTGAAAGAAATGGATCTATTAGAAGTGAAAAATATTTCCAAAACCTATGGGAGCGGAGAAGCCGCAGTCCATGCTTTGAAGGACGTGAGCTTTTCCGTGCCTAAAGGGGAGTTTGTGGCGGTGGTTGGTGAATCCGGCTCAGGAAAAAGCACATTGCTGAACATGATCGGAGCCCTGGATACACCCACCTCCGGGAAAGTATATATTGACGGTCAGGACATTTTCTCTATGAAAGAGCGGAGTCTGACAGTATTCCGCCGCCGGAATATCGGTTTTATATTTCAGAACTTTAACCTGATCCCGGAACTGACTGTGGAGCAGAATATTATTTTCCCCGTACTGCTGGATTACCAGAAGCCGAATAAAAAATATCTGGAAGAGCTGCTGGAGGTGCTGGGACTGAAAAAACGCCGGAACCATCTGCCTAGCCAGCTGTCCGGAGGGCAGCAGCAGAGGGTGGCCATTGGAAGAGCCCTGATCACCCGTCCGGCCCTGATCCTGGCGGACGAACCCACCGGAAATCTGGATACCCAGAATACCAGCGAGGTGATCGCGCTGCTGAAAGAAGCTTCCAGAAAGTATGAGCAGACCATTGTTATGATCACCCACAGCAGGGGAATCTCCCAGACGGCGGACCGTATCCTTCAGGTGTCGGACGGTGTGCTGACAGATTTCGGGAGGTGCCGTGAATGAAAAGTTATTTAAGCCTGATCCCCGTTTCAGCGAAAGTACACCGCAGGCAGAACCGGATGACCCTTCTGTGTATTATTATTGCAGTGTTCCTTGTAACGGTGATTTTTTCAATGGCGCAGATGTGGACGGATTCGGGAATAGAGGACATGCGGCAAAAACACGGAGACTGGCACATTGTCCTGCAGAACATTCCGAAAAAGGCGGGAGATCAGATCCGGAAAAGATCTGATATTTTATATTCCTCCTGGTATGAGGATCTCAATACAACAGGGGATGAAGGGTATTCTATCAATGGAAAAAATACCGCCCTTTACGGGGTGGAAGAAAGCTACATGGCCGATATCTGGAAATATCCTGTGGAAGGGAATTATCCCCGGAGTGAAAAGGAAGCTGCCCTTAGCGCAGATGCAAAAGAACTTTTGGGGATCCGGATCGGAGACCAGATCGTGCTGCAGACTCCCGGCGGAAATCTGGAATATGCGGTTTCCGGTTTTTATGAGGACGACAGTGAATTTAACGATATCATTGATGGCTGCTGTGTGTATATGGATCCTTCTGGATTTGCGTCCGTGACATCTATGAATTCTGAAGATGTTTCTCCTCGGTTTTATATCCGGTTCCAGAAAGAAACGGGACTTAGGAAAACCATTGGGGATCTGAAACAAGAATATAATCTTACTGATGAAAATGTGAAGGAGAATACAGCTATTTTGGCACCGCTGGGAGCCAGCAGCAGTACTACAGACGGATTGTATCATGTGGCGGCCATTTGCTTTGTTATCATACTGGCAGCAGGGATCTTTATGATCGCAAGCTGTATGAACAGCAATGTGGCCCAACGGACGGCATTTTTCGGTATGCTGCGCTGTATCGGGGCCAGCAAAAAGCAGATCATACGGTTTGTAAGACTGGAGGCGCTGAACTGGTGCAAAACAGCGGTTCCGCTGGGATGTCTGCTGGGGGTGGTAAGCTGCTGGATATTGTGCGGGATCTTGCGGTTCTTCGTAAAAGGGGAATTTGCGAATATGCCTCTTTTCTCAGTAAGTATCCCGGGAATTCTCTGGGGCGCCGCTGTGGGGATCGTCACAGTGTTCCTGGCCGCACATTTTCCTGCAAAACAGGCGGCAAAGGTTTCTCCCATGGCCGCAGTATCAGGAAATACAGAAATTGCCCGGAAGATCCGCCATGGGGCCAATACCCGGCTGTTTAAGGTGGAAACATCCCTTGGAATGAAGCACGCCGCAGAGTCCAAAAAGAACCTTCTCCTTATGACAGGCTCCTTTGCTCTGATGATCGTGTTGTTTCTGGCATTTTCCGCCTGCCTGGATCTTGTCCATAAGCTGCTGCCTTCGGTAGGCAGTTTTAACCCGGATATTACCATTGCAAGCCAGGATAATGCAAATTCTATAGAGAAGGATCTGACAAAAGAGATTTCCCGGATCTCCGGTGTGGATTCGGTATCCGGTGTCATGTACCGCACGGCCTGTCCTGTGGAGATCAATGGACAGTCCTCTGCCATAGACCTGTTTTCCTATGATGATATGATGATGAAAGAATTTGAAAATTCCGTGGTCAGCGGAGACCTGGAAAAGGTTTATGGAAATTCCGGATATGCAGCCTCTGTCTACAACCAGGATAACCGGCTGAATGTTGGGGATAAGATCAAGATCGGCGATGAGGAACTGGAAATTGCCTGTGTGATGTCCGAAGGAGTGGGAAGTATCAGCGGGTCCCCTATAGTGGTCTGCTCTGAGGAAACCTTTACACGTATCACTGGAGACCGGAACTATGGTATGGTGAATGTTGTATTAGCAAAAGATGCTTCAGAGACAGCAGTGAACAGGATCAAAGACCTGGCAGGGGAAAGTGATTTCATAGACAACCGGGAAACAAACACAGACACATATGGTTCCTATTGGGTATTCCGGATTGCTGCCTACGGATTTTTAGCCATTATTTCTTTTATTACCATACTTAATATTATGAACAGTATCTCCATGAGCGTATCGGCAAGGCTGAAGCAATACGGCGCCATGCGGGCGGTGGGCATGAGCGTGGGGCAGGTTACCAAAATGATCACCGCAGAGGCAGTTACCTATGCTGTCTGGGGCGTTGCGGTGGGATCCGCTCTGGGATTATTGCTCCACTATTTTATTTATAAAAAAATCATTATTATCCATTTCGGCGGGGGATGGAGTTTCCCTCTGGCACCTGTGGCGGTGATCCTTGGCCTGATCCTGATCTCCTGTGTTCTGGCGGTATATGCGCCGGCGAAACGGATGAAGAATATATCGGTGACAGAAACTATTAATGAGCTTTAGAGACTTGTGCAGGATTAAAAGTAAATAGACCGTGTATCTTCCAGACCGGCATCTCAAGAGTGAGAAAAACAGAAGGATCCTGATTGAAGCAGAAGAACTGTTCTGGTATAATCGTGTCAGAATAAAAAAGGGATGCCGGCTGACGGGATAGTGGTGGTTAAAATGAAAGAAGAATGTCTGATCTGCAAAGCACCCCTGGAGTATCTCCAGGAAGATATGGAAATGGAGTGCCAGCTGTGTCATAAGAAAGAAAAAAGCAAAACAAGATGTGTCAACGGTCATTATGTATGTAATGAATGTCATATGAAAGGGATCGACTGTCTTGTGGGGCTCTGTTTGAGGGAAACTTCAAAAGATCCTGCAGTTATTCTTAATAAGATGATGGAGCAGCCGTTTTGCCACATGCATGGGCCGGAGCATCATATCATGGTGGGAATGGCACTTCTTACCGCTTACAAAAATTCCGGCGGTGAACTGGAACTGAAAAATGCTCTGGTTGAGATGAACAGTCGGGGCCGCTCGGTGCCGGGAGGAGCCTGTGGATTCTGGGGCGCCTGCGGGGCGGGGATCAGCGCAGGCATGTTTATTTCCATTGTTACAGGTTCTACACCTTTGGGAAAAGAGAACTTTGGACTTTCCCATAAAATGACTGCCAGCGCCCTGAATGCTATCGGAGAGATCGGAGGACCTAGGTGCTGCAAACGAGATTCCTATCTTTCTATCCTGAAAGCCGTTGATTTTGTGAAAGAAAATCTGGGGATTTCTATGGAAAGACCCAAGATCCGATGCTCTTTCAGAAGCCAGAATAACCAGTGTATCGGAAAACGCTGTCCATTCTGTAAGTAAGCCGGTTCCCGGCTTACTTACAGTTTGATGATGAAGTTTTCACAACGGTATTGTCTATACGATCCGGCCGTCTTCAATATGGATAGTTTGATCGGTCAGCTGGGCGATTTCCGGATTATGAGTGATCATAATAATGGTCTGATGGAACTTCTGACTGGTCATATGAAGCAGGGCGATTACGTTGTCGCTGGTCTTGGAATCCAGATTTCCCGTAGGTTCATCCGCAAGTATGATATCAGGTTTTGAAGCCAGGGCCCGGGCAACTGTAAAGGCCAGTACTACGGACAAAATCAGGCCGGCAATACAGGCGCCGATGGCATAGTAGACACTCTCATGATATTATGGGGCCTTTTGCCTGTATTCCGGGAGGAACCATCATGATTGCAACAGCCTCAATCCCTCTGTCAGGAATGCACTTTACCGGGTTTGCGGGATTTCTTTACCGAAATAAGAACGAATATAGATTTGCAACCTATTTGGGAGCTTCAGTAAAAAGAATGGGAGAGAATGAGTTGCTGATCTGCCAGGGCCGTTACAGACTTCATGTAAAATTTCAAAAGCCCGGGGGAAATATCCTCCATGCTCCGGATAAGGGGAAAATGATAAGAAAATTCCGGGAAGATGTAGCCTGCCAGGGAGAGTATACTCTCACATACGGCAAACGTACTTTTCCGGGATCCTGTCAACGGATCCCGCTGAATTTTCCAAATTCTTTTTTCATCTTTCCGCTTTGGCTGATAGTTCCCTGAGAGGTAACGGTGATGGTCTCATAGTGCTCCGGGTTTTCATAGTCTTTGCTGTTTCCATCATCGTCATACAGTTCATAGACGGCTTCCTCTGTGACATAACCCAGAAGATCCAGGTGTCCGAAATCCATGTCTTCTACATTTCTGGCGGGCTTTGCTACAGGGATCACATGGTCTTTCCGGATGAAGAAGGTCAGTTCTTCCATAGCTGCCGGTACATAGTGGTGACCTTTTTCCATAGGCTGAACCTTATAGTCTTCAGGGCTTCTCATAGTTACCAGCATCATGTCTTCCGGCAGATATACATAGCGGCCGGTGGCGTTCTGCTCATGGATAGGAGCGGCCATAATGCTGTCTCCGATCATCAGCTGGTCTTCTACCTGGTCTGCAAAAGGATCTTCCGGGTAATCAAAGGCCAGAGGCCGGAACATCATCTCATCTCTGAGAGCTGCCTTCATGTATTCACTGTACAAATAAGGCAGAAGGCTGTAGCGGATCTTTACCATGTTGCCGCAGGCTTCACTGTTAGAGAACTGATAAAGCTCCTGCTCGCGGGTGCCAAGGGCTGCATGGTTCCGCATCAGAGGGGTAAACAGGCCGAACTGCATCCAGCGCAGCACCAGATCTTCTGTAGTATCGGCGCCGAAACCTCCCAGATCTGCTCCGGTGTACAGGAATCCGCACATATTCAGAGAAGGCATCATTTTGATGTTCAGCAGCAGATGAGACCACCAGGACAGATTGTCGCCCTGCCAGATCCCGCCGTAGCGGTGCATGCCGATATAGGAAGAGCGGGAGAACATAAGGATCCGCTTGTCCGGCTCCAGTTCTTCAAAGGCTTCTCCTGCGGCGCGGGTCATATTATATCCATAGAGGTTATGGACTTTGTCGTGACGGACAGGAGTGCCTTCTCCGTTGAAATTGTGATAAAAGCTCCGGTAATCCTCCGGATTATTGGCAAGGCCCAGGACCAGATCTTTAAAATGAAAATGGGTCATCAGGTCCTGATTCTTTCCACGGAAACTTTCCAGTTCATCAAATACTTTTTCCAGACGTTTCTCAGAATAGAAGATCGCCGGTTCATTCATATCATTCCAGAAACCATCGATCCCCTGATCCAGAAGGAATTTATATTTCAGGCCGAACCAGCGGCGGGCCTGGGGATTGAGCATATCCGGGAAGTGGACCCGTCCCGGCCATACGGCCGCTACAAAGTCTTTTCCCTCTTCATCTTTACAGAAATATCCTTTTTCCACACCTTCTTCGTAGACAGGATAGCCTTCTTCGATTTTTACTCCTGCGTCAATGATAGGTACCAGATGGATATGTTTTTCCTGCATTTCCTTTACAAATTCCGGGAAATCCGGGAAGGTCTCATCATTCAGGGTAAAATCTTTAAAACGTTCCATATAGTCGATGTCCAGATAAATACTGTCCAGGGGGATATCCAGTTCCCGGTATCTTTGCTCAACTTCCCGGATGTCCTCTTCGGACTTATAGCCCCAGCGGCTCTGACCGAATCCAAAGGCCCATTTGGGAGGGATATAGCTGCGGCCCACCATATGGCGGAACTGTTTTACGATATCTTTCAGATCCTTTCCATCAATATAGTACAGGTCCATATCCCAGCTGTCCATGGTGATCACCGCGGTGTCCTGCTGGGTATAGCCGATGTCAAAGGTCACTTTTCCAGGATTGTCCAGGAAAAGACCGAAAGGCTCTGCTTCGGCAAAGATCAGGAAGTTATGTGCCCCATAAAGAGAGTGGGTATCTTCCCGGTGATTGGGATCATCGGTACAGTTGCTGGTATAGATCCAGCCTCGTTTGTTAATGCCCCGGACCTGTTCACCAAGGCCATAGACAGGTGCGCCTTTTGTCATCTGAAAAGAAATGTGTTCTCCTTCTTTGAACTCTATATGAGGAACCGGTCCTTTCTCGACAGGGTGTTCCTCTACGACTGCCTCAGTATTCAGAGGGTTTCCAAAACGAAATTTACGGATCATGTTTTTCTCCTTTCTACTATGTATAAAATAAAAATCTGCGCGGGTTTTCACACTGTTTCAACAGACGGAAAAGGAGATCCGGGCAGGATTTTTGACATAGGATCATACCTTATGCTATTATTATAGCGGCAAAAAAAGAGATTTTCTTGCATATTTCCAGCTTTTTATAACACAATCCTGCTATATAAGGAGATTGGGTATGAATAAGAACGTGAATTTGTTTGAAAAGGTGCAGCATGGATCGGTGATGTTCCCTCTGGAATATTATCATTGTGTTTTTCCCTTCGGCCTTGGTAATCTGCCGGTCCACTGGCATAAGGAATTTGAGATCACTTATGTACAGAAAGGTTCCTGTACTTACCAGATAGATCTTCAGACTTATCAAATACAGGAAGGAGATTTTCTCCTGGTTCCTCCGGAAATGCTCCACGGTACAGGAGAAGACCCGGAGCAAGAATTTGTTACGGATAGTTTTGTCTTTCGTATGGATATGCTGGAAAGTCAGAGACAGGATTCCTGTACAGCCCGGTTTCTGACGCCGCTGGACGGTGGGCAGCTTCGTTTTCCCGTATATCTTCCAGCAGAAAATCCGGCGGCTGGTCTGCTTCGGGACGCCTTTGAAAAAATCCGGCAGACTTTTCTGGAAAAGCCCTTTGGATATGAACTGGAGATCAAAGCAGAACTATATCATTTTTTCTTTCTGCTTTATAGTCGTGTCCCCTATCAGAGGACAGATCTGGAAAACCGGGAGATTACCCGGAAGCTGAAGCTGGTTCTACAGTTTATCCAGGATCATTATCAGCAGACCGTTACGGTACAGGAACTTGCGGAAATCTGCCATTTCAGTGAATATCATTTTATGCGTTTTTTTAAACAGCATATGAACATGACCTGCATCGAATATCTGAACCAGTACCGGCTGGAGATGGCTGCCCGGCAGCTGGTGCAGACAGATCTTTCAGTGACTGGTATTGCGCTGGAGTCAGGATTTAACAATATTTCATATTTTAACCGGGCTTTTAAGAAGAAATTTGGAGTTACACCCAGGGAATACCGTTTTAACAGCCACAGCTGCTGAATCGACCAGATATTGTATTTATAGATCATGCATGGAACTGCCCCAGTAATCAATATTTCCGGCAAACTGGACGGCAGTTCCATTTAGGAGAGAAAAGGACTGGAGGAAAACCGCCATGAACAGGATTAAAAAAGGTGGAACAGAGATAACATTTGATAAGACGACATTGAAATTTTCTTTTCAGAAAGAAAACGGCCGCCGATGGAGATGGGAGAAGAGCTACATGCCGTATATGGTATGTAGGAGCGGAAATATATTTTTTCATGACGCAGGGGAGATTACCCATGAACTGCTTCACACCGGGGTGGGAGAAGGGATATTAAGCACCTACTGTGGATTTAAAAAAGAGGGAAAGATCATGCCTTATAAATTCCAGACCCTGGTCTGGGTGGAAGAGGCCACAGGTGATGTGTACTGTGAATGGATCCCACTTTGCGAGGAAGGGCTGGAGGTGAAGAAAGTCTTCTGGCCGGGTCCTATGGAATTTGAAGAGAAAAAAGGGAGCTGGTATACCCTTCTGACCCATCAGCAGGGAATCTTGATTCCGAATACCTGGGAAGCGGAGTTTCAGACTCCGGCATTTGACGGGATGTTCGGAACAGCAGGGGCTTATATGCCCTGGTTTGCCCAGGTCCGGGATGGGGAAGGGTACCTGGCAGTGTGTGTGACTCCGTGGAATGGAGGATACCAGGCAGAACATCCGGCAGGAGGACCTTATACCAGAGTTTCCATGCGCTTTGAACCCAGTCTGGGAAAGATGGACTACCGCCGCATTGTAAAGTACACATTTCTGAAAGAGTGCGATCACAATACTATCTGCAAGACCTACAGAAATTATGTGGAAGAACAGGGAAGACTTCGGACCCTGGCAGAAAAAGCCATAAGAAATCCATCGATAGACCGTCTCATCGGCTGCGCTTTTTTACACAAAGGGATCAAAACATTTGTGCAGCCGGATTCTGATTTTTATGATCCAGAGAAACCGGAGAAAAATAATCACCTGACAACCTTTGCTCAGCGGGAACAGGAGATCAGGCAGCTTCATGAGATGGGAGTAGAGAAGCTGTATCTCCATTTAGACGGCTGGGCAGAGCCGGGATATGATAACTGCCACCCGGATTATGGCCCTGCATGTAAAGAGGCAGGGGGATGGGAGGGAATGAAATCTCTGGTGGACACCATGCATAAATACGGTTATTTATTTGGAATTCACGATCAGTACAGAGATTACTATCTGTCAGCTCCCAGTTTTGATGAAAATTTTGCCTGCCGTCTGTCGGATGGTACGATCCCCCGGCATAAGCGGTGGGCGGGAGGACCACAGTCTTATCTTTGCGCCACCCAGGCTCCCTATTATGTAAAAAGAAATTTTAAAGCCCTGGAAGACCACGGGATCCGGCTGGACTGCGCATATCTGGATGTATTTACCTGCAATGAAGGAGACGAATGCGACAATCCGCTGCACCGCATGACAAGAAAGGAATGCTATGAGCACCGGGCCCTGTGCTTCCAGTATCTTCTGAAAAAAGGTATCCTTCCAAGTTCGGAAGAGGTGAATGACTGGGCGGTTACAAGCCAGGTGTTCTGCCATTATGCGCCCTATGATTTTATGATGCGTGCTCCCGGTACGCCAAAACAGGGGATACCGGTGCCTCTTTATAATCTGGTTTATCATGACTGCGTGATCCAGCCATGGATGATGGAAAAGATAAGCGAAGAGGAAGATTATATGCTTTATGCACTGCTAAACGGGGGAGCGCCTTATCTGGTGCGGGACGGGGCCTATCCTAATACAGACGGAGCTTTTGAGGACAGAGTGGAAATGACGTTAGAAGAGTGTATCACCAGGGCAAAAGTTGTCTCAGATCTTCATGAAAAGGTTGGAAAATGCCAGATGGTAAGACATGAATTTGTTGAAGGGAATCCCCAGGTACAGAAGACGGTTTTCTCCAACGGGATTTCTGTCCAGGTGGATTTTCAGAAGCAGACCTATGAAATCCGGAATGAAAATTATTTTTCCAAGTAAATTGAAAAAGCCCTGGAACTGCTTTGGTTAAAAATGCAGTTCCAGGGCTTTTATACAAGCTTATTCCCGTGGTTCCACCTGGGCGTTGATCTCTTCAAAGAGCTGGCGGATAACTTCCTGGATTTCCGTCACTGCGTTTTCTAAGTCTATGAGCTTGGAAATCCGTTTGTCTCTGGTCACTAACTCCAGCTGGCCGTTTTTCAGGTTCTTCGGTCCTACTACTACACGGACCGGAACGCCCAGAAGGTCTGCGTCTGCAAACATGGCTCCTGCCCGGATGTCACGGTCATCATAGAGCACTTCTACACCGGCTTTCTGTAAATCTTCGTACAGCTTATCCGCAGCAGTTTTGCAGGCTTCCTGGTCCACACGCATACAGCATAGATGTACCTGCCAGGGAGCGATGGAAATAGGCCAGATAGGGCCGTTGTCATCATGTCTTGCCTCACATACAGAGGCTGCCAGACGGCCTACGCCGATACCGTAGCAGCCCATCACCGGATATTTCACAGAGCCGTCGGCGTCTGTATAGGTCATGTTCATGGACTTGGTATATTTGGTGCCAAGCTGGAAGATATTTCCTACCTCGATACCGCGTTTTACCTGAATAGTCTTTTTGCCGCAGCAGGGGCAGATGCCGCCTGTTTTGATCTTGGACACGTCTGTATATTCTACTTCTCCCAGATCTCTTGGGATATTTAATCCTTTATAGTGATAGTTTTCCTCATTAGCTCCGCAGGTCAGATACTGGATCCCCTCCAGAGAAGCGTCGTAGATCACCTGACAGTCAGCTTTGAGCTGATAAGGGCCGGTAAATCCGGCGGCAATGCCGCTTTCCTCCGTGATTTCTGCAGGATGGACTTTTTCTCCCAGGTAATTGGTCAGCTTTGTCTCATTTACTTCATAATCCCCTCTCAGGAATACGATCACATATTCGTCATTGGAGTTTTTCTGATACATAACGGCTTTGCAGGAATATTCTACAGGCACGCCCAGGAAATCTACCACTTCTTCAATGGTCTTGCAGTGAGGAGTATAGACTTTCTCCAGTTCTCCCATTTCCAGTCCGCCTTCATTTACTACTTTGTTTGGTGCTGCTTCCATATTGGAACGGTAGCCGCATTCCGGACAGATCACAATAGAATCCTCTCCGGCGTCTGCCAGGAGCATGTATTCGTGAGAAACACTGCCGCCCATCATACCGGAATCAGACTGTACTGCGATAACTTCCGGAACTCCCGCCCTCTGGAAGATCCGGTTATAGGTATGATAGAACGTATCATAGCAGCGGTCCAGATCCTCCTGAGAGGTATGGAAGGAATAGGCATCTTTCATGGTAAATTCCCGGACACGGATCAGGCCGGCCCTTGGACGGGCCTCGTCACGGAATTTTGTCTGGATCTGATAGATCATGAAGGGATATTTGGTGTAGGTCTGCCCATATTCTCTTACCAGCTGGACAGAGGCTTCCTCGTGGGTCATACCCAGGACCATCTGGCTGCCGTTCCGGTCTTTAAAGCGGAGAAGTTCCTCACCAACACTTTCAAAACGGCCGGATTCTTCCCAGAGGCTGCCGGGAAGGGCAACAGGGAAGAGTACTTCCTGTCCTCCGATAGCATCCATTTCTTCCCGGATGATCTCCTCGATCTTTCTGGTGATCCTCTTCATAGGGGGATACAGAGAATAGATGCCATTTGCCACATATTTGATATAGCCGCCCCGGATGGTAAAGGCATGGCTGTCGATCACGCAGTCAGCAGGGCGCTCCTTAAAACGGTCTCCAACAAGATTTCTAAGTTTCATAATGATCTCCTTTTCATTTGTCTTTTCTGCGGCTAGTATACCATAAAGGGAAATGACAATACAACTATACTGCAAATAATTCTTGAACAGAAACCTGCCTGGTGCTAAGCTTAATACATACGACTGCTGACAGGAGACGAAAATGAACGAGAAGATAAAAAACATGAAAAAAGCCTTTCTTTGTGCCTTTCCCTATACCATTCCTATCTTTGCCGGATTCTGGTTTCTGGGTATGACTTACGGTATTTACATGAATGTTTCAGGATTCAGCTTCTGGTACCCTATGGTCATGAGCCTGATCATTTTTGCCGGCTCTATAGAATTCGTAGCGGTAAATATGCTTCTGGGTGCTTTTAACCCCCTGCAAGCCCTGGCAATGACCCTGATGATCAACGCCAGACATTTATTTTACGGAATTTCCATGCTGGACAGATTCCGGGGAATGGGATGGAAGAAGATCTATCTGATCTTCGGTATGTGTGATGAGACTTTTTCCATTAATTACACTGCTGAAATCCCTCCGGATGTAGACAGGGGCTGGTTTATGTTTTTCGTTACTTTGCTGAATCATTTTTACTGGTTTTTCGGAGCCACTCTGGGCGGGATCTTCGGAGGTCTGATCCATTTCAGCACAGAGGGACTGGACTTTGTAGTGATTGCCATGTTCGTAGTGATCTTCCTGGAACAGTGGCTGAAAGAAAAAGAACACACCAGCGCATTGGCCGGCCTGGGGATTTCCCTTCTGTGCCTGGCCGCTTTTGGAGCAGAGAACTTTATCCTTCCGGCTATGGCGGGAATCCTGCTGGTTCTTTCCTTCCTTCGGAAACCTTTGGAGAAAGGAGGGATGCCCTTATGACTTTATCACAGGAGATCATTACCATGGGTATGGTCGTTTTGGGAACTGCTCTTACCAGATATCTGCCTTTTCTTCTGTTTCCGGCAGGAAAACCTACGCCTAAGTATATACAGTATCTGGGAAAGGTACTTCCCGGGGCGGTATTTGGCCTTCTGGTGATCTACAGCCTGCGCAATGTCAGCCTGTTTTCCGGGAGCCATGGAATACCGGAACTGCTGGCTGTTCTGGCGGTGGTCATTCTCCATTTATGGAAACGGCAGATGCTTTTGTCTATCGCAGGAGGAACGGTCCTTTATATGGTTTTGGTGCAGATGGTCTTTTAAAATATTGTAAAGAAGAATTTTACGGATAAGGAGGATGAAATATGGAGATTAAAGACTGGACTTATGAGGAATTTCCGGAATTTGACGAGACTGTGGAAGGAGCGGAGGTTCTTTCCACTACAGGAGATGAGGTTGGACTTGCATATCTGCATGATGTGGAATATGCCAATGTGGACGGGATCCCTCTTCATCTTCAGATCATAAAGCCTTTTACCAGAAATGAACCGGAGAAAATTTATCCCTGTATGGTATTTGTTCAGGGATCTGCATGGAAGAAACAGGACGTATATGCCAAAATCCCAATGCTTGCCCGGCTGGCGGGAAAGGGATATGTGATCGCTGTGGTGGAGTACCGGCATTCAGGACAGGCGCCTTTCCCGGCCCAGGCTCTGGATGCCAGGAATGCTGTGCGCTTTATGCGGAAAAACAGTAAAAGCTATCAGATCGATCCGGAGAAGATCGTAATAGGGGGAGATTCCTCCGGAGGCCATACGGCGATGTTTGCAGGAATCCTTCAGGATGATGACCGGGAGAGTAATCTGTATCCGGGAATCTCAGCCTCTGTGAAGGGAATCCTAAATTATTATGGTTCTGTCAGCGTTATGCTGGAAGACAGCAATCCAACTACCATTAATCACCATATGCCGGACAGCCCCGAGGGTATGGAAATGGGAGGCGTGAACCTGAAGGAGCGGCCGGATCTGTGCCGGAAACTGTCTGTGGAATGTAATATCACAGAAAACACAGACCTTCCTCCGGTGCTGATCTTTCACGGGACCAAGGATCGGATCGTGAATACCCGACAGAGCGTGAACCTGTATAAGAAACTGAAAGAAACAGGAAAAGAAGCTTACCTGTACCTGATCCGGGGCGCGGACCACGGAGGAGCAGAATTCTGGACAGAAGAGGCCTGCAATATCACAGATAGATTTATAAAGAAATGCCTGTCATAAAAATACCGCTGCACTACAGCCTGAAAAAGAGTAGTGCAGCGGTATTTTGTGCGATACGCCCGGCAAGCGGCTGCCGGGCAATGGACAGTGAACAGCAATGCCGTGGGCTGGACGAAGGTATAAACAGAGAAGAAACCAGCGTTAACGGCAGCTTCTGGCAAAGGCATTCATAGAGACGTTGTATGAAAGGATCCCTGTGACGGCCACGATCCCCACTGCGATCCCCCACAGAAGAGGAAAGGGAAGGCCGAGCAGATCCAGGAGATCTATATCCAGAAAAAGATACAGAACGTAGGCGGCTGCTGCCAGCACAACAAAAATAATATAGAAGATCGTGGAAATATTCATGTTTCCAACAAAAGAGACCATCACATTGATCAGCGTCATAAATAAAGTGATCAGAAGGCCGCCTGCAAAGATCCCCAGATAGACTACAGGACTGTAGGTCCTGTATATAAGAAAATGCAGCGTCAGAAAAAGGATCATAATCCCGATGCCGTAAAGCTGATACAGG
The DNA here is from genome assembly GCA_019120515.1 of Candidatus Blautia avicola. Classification (GTDB taxonomy): domain Bacteria; phylum Bacillota; class Clostridia; order Lachnospirales; family Lachnospiraceae; genus Blautia; species Blautia avicola. Next base: position 9,066 of record DWUY01000192.1, on the reverse strand, counting down.
CAGCAGGAAAGATATCTGGAAAGAACCAATTCTCTTTTGGAAAAAGGAAAGGTCATGGAAAGCATCCGGCCTTTATAGCTGGAGTCCGCATCTTTCAAAGTGATCGGAATGATGGAGGTCTGCGTAGGGAGATAGAGAAGGATCATGCTCAGCGGACTGAAACGATATTTTCCCAGCAGAACCAGAAACATAAGGAAAAAAAGAATGTCTGGTATAATTTTTGAAAGAAAAGAATAACGGATCTGGGTAATGATATCCCGATAAATTAATCCTGACATGGTAATACCCCCTTTGTGGAAAATAACATAAAATCTTCTAATGTGGCCCGTTCCATGACCAGATCCTGAAAACGGCTAAGAAGAGCCTGCTTGTTTCTGATCAGTACTTTGCAGGAAAAATCCTCTGGCATATAAGCTTCATAGTCTTCCGGAGAGAGAACCTGGAGAAAATCCTTCCTGCAGTGAAGGACCCCGTAGTTGTTCTCAATCTCTTCCATGGAGCGGAAAAACTGAAGTTTTCCCTGATGGAGAAAAAGAATATAGTCTGCGATCTTATCCAGGTCACTGGTGATGTGGGAAGAGATCAGCACAGAGTGATCTTCATCCATGACAAATTCCTGGAGAAGTTCCAGGATCTCATCCCGCATAACGGGATCCAATCCTGAAGTAGCTTCATCTAAGATCAGAAGCTCCGGGTGGTAGGAGAGAGCCAGAGCAAAATTCAGCTTTACCAGCATGCCCTTTGAAAAGCTTTTGATCTTTTTGTTCTGGGGAAGAGAAAATCTTTCCATATATTCCTGGAACAGTCTGCTGTCCCAGTTTTTGTAGATCCTTTTGTAAATGTTTTCCAGATCTTTGCAGTAGAGACGGGGGTTCTGATTTAAACCGTCCATCACAAGGCCTACTTTCTGGAGATTTTCTTTCCGGCTTTCCCGCCAGCTTTTGCCGAAGAGACGGATCTGGCCGCTGTCCGGGCAGATCATTTCAAAAACAGACATCAGCGTGGTAGTTTTCCCGGCGCCGTTTTCTCCGATCATTCCCACGATCATCCCTCTTGGAATCTGAAAGCTTATGTGATCCAGAGTAAAATCTTTGTATTTCTTTGTAAGCTGATCCACTGACAAAATTGGTTCCATACTATTCCTCCTCATAAAACATCTGAAGAATCTGGATCATCTGGTCGCAGGAAATGTGATATTCTTTCCCGATATTGGCTACCTCCATCAGCTTTTTTTCTGCTATACGGAGATGTTCCTCCCGGATAAAATCCTGATTCTGAGCGGCGACAAAGGTTCCTTTGCCTGCCACGGTTTCAATAAACCCATCTCTTTGAAGGTCCTCGTAAGCATGCTGGGCGGTAATAACGCTGACATGGAGGCTTTTTGCCAGACCCCGGATAGAGGGGAGAGGATCTTTCGGTTTTAATTCGCCGCTCATGATCATGGCCTTGATCTGAGTGACGATCTGTTCGTAGATAGGCTGACTGTTGCTGCTGCTTAAAATAATGTTCATTTTTTCACCTCGGTGTACTTACTGTATATATACTGTACTTTCTTGATAAGTACAGTATATATACAGTAAGTACACTTGTCAATAGATTTTAGAAAAAATTTTCAGACATGGGACATTGATGAAATTTGGCGGATTTATAAAGCCGTTCTATAACTGTAAGTTTTTCATCATGGAAAATAAAGAGCCGGTGTGATAAAATGAGAAGGAACATTCAGTGCCTGACAGGAGGAAAAAAAGTGGAAAAACAGTTAAAATACGTGGTTTTAGGAGCAGGAGGAACCGGAGGTCCTATAGGAGGCTATCTTACGAGAGCCGGAAAAGATGTGACGCTGATCGCCAGAGGCAGACATCTGGAAGCCATGAAATCCAATGGACTGGAAATTGAGCTGGGGGAAGAGCATTTTCTGGCGCCGGTGAAGGCCTGTTCCATGGAAGAATATAAAGAAACCCCAGATGTGATCTTTGTATGCGTAAAAGGATACTCCCTTGATGAGGCGGCGGATTTTATAAAAAGAACCGCAGATCCTCATACAGTGGTGATCCCTATTTTAAATATATACGGGACCGGAGGAAAACTCCAGAAGATGCTGCCGGATCTCACAGTTACAGACGGATGTATCTATATTGCTTCCCAGATCAAAGAACCTGGAAAGATCCTGATGTCCGGAAAGATTTTCCGTGTAGTCTATGGGCTGAGAAAAGGAACGCCAGAGGAAACTGTGGAAAAAGTCATGCCTGTACTGAAAACAATAGAGGAAGATCTGAAAGAGGCCCGGATCCTTCCGGTGCTTTCTTCAAATATAGAAAGAGACGCTCTCGAAAAATTTTCTTTTGTTTCTCCTATGGCAGCCGTGGGAGCCTGCTGGCAGGTATCTGCCAGAGCAATGCAGCCGGGAGGGGAGAAGAGAGATACTTTTATAGAGCTGATCAAGGAGATCCAGAGAATCGCTTCTGCCATGGGTGTTGCTCTGCCTGAGGACATGGTGGATATTAATCTGAAGATCATGGACGATCTGGCACCTACGGCTACTGCTTCCATGCAGCGGGACATCGCCGCCGGGAAACAGTCGGAGGTAGACGGTTTGATCTATCAGGTGGTCAGGCTGGGAGAAGAGTATCAGGTAGAAGTGCCGGTGTATAAAGAGATTGGGGAAAAACTAAGGGAAAGACTGGGAAATTAAGGATAAATATATGAATAAAACAGATATAGAAAAGCAGCAGTTCTCCTGTCTTCTTTATAAACAGGGCTGCGGCGGCTGTCCCATGCTTGCTCTGCCTTATGAGGAGCAGCTGCGGAAAAAACAGAAAAAAATAAAGAAGCTGTTGGGAAATTTTGGAAAGCCTCAGCCTATCATCGGTATGGAAAATCCCTGGCATTATCGGAACAAGGCGATCTCGACCTTTACCTATGTCAAGGGAAAACAAGTGCAAAGCGGGATCTATGCCCAGGGAACCCACTGGGTAATACCTGTGGAGACCTGTCTTTTACATCAGCAGGCTCTGGATGAAGCCATAGAGGCTGTGCGAAAGGCTGTGCGGGAATTTAAATATCCGGTCTATGATGAAGATAAAAAGACAGGTCTTGTCCGTCATATCCTGGTCCGCCACAGTCTTTCGGAGGATCAGGTCCTGGCTGTGCTGGTGACAGCTTCCCCGGTGCTTCCCGGAGCGAAAGCTTTTGGAAAGAGGGTGCGGCAGCTTTGCCCGAAGATTACCACTTTTATACAGAATATCAATGAGCGGTCCACCAGCGCGGTTCTGGGATATAAAGAAAAGATCCTCTATGGAAAAGGCTATATCCAGGATACTTTATGCGGTATCCGGTTCCGGATCTCAGGCTCTAGCTTTTATCAGATCAATCCGGTGCAGACAGAGATTCTTTACAGAGCGGCTATAGAGGCGGCAGATCTGGACAAGGATCAGACCGTGCTGGACGCCTACTGCGGGGTAGGGACTATTGGCCTTTTCGCTGCGTCCAGGGCGAAAAAGGTGATCGGCGTGGAACGGAATAAAAGCGCGGTAAGATGCGCCTGGGAAAATGCGAAGGAAAACGGGATCCAAAATGTGCAGTTCCTTTGTGACGACGCCACGGATTTTATCCGGAAGATGGCTGCCAGGGGAGAAAGAGTGGACGTAGTATTTATGGATCCGCCCCGGGCGGGGAGCACCCCGGAATTTCTGCAGGCAGTGTCTGCCATGAGGCCGGAAAAGATCGTATACGTCTCCTGCAATCCGGAAACCCAGAAAAGAGATCTGGAATTACTCATAAAAGAAAGGTGGAAAGTGAAAAAGATCCAGGGGGTGGATATGTTTCCCCATACCGAAGGGATAGAGACGGTGGTTTTGCTGGACAAAGGAGAAATGAACGCGAAAAAAGTACGGGTTGAACTTTAGCTGGAGGACATGAAAATGTCCGGGATAGAAGGATGCAGCCTATGAGCAGAATATATCTTAACTAACAGATAATGCCGTTTGTAGATAAGATTCTACAAACGGCATTGGTATATGGAAAAGAGTTTGTATACAGCAAGTATTTTTTGATATTTTGTCATCATGCCAATTCAGGATGCAAATCTTTCATCTTTCGATTTAAAACAAACAAACGGACAACCAGAAGGATTGGAAAGAATGTAGCGGCCAGCAGCCCTGCTTTCAGATTACCGCCGGCCATTTCCGAGAGACTGCCTGCTATTGCCGGACTTACTGTGCTGCCAAAATCCCCGGCTAACGCCAAAACAGCGAACATGGCGGTGCCTCCTTGCGGACATTTTTGGGAAGAAAGGCTGATCGTACCCGGCCACATAATGCCCACGCTGAAACCACAAAGAGCACAGCCAGCCAGGCCAAGAATCGGTAAGGGGGAAAGAGAGGCCAGCAGATAACATGCCACGCACAGCAGGCCGCTTAGCAGCATAGCCTTTGTCAGGTTCAGTTTCGTACTCATTTTTCCGTATAGTATACGAGAAATCCCCATGAAAGCGGCAAACAGACAAGGACCAGCCAGATCTCCAACGGTTTTAGATACACCGAGAGCCGACTCTGTAAATGCGGACGCCCACTGTGCTATAGTTGCTTCGGATGCGCCGGAACAAATCATCAGTAAGATCATCATCCACAGCAGCGGCATCCGGAACAGCTTGCCAAGGGGCAAACTCTCTCCGTCTTCAGCCAGGCGCTCTATGGGACAGGTGAGAAACTGAAAGATATTTACCAGCGGCACCAGCGCCCAGATCAGTGTAAGTATCCGCCAATGTTCGATACCAAATACTGCAAAAAAGAGTGTGGATCCTAAGATCACGCCTACCGCACCCCAACAGTAAAAAGAATGCAGTAAACTCATCCTGCCGTCCTTGTTTTCAAAAGGGCAGGCTTCTACAATAGGACTCACGATAGTGTCAAATAAAAGCACTATTTACCCAGTTTGTGCTTTTGTCCGGGCGAATATCCATACCTTTTGCGAAACTGACGGCTAAAGTAATTTACAGAATGAAACCCACAGGCAAAACTGATCTCCTGCAGAGTCCATGTGGTTTCCAGCAGCAAACACCGGGCCGTTTGAAGGCGGTGCTGAATGAGAGCCTCTACTGGAGAACATCCCAGGTAGGATTGGAAACACCGTCCTGCTTCGCTGCGGCTGATATTGGCAGCGCCGGCGATATCTGCCAGAGTGATCTTTTGGGCGTAATTCTTGTAAATATATAACAGCATTTTCTGGAGACGTATTTGAGAGTTCAGTTGTACCCGTGACGCTTCGGATTTTGGCAGGGAATCAAAATTGCGAAAGAGCGTTTCCAATATGCAGCAGATGTTGCGCTGAACCGCCAGTTCGTAACAATCGGGTTGTTCCTCCATGGCATGATATGTAGAGCGGATCCGTCTGTGGACCTCTGTCCATAGGCTGCTGTCGTGTCGAAATACGGCAAAGGGCAGGGAGTTACACTCAAGGATCGGCTGGATGTATTTCTGATAAATGACGCTGTTCTCCGGGGCAACTACTGTACCGGAAAAAATAATGATCGGCAGGTGATCTGGCGCATCGCCTGATAACTGCCGGATCCCGTGGAGCATATTTTGGTTGACGAAGATACTGTCTCCCGGTTCCAGAATCGTGTGGGTTTGTCCCACTTGGTAGTCTAGGATACCGCTTTGCGCTGTGGCAATCTCAAAGTAGGGATGCCAGTGCATAGGTCCTGTACGGTTTGGCAAGGCGGCAAGTTCATCGCAATAAAATGCGACGGGAAAAGTTGAGATATCATGCGGTATCTGTTCTTGCAATTGATGATCAAGTAATATAGGCATATTTTATTCCTTTACTTAATAGAAAACCATTGTTTTTTTCGACGCTTTTAAGAACTGAGTACTTCACAGAGTTCAAAATGATTTCTCTTTGTCTTCAGAAGGCCTTCCTTCTGCAGCTTTGACAGTTCTACAGACATGGCGGCTCTTTCCACGCAGAGGTAATCGGCAAGCTGTTGTCTGTCATAGGGAATATCAAAGGAAAGTTTTCCCTGTTTTATTGATTCTGAGGAAAGATAGGACAGAAGTTTTTCTCTGGTAGTCCTTTTGCTCATATGAGTGATCTTTTCGTTAAACAGTAATACCCTGCCTGCCAGCACGGCCACCAGGTTCCGGATCAGTTTATTGTGGTGTTCACAGGCGGTAGGGCATACGGACAGGAGTCGGCTGACATTCAGCATCATGATCTCACAGTGGCTGCAGGTGATCACATTGATGTTTAAAACAGAGCCGGGCGTGGCGGCGTAGGGTTCCGCAAAAAAGTCCCCTTCTTCTATTTTTGACATGATATTCCGGTGCCCCCACAGATCTTCCTGTACAACCAGAACAGAACCTTTCAGCACAAGGCCCATGTCTCTGGTGCTGTCTCCGGCACGTAATATATATTCATTTGCTTCTTTGCAGAGTATTTTTGCATCTATACAATTCAGGACAGATAAGATTTCTTCTTCTGACATTCCCGAAAAAAAAGGACAGTTCTTCAGTATAAATAAATATTTTTTCAAAACATTCTCTCCTTGTTTGAAAACAAACATACATGTTGTGTTTAAAATACTATAATGAGGCCGTAAAGTCAAGAAAGAAACACAGCAACCCTATCTGAAAAGTATGAATGGAGGGATCAAGCAGTATGAAGAGAAGGATCATTCGTATAGATGAAGAAAAATGCAACGGCTGCGGTCTTTGTGCGGATGCCTGTCATGAGGGGGCTATCGGCATGATAGAAGGAAAAGCAAAACTGCTCCGGGAGGACTATTGCGACGGCCTTGGAGACTGTCTGCCTGCCTGTCCCGCCGGGGCCATTTCCTTTGAAGAAAGAGAGGCGGCCCCCTATGATGAGAAGGCGGTTATGGAAAATAAACAGAAGATCCAGAGTCGGGGTATAGAGACTCCCGCAGGGTGTCCCGGAAGCCAGGCCAGGGCCATTGTGCGTAAAGCAGAAGCTAAAGTCCGGGAAGCAGGGGCTGTTCCCGCTGTTTCCCAGCTCAGACAGTGGCCGGTCCAGATCAAGCTGGCACCGGTAAACGCGCCATATTTCCAAGGGGCAAAGCTGCTGATCGCAGCGGACTGTGCAGCTTATGCCTATGGAGCTTTTCATGAGCATTTTATGAAAGATCACATAACCCTGATCGGCTGTCCAAAGCTGGACAGTGTAGATTATTCCCGGAAACTTACAGAGATTATCAGGAATAACGAGATTAAAAGTGTAAAGATCGTCCGGATGGAAGTTCCATGCTGCGGCGGATTGGAGCAAGCGGTAAAGACCGCCTTAAAAGACAGCGGGAAATTTATCCCCTGGAATGTAGCGGTGATTTCCACTGATGGAAATATCATAGACGAATAAGAAAAGGAGAAAAACAGATGGAAAACAAAATGTTTTGCTTTCAGTGTGAACAGACAGCAGGCTGCACTGCCTGTACAGGAAATGCAGGTGTCTGCGGAAAAAAATCAGAGACGGCGGTTCTCCAGGATGAACTGACAGGAGCTTTAGTGGGACTGGCCAGAGCTGCCAGAGGAGATACAGAACCGGATGAAAACACTTATAAGATACTCATTGAAGGCCTGTTTACCACAGTGACAAATGTAAGCTTTGATGATGAGGCTATCCGGAGACAGATCGAAGCAGTGAGAAGAGAAAAGGAGAGACTGGTGCCTCAGTGCGGCAGCTGCGGGGCGCCCTGCGGACAGAATGAGGATTTTGATATGACAGAGATCTGGGAGGCCCAGGAAAATATCCGCTCTCTGAAATCTCTGATCCTTTTCGGGATCCGGGGAATGGCCGCATATGCTTATCATGCCAGAGTTCTGGGATACCGGGACAGGGAAGTGGATGAGTTTTTCTGTGAGGCACTGTTCAGAATGGGCTATGAAGATACAGTGGAAAAACTTCTTCCGGTAGTCCTGAAGGTCGGAGAGATCAACCTGAAGTGTATGGCACTGCTGGACCAGGCGAACACAGAATCTTATGGAAATCCTGTGCCTGCCAAAGTATCCATGAAACTGGAAAAAGGCCCTTTTATTGTTGTGACAGGTCATGATCTGAAAGATCTGAAGCTGCTTTTGGAGCAGACAAAGGATAAAGGGATCAACATCTATACGCATGGAGAAATGCTTCCTGCCCACGGCTATCCGGAACTGAAAAAATATTCTCATCTGAAAGGAAATTTCGGCACCGCATGGCAGAATCAGAAAAAAGAGTTTGACAACCTTCCCGGAGCTATTCTTTTTACCACCAACTGTCTCATGCCTCCAAAAGACAGCTACCGGGACCGGGTGTTTACTACAGAGATGGTAGGATTTCCGGGAACCATCCATATAGGAGAGGATAAAGACTTTACACCGGTGATCCAGAAGGCTCTGGAGCTGGGAGGATTCCCGGAAGACAGAGAATTTACAGGTATCAATGGAGGAAACACGGTTACCACAGGCTTTGGACATAATGCCCTCCTTTCTCAGGCGGAAGCCATCGTAAACGCGGTAAAAGCCGGAAAGATCCGTCGCTTTTTCCTGGTGGCTGGCTGTGACGGGGCCAGACCGGGAAGAAATTACTACACAGATTTTGTAAAGCAGACGCCGGCGGATACGGTGGTATTAACACTGGCCTGCGGAAAATACAGGTTTAATGATCTGGATCTGGGAGACATTGATGGTATCCCCCGGCTGATCGATATGGGACAGTGTAATGACGCTTACGGCGCGATCCAGGTTGCAGTGGCTCTGTCCCAGGCATTTGGCTGTTCAGTCAATGAACTTCCTCTGTCTTTTGTACTGTCCTGGTATGAGCAGAAAGCCGTATGTATCCTGCTGACCCTTCTTCATCTGGGAATTAAGAATATCCGTCTGGGCCCAACCCTTCCGGCATTCCTTTCTCAGGATATCCTGAACTATCTGGTGGAAAATTATCAGATAGGACCTGTAACTACACCGGAAGAAGATATGAAAGCTCTTCTGAAACAGGAGTAAAAATTCTTTACCCTTGCCGATAATTGTGATAGACTGTCTATAGATGAAGCAGCCCGGTTTATCTGTCCTGACCAAG
>DWUY01000191.1 GCA_019120515.1 Candidatus Blautia avicola | reverse complement strand
ATATTGGTAATGAGGCCGGAGAGCCGTGACGCGGCTTCTTCAATACTGCGCGCGTATTCTATACGTTCCTCTTCCGTCCCTTTTCCGGTCTGGAGAAGTTCGGCATAATTCTTGATGATCGCAATGGGCGTCTTCATCTCATGGGAGACATTGGATACAAAATCTGTCTTTAACGTCTCCACGCTTCCCAGTTCTTCCACCATCTTATTGAAATCCAGAATCATCACGTCCAGATAATCCAGTTTGTCAGAGGTGTGAATTGTGGGAACATATACAGAAAAATCCCCTCCGGCTACCTGCTCGGTAGCTTCTGCCAGCCTGTGAAGAGGGGCCTCGTAAGTATCCTTTATTTTCTTCCTTGTAAAGAAAGTCAGGCCTACTGCCACGGCACTCCAGTATATGGTAGGAATAAGGGTCTGAATGAAGCTGTTCAATGCAAGAGCGTTCATAAGCACTACCAGTCCCTGATGGATCCCTGACATCAGAAGCAGGACTCCCAGATAAATAGCAAAAAGAGAAACTGGAAAAAGGCTGTCCTTAATAATCCGCTTCCTGGTTTTATCTTTCCTGGTCATTGAGGCACCGCCTTATATCCCAGTCCCCGCACCGTCACCAGTTTAAATCCATCACAGCCAGACAGTTTATTCCTCAGTTTTGTCATATATACATCCACCGCCCTAAGGCTGGTGTCGCTGTCCAGGTCCCAGAATTCGTCCATTAGCTGAGCTCTGGAAAAAGTCTTTTTGGGATAAGAAAGAAGCTTATATATAATATTAAATTCTCTGGTAGTCAGGCTGATTTCCTCTCCATCTACCTCTGCGCTCATTCCATCGGCATCCAGAACCAGGTTTCCTACTGTAATCTTTCGCTCCAGCTCGATATTGGCCCGGCGCAGAAGGGCTCGTACCCGAAGGACAAGTTCATCCAGTTCCACAGGTTTTACCATATAATCGTCGATTCCCAACTGGAATCCTTTCTGCTTGGAAGGAAGATCATCCTTGGCAGACATGAAGAGAATGGGGATTCTCTGGTTCACCTTCCGTACCGTCCGGGCAAATTCGAATCCATCAATTTCCGGCATCATAATGTCTGAAATGATCAGGTCGTAAAGCTGATTGTACATTTCATCATAAGCCTCCCTGGCATTCAGACAGCCCTTCGCCTGAAAACCACTGTCATTCAGATAAGTACAGACAATCCGGTTCAGTTTCTCATCATCTTCCACCACGAGGATGTGTACCATCTTCTTTTCCTCCTTTTCTCTGTCTCTGACAAACAGGATAACTTCTTTCTGTTGCTGTAATGTTTAACTTTTGTTTCTGAATTGTTAATTATACATATTTATTCAGGTCTTTCATTACATCTGCCAGAGTAATAGCCTTCAGCTCTTTTTCCATAGCTTCCTGGACTCTGAGCAGCTTATCATCCAGGATGTTATGGATATTCTTTCCCACAGGACAGTTCATATTAGGATTTTCATGAAAATGGAACAGCGTATTTTCCTCTATGCATTCTACTGCCTGATATACATCCAGAAAAGTAATCTCTTCCAGAGGCTTTGCCACAGCGGCACCTCCGGTTCCTCTTTTTACTTCAATGAGTCCTTTCTCCTTCAGCTGTGACAAGATCCTGCGGATGATCACAGGGTTCACATTAATGCTGGAAGCCAGGAAATCACTGGTTATCTTATATTCATCCTTAAAATTTTCCATACACGTAAGCATATGTATGGCAATGGTAAATCTGCTTGAAATCTGCATGGGCGTCTCCTTTCTTTGTATTTTATTTTAACTGGCAGCTATTGTAATGTCAATTATTACATTTTCACTCAGACTTTCCAGAAATTTCAGCCTGCCCTCTGTTCGAAACAATCTGTCATAAACTTTCAGCTTAGAATCAAAGTTATTGACATGCTCAAAACAGACGTTTATAATATGATTAACAGTTAAGTTCCGCTGTTCTTCTCTGCTGCGGAGAGTTTAAATATGAGCAGAATAAATTTAGCTGCGTGGAAGGGTTCTGGTCAGTGCAGAACCCTTTCTTTTTCAGAAGAACAGGTCACTGTTAAAAAAGAGGATAGAATTATCTTGATATAGGCTGCTCAAAAATTTGTATAAAGATTATTTTTCTTCCAGTTTTTAATCAGGGGTACCCCAAGTCATTTCTGACCTGGGGTACCCCTCCTTTATCAAATCTAGATGTTGACTACAGACTCACAGCATCTGAAGTCTGTATCAATGGTATTAGCGATTACCTGAGCCTTAAATTTTCTTTCTCCGCACATTGTCCCTGGAGTTCCTCCGCATACATTTATGTCATCCGGAACCACAAATTTAACGCATTTTACCTGAATATCCCGGCATCCAGGATAGTGGTGGGCAGGAATTGTCATGGTTTTCAGGCCTCTCTGGTACTCCTTTCCATAGCAGTCAACTTCTGTAAGGATAATCCCCAGAGCCACTCTTTTATCCGGGCACACATTCTTAATGGTGAGGTTAAGTTCCAGTATTCTTCCCTGGGATTCCAGATATACATCCCCCAGATCTATCACAGCAAAGTCCTTACATCCTTCCACTTTAAAGTCTATGGGGCGTGGGCATTTCTCCGGGGTCACCGGCTTCTCGCAGTCTACAGTCACATAAGGTTCCGGGAAAATCACCTTATTTCCATCTTTATCGGAATAGGTAATAGAAGCATTCACAAGTTTTTTCCCCGAGGTCTGGCCTATATGCTTAATAAAGAACTCCAGGGAAGCTCCCTCATTTCCGGAAACCCCCAGCTCAGAAATTTTCCACTGAAGTGTGGTGGAATTTACCATCTCAGCGGTACCTTTGCTGGGAGGATTGATGCTCACGATGCTGAAATCTGGGTTCACTTCCTCGTCAATAACAATATCAAGGGCCCCAGGTTTTGAAATGTCAGCCGCTAAATCTGCAAATAAATCCTCCAGTTCTTCCTCATCCGGAGTCACCGCCACATGAGATGCATCCGGGTCTGTGGCCCAGTCGTTAAGCACTTCCACGTCTATTCCATCGTCCCCCAGAAGTCCGATACAGTAGATGACGATTCCTGCATCCCTGGCTTCTGCCGCCACAGGGGCTGGAGGAGCTCCGGCTGTGGTTTTTCCATCTGTAAACATAATGATCACCCTGGCATTGGAGGAGGCGGGATCGAAAAGCTGGATAGCCTTGGAAAAAGCGTCTGCATGGTTGGTTGCTCCCCCGGCAATAAGTCCGTCCACAGCATTTTTTAAATCCTCTGTTGAAGTAATAAGCCCCGTGTCAGCCACGGCAACGCTGGCAAAGCTTACAATACCGATGTGGCTCCCGGAGCCGATATTTCCATCCTGGGAGCTGTCCGTAGACTCATCAATAATATCTATAAAAGTCTTTGCCCCTTCTTTCATATTGGCAAGGGGACTTCCCGTCATGCTCCCGGAACGGTCCAGCACCAGAACAATGTCTGTGGGATTGGAAGAAATATCCGGTGCTGCAGAGAGCCCCAGAGTTACTTTCACGATTCCATCGCAGTCTATTTTGGAGACATCTATTTCTTTATTCGCATTTGTTATGCCCATAACATTACCTCCATATTATGATAAGAGAGCAGATAGTTTTGCCCTCAATCTCATAATATGTTGGAAAAACCCGGTGGTCATAGCTGACTTAGCCCCGGGCAGGAATTCTTATTTTAAGGTTGTTTTTGAAAGCCGGGACCTGGAGTACCAGGTAAAAAAGCGCAGGTAAAAAGCCCACAGATTTTTTTCAAATTTTCTTTGCTCTGTGATACAATAAAGCCTGGAGAAATTTTTTTAATGAAAGGTTTTGATCAATATGAAAAGTGTAAATGTCCGCAAGCTTGCCCTGGCAGGCATCCTTGTTGCGGTGGGAATTGTATGCTCCCCTCTGTCCATTCCTGTAGGAGCTTCCAGGTGTGCCCCAGTCCAGCATTTCATCAATATACTGGGCGGAGTCTTTTTAGGTCCCTGGTATGCTGTGGGAATGGCTTTTGTCACAAGTCTTCTGAGAAATCTCATGGGAACCGGAACTCTTCTGGCATTTCCTGGTTCCATGTGCGGCGCCCTGCTCTGCGGCCTGCTCTACCACTATACTCGGAAACTTCCCATGGCATACCTGGGAGAACTCTTTGGCACTTCTGTCATCGGCGGAATTTTAAGCTATCCAATAGCTATACTCCTTATGGGAGACTCCTGTGCTGTGTTTGCTTTTGTTCTTCCCTTCTTTGTGTCCAGCTTTGGAGGAACTCTCATTGCCCTGGTACTTGTAACTGCTCTGAAACGTACCAAAGTTCTGGATACCTATCTGGAAAGACTCCCAAAGCCGAAAAAAGGCCTTTAAACCATGGTCCTGTTCTCCCATAACCGTACTTCTGCCCTGGTACGGTCATGTCTGCCAATTTCTCTTATGTAACCGTACTCTCGGACTCAACGGTACGGTTACATCTCCCATTTTCACTTTTGTAACCGTTCCTGGCAAGATCCGGCTTTTCTGGCCTGAAATTAATTATTTTTTCTATTTTCTGTTGAAAACGGATAGATTTCCCTCTTTTTTTTACGAATATAAGGTATAACCATCAGATGTGTTTTACGCTATACTATTTTCATATGGCGCCGGCAGACCATTCTGCCGGATCTTGTATGCATACTTGAGCCAGAAGGAGAGTTTATGAAAATAACGGAACAAAATTTTATAAAGGAGATAAGTCTTGGGAATGAAAAAGCCCTGGAATACTGTATGCTCCACTACGGCGGTCTTGTCCGTTCTGTGATACACCGGCATATCGGCAGTCTGACCCAATATGAGGAAGACTGTATCAATGAAGTGTTCTTCGCAGTCTGGGAAAACATCGCTTCCTACAGGCCGGAGAAAAACCCTTTCGCCAACTGGATCGCAGGGGTAGCCAGACTGAAGGCTCTGGACTGTCTGAGAAGATATTCCCACCATCTTATGGAGCATAGCTGGGAGGAAAATCTGCCTGCCACAGCTGCCCAGGAGGATACGGCCCTTCAGGCCATTGAAGAAGAAATTTCCCGGGAGACCCAGCAGATGCTGGACTGCCTGAAGCCCCAGGATAAAGACTTATTCCTCCGCCTTTATGTAGAAGAACAGGATATGGAAGAAATCAGCCGGGACACAGGTATGTCCAGGCCGATGATCTACAACCATCTGTCCCGTGGAAAGCGAAAGATCCGAAAATTATTTCCCGGAAGAGTCCAGAAAGGAGACTGACCTATGAAAGAATCCATCTACGATTTATTAAACGATATTGACAGCAGCCCGGAGTCCTACCCAGCTGCTCAGGCAACCCAAGAAGACGTAAAAAACTGGAAAAAAGCTTTTAACAAAAAGAGGATTTCCACTTCTTCAGACAGAAAAGCCGCCGGAAAACACCGATGGAGAAAATATGCAGCTGCCGCTGCGGCTGCAGTTGTCCTGATTGGCGTCGGTTCCCTTCCATCGGTCAGAATCACAGCTTACGCTGCAGTAAAATCTGTCACCTATAATCTGGGACAGCTCCTGGGGATTTCCGCAGATCTGTCCCCTTACACCACAGTAGTAGGGGAGTCCGTATCCAAGGACGGATTCACCGTAACTTTAAACGAAGTGATACTGGATGAAAATATGATGTACATTACCGATACGCTGACCACTTCCGAAAAGATGGACACTGTAGAGAAACAAATGAAGTATACCGCCGATGCCATGGTATTTATCAACGGTAAAATGGCTTCCAGCGGTGCCAGCGGCGGCATTGAACAGGCGGATGACTATAACCTGGTATCTACTATGGAAATCGACCTTCCCGATGTTGATACCAGCGGCACTGTGGATATGGAAATCCGGTATTCAGTGGCCGGCAAAGAAATCGGCACCATAGCCTTTACCTCCTCAGGAGCAGAACTTCTTGCCGATACCGTAACCATTCCTTTGGACGAAGTCATCACCCTGCCTGATGGTACCACATTATCTCTGGAAAAATACACCACCAGTGAAGTAGGCCAGAAAATCTTTTTCACCCTTTCTTCTGAAAAGGCGGCCTATGACGTTATCCTGAAAGGAGAAGACAATCTGGGGAATCCGGTGGAATTTATCACCCGCTCTATTCATGACGGCCAGGGCCGTATGGAAGTCAGCACCATAGACAACGGCTACGTTAACGACCAGGCTGAAAGCCTGACTCTGACCCCATATGCCGTAAAATTCCCGGAAACCAGCGGAAAGATGAGCAATGATTATCAGCCGGTGGGAGAGGCCTTTACCATTCAGCTTAAATAACTATAAGATAAACAATACAAGTCCGGGACAGGCGTTGAAAAAGCAGTCTGTCCCGGACTTATATTTTACTCCGAGTGTTACCCCAGTTCCTTCAGAAGCTGGGAAATTGTTTTTTTGTAAATAGGATGCCGCACATTGGGGGCAATTTCACTTAACGGCTTCAATACAAAATCTCTCATATGCATTTCTACATGAGGAATGATAAGTTCATCATTTTCCATAACCAGATCATCGTATAATAAAATGTCCAGGTCTAAGGTTCTAGGTCCCCAGCGGATGATCCGCTCCCGGTGTGCCTCTTTCTCAATCTCATGAAGCTTTTCTAAAAGCTCCTCCGGAGAAAGAAGGGTTTTCAGAAGGAGGCAGGCATTCAGGAAATCATCCTGTTCTACTCCTCCGTAAGGCTCTGTCACCAGATAATCGGATACTTTTTCCACCTTGCAGTCTTTTTCTTCATTCAGCCTTTTCACTGCATAGTCCAGATAGCCCTTCTTATCTCCCATATTTGAGCCAAGGCCCAGATATGCTTTGTGCCAGAATCTGCTGATTTTTACGGATACATATTCCAGAGGCAGCCCCACAGGAGCCCAGGGTTTTTTCAGCTCCAGCTCCACCCCTTCCAGCAGAGGATACTGAAGCAGCAGCTCCCGGGCAAGGTTTTCTGCCGCCGCCTCGATAAGCTTAAAAGTATTTTTCTGCATATACTCTGTAATAAAATGGCTGACTGCGCCGTAATCTACAGACAGCTCCAGATCGTCCTTTTTCCCAGCCCCCCGGGTATTGGTATACATGACCAGAGAAATAATAAATTTCTGTCCCAGTTTCGTCTCTTCTGGAAAAACTCCGTGCCTGGCATAAAATTCCAGATTTTCTATATGTATTTCATCGTATTTCATTTTCTACTGCTCCCTCAGAATAGCCTGGGTCATCTGTATCGCTCTTTTGTTTTCCTTTACATCATGGACACGGACAAAAGAAGCTCCCTTTTCCACGCCCATTACCGTTGTTACCACTGTCCCCTCAACTCTCTGGTCCGATGGCAGGTCCAGGGCCCGTCCGATCACGGACTTTCTTGAGGTTGCCAGCAGCACAGGATATCCGATTTCCTTCAGAAGTTCCAAATGATTTATAGCCTG
Source organism: Candidatus Blautia avicola (assembly GCA_019120515.1). Lineage (GTDB taxonomy): Bacteria > Bacillota > Clostridia > Lachnospirales > Lachnospiraceae > Blautia > Blautia avicola. The sequence goes on along the minus strand of DWUY01000191.1, from coordinate 1,759 downwards.
GAGATTCTGTTCATAGATCTTACCAAATCCCACTCCCGGGTCCAGGATAATGTTTTCATCAGGAACCCCTGCTGCCTTTGCGATCTCTACAGATTCCCTCAGGTCCTGGCACATTTCTGTCAGAAAATCTTTATAATCTGTATTATCCCGATTATGCATCAGGCAGCATGGAACCTGAAACTGTGCTGTCAGCTTAGCCACTCTTTTGTCATATTTAAATCCCCAGATATCGTTTACCATATCTGCTCCGGCCTTTAAAGCAGCTTCCACAACATCGCTTTTATAGCTATCAATAGATACCGGAATGTCAAAATTTTCCTTTATCATCCGGATAACCGGAACCACCCTTTGGATTTCTTCTTCAATAGTGATCTGGGTATGGCCCGGACGGGTAGATTCTCCTCCTACGTCGATGATAGCCGCTCCCTCTTCAATCATATCTGCCACATGTTTTCTGGCCTTATCTATGTCATTCCACTGTCCGCCGTCGGAAAAAGAATCCGGGGTAACGTTTAAAATGCCCATAATATAACATTCATGTTCTGTATCAAAATATCGGTTTCCAATTTTCATGATGTCTCTCCTTATCTCCTCATACACGGATCTGCCTGTTTTTCTTTTCTTCACTCCAGTTACATTCCGGCTCTGCACTGCAGAAACAGCAGATCCTGGACTGCTTATCTGCCCGGTAGATCAGCCCGGCAAGCTGGCTGCTGTCTTTCGTGTCCTTATCTCTGTGCCGTGAAACAGCTTCCAGGATTTCTTCCTGCTCTTCTCTGGAAAATCCACTGTCCTTCAGGATTTCCAAGGCCAGCTCTTCTCCTGCTTTCTCATGAGGGATTCCTTCTGTGTATTGGAGATATCTCCCGATATCATGAAGAAGGGCCGCCCCATAAATGATTTCTTTGGAGATGCCTCTGTTGTCTTCCAGATTCTCTATGTAAGCAATTCTGGCCACGTCCAGCAGATGTTCCACTCCATGTCTGCAGAATATCCGGTCTTTCTCATATTCTGCCAGCCGTTCCATATGCCATCTCCACACAGGATGTCCGCATATTCTGTTTGCTCTTTCCATATTATCTCCGTTCCAGCATACGATAGAATTGGTTCTGGAGTTTCTCATCTTCATTGAAAACACCCCTTGTAACCACAGTGACTGTTTTAGTCCCAGGCTTTTTAATTCCCCGCATAGTCATGCACATATGCTCTGCTTCGATCAGCACCATGACGCCATGGGGCTTTAATTCTTCCATAAATACGTCGGCAATCTGCGCAGTCAAACGTTCCTGTAATTGAAACCGCTTTGCAAAAACCTCTAAGGTGCGGGCAATTTTGCTCAATCCCACCACTTCCCCGTCAGGAATGTAGGCAACTGCCGCTGTTCCGTAAAAAGGTAACATATGGTGTTCACAAAAAGAATAAAAATGAATGTCTTTTTCCATGACCATGTCATTATTGTCTACATGGAATCTTTTCTTTAAATGTACTGCAGCGTCATCTGTATATCCTGCTGCCAGTTCCTCGTACATTCTGGCAATACGGTCCGGGGTCTCCACAAGCCCTTCTCTATGTATATCTTCTCCGATACCCTCCAGGATAAGCCTTACTCCCTCTTGTATTTTTTCCTTATCCATGTGTCTTCCCTCCTTTTCCGGCTTTTTTCTCTAAGCCTTCTGAGGGAAGAACTGTCTCTGAGTTCTTCAAGCCAAGTCCACTTCCGTATTTGGATTCCGTATCCAAATATACTCTTGCTTCTTCT
>DWUY01000190.1 GCA_019120515.1 Candidatus Blautia avicola | reverse complement strand
ATACTGCCCACGGGAATAGGGCATATAAGACTGAACATTCTTCTCTGATATAACAAGCTCCTCTGCTATTTCAGCTACACTTTTGCCCAGAGCAAGCAGCTCTGCAACCTGATTACTGGTTTTGCTGTGCCACAGTCCCTCAGTAATCAGAACTCTTCGTACTTTGATCGGATATGTCCCCAGCTCTTCTGCTGTCTTCTTTACAGAACCCGTCTCTTTATAACTATCAATAATCTGCTGATATAACTCATCCATATATCAGGACCTCCTTCATGTATTTTAGGTGGCCTACCTTTTATTTATGATATCAGTATACGGCCAAACAATCAACGTGTCAACCTTACCTTTTAGTCATCAAAGAAATGCATTTCCAGGTTATATGAAGACCCGAAAATGCATATTTTACCACATTCACATTACCAACGCTGCACCATGAATTTCACTCTCTCCTGCACGTCCTCACTAAAATCAGACAGATCCTCAAGACCAATCACCTCATCCTGAACCAACCGAACGAGATCGATCAGCATATCTGATTTGCTGACAGATAAAATAACGCCAGGAGCTTTGCGATCTTTTTTGATACGCTCTTCCAGTGCCCAGAATCGTTCAGAACCCTTCTTATCACAGGTTAGCAGCTCTACATATTCCTTGCATAAACGTTCCATATAACTTTCCTGCCAACCAGGAAGTCTCTCACGGAACAATTTCCAATCACGTTTTGATACATCAACCATAATCTCACCTATAACCGATCAATAATTCTCAAGCACATCCTGCAGATATGCTTTATATTCAGCCTTCACATTCTCCGGTTCCGTGATCTTCATTCCGGATCCGATACCAGTTACCCAGCCAAAGAACTGCGGACTTACTGATACCAGAACTCTGGTTTTAAAATGATCCTCATCTTTTATTTCTCTTTCTTCACTCCATAAGGAGTTCTTTCCTCTGCCACCATCTGCATATCGGCAGAACGATTACCAAAATCCGGATAATAAACCTTAGCAGTTTTTCTTACCTGGATCTCACCGGCCAATCTCTCTTTTAGAAGCGTATTTCTCTTTGTAACAGTCACATTTCTCACTGCATAAGAAAGTGCCTTCTTCGTGCCGACCATTACCAGAATCTTCTTAGCTCTGGTAATGCCGGTGTAGATCAGATTTCTCTGCAGCATTACATAATGATTCATCAAAACCGGCATGACTACGATCGGATATTCCGATCCCTGGGCTTTATGAATGGTTGTGGCATAAGCATGCACCAGTTCATCAAGCTCAGTAGCATCGTACTCAATGCTTCGCCCATCAAAATTCACCAGAAGGGTACGGTCCTGCATATCAACGGACTCGATGATACCAATATCTCCGTTGAAGACTTCCTTGTCGTAATTGTTCTTGATCTGCATGACCTTATCGTTTGGCCGATAAACAAATCCACTCCTTCGAAGGCCCTCTCCCTGTGGGTTTAAGGCTTCCTGCAGCGCCATGTTCAGATTGGTAGCTCCGACTACACCTCTTTGCATCGGTGTCAGCACCTGAATCTGACTGGCTGGTGTCCGATAATATCCCGGAAGCTTCTTATGTACCAATTCCACGATCTTCTTCGCTGCTTCCTCCGGATCCTCCTGAGTCATAAAGAAGAAATCCGTATTCTTTCCATTGGATGTATCCGGCATCTGACCAGCATTGATCTTATGTGCATTCATGATAATCCGGCTGGTCTGAGCCTGACGGAAAATCCTGGTCAGACGAACCACCGGAAATACTTCACTGTCGATCACATCACGGAGCACATTTCCTGCGCCAACCGATGGAAGCTGATCAATATCTCCCACAAGAATCAGACGCATATGCGGCGGAATGGCCTTCATCAGTGCATTCATCAGGACAATATCGATCATGGAACACTCATCCACGATCAGCACATCCCCCTCAAGCGGAGTTTCCTCATTTTTCTGGTAGCCTTCCGGAGGCTTAAATTCCAGAAGTCGATGGATAGTCTTTGCCTCCAGACCTGTGGCTTCTGTTATTCGCTTGGCAGCTCGTCCTGTTGGGGCTGCCAGCAATATATTCAGTCCAAAGGTGCGATAGGCTGCAATGATACCCTGGGTTGTGGTGGTTTTTCCTGTACCCGGACCACCGGTAAGCAGCAGGACCTTTGCAGTCGCTGCCCGGCGGATGGCTTCCACCTGCACCTCATCATATTTCATATTTACAGTATTCTGGATTTTCTCAACATCCACAGACAACTCCGGATTACCGGTATCCTGTCTGGCTTTCATAAGAGAAACCCATAGTCTGTCTGCTGCCGGTTCTGCAGCCAGCTTTTTCAATTTATTGGCAACACCAACCTCCGCAAAATAAAACGGCGGCAGGTAGATACATTCTTTTTCAATCTCTTTGGCAGCATCTTCCGGAATAACCTCATCCGGCACAAACTGAGGAACCATAATCTTCTCACGGATCAGTTCTTCATCCTTCAGCATCTGATCCATGGTCATAATGATGCTGGTATCCTCCGCCTCCAGAAGCGCTGATGCTTTCTTGATCAGCTGATCACGCTCTGCATAAACATGACCCTCATCTGCCAGCTCACTTAAGGTATACATGATACCACTGCGCAGACGGATAAATGCCTCCTTGCCAATCCCAAGCTTCATGGCAATGCTGTCGGCCGTCTTAAAACCAATTCCCCAGATATCATCCGCCAGGCGGAATGGATTCTCCTTAACCTTCGGAATGCTCTCATTGCCATACTGACGATAGATTTTCGCTGCAAATGCAGTGCTCACACCATGATCCTGGAGAAAAAGCATAACATTCTTGATCTCCTTCTGTCGTTCCCAACTCTTTGCAATCTTATCGACACGCTTCTTTCCGATACCGGGAACCTCCAGGAGCCGCTGCACATCCGTCTCGATGATCTCCAGCGTATCCGTACCGAACTGCTGCACGATCTTCTTAGCAAACTTCGGTCCCACACCCTTGATCAGGCCGGAACCAAGGTACTTCTCAATACCAAAAACCGTGGCAGGCATGGTTTCTTCCCAGTTCTCCGCCAGGAACTGTCTGCCATACTTGGCATCTACTTTTCAGTTGCCATCGATCAAAAGCACTGATCCAACATTGGCATCCACAAGGTTACCAACGACCGTAACCAGGTCATTATAGTTCTTAACGGCGCACTTAAGGACAGTATACCCTGTTTCAGGGCTTTGATAGGTTATACGTTCTACGACGCAGCGTATCTTAATCATTCTGTCTCACCTGCCTTTATCTCTTTCTTCCCTCGGTGCAAACTGAGGAACCATAATCTTTTCACAAATCAACTCCTCCGCCTTTAACATCTGGTCCATTGTTATGACGTTTCTGATGTCCTTTACCTCCAGTAACTCCGCGGCCTTCTTAATAAGTTATTCTCGCTCAGCAAAAAGACACACTCATTGATGTCTGATTATTAACGTATTAGTACAGATGACAAATCCGCCTTCATTGCTTTCGGGAACAAATTATTAAATGTTTCTTTCTTGAAGTATGAAGAATGTCATTCAAAAAATCGAGCTATTTTTTCTAGTACTCTCTCATTATTTTTTATGTGATTGCCTCTATCAATAAAAAACTCCGAATATGCCATCTCGTTTTTCTTCATTGTTGCCAGTTGGCTTTTCAGTTCGTCAAGACCTTTCGGCATACCAAAAACATAATAACGATTTCTAGGTTCAAATGACTCGAATACAACCATTTTATATTCTTCAAAAACAAACATTGTATATCCCTTAAGTGCTGGAATACTATCAAAATTATCTTTTTTTATTGTTGGACCATATGCTAGCCATGCTTTTAACCTAAATTGTGTCTCCTCATCAGTTAGATGGTCAATAATATCTAAAGCTTCCTTCAATGGAATATTCTGTTCAATAGATTTTTCTTTTCGTAAAGCTATTTCGTCAAATCCATTGTCCCATATAAAGTCATCAAACTTTTCTATATCAAAGCATTCAATCTGTTTACAATCCTTTGTTAATTTAACATACCATTCTATAAATTTTTGATGTAATGAATCTTCCTTAGGTAGAACATATAATATATCCATTTCATAATTATTACGAAATGCATTCCCACTTATATTACTTGATCCCACAATAATATAGGCGATCTTTTCACCTTCTAAATAATAAAATTTCCCGTGATAAAATGATTGATCATATGATAACAATTTAACTTGATAATCATCCATTAACATTTTCAAATAGTTAGCTGTGTCCCTATTAATTCCTCTATAGCTCTTTGCTTTCGGATAATTCTGTAAGGCACCGATAACAAGTTCACACGTTCCACCATTTATACTAATTATTGATTCATACATTTTTTTCATCAAAACTAATCCTGTGTTAACCGCATAACCAACAGCACAATTCATCTTCACTATCACATCATTTTCTATTATTTCTTCAAGAACTTGACGAATGGTATTTTTTTTAAGAATGTGAATTGCAAACAGCCACTTTTTGCGGACAGCAGGGCCGTATTTCCCGGACAGTCCAGGCCATATTAAGCGGACAGCCTGGGATATCAGCAGGGCAGAGGGTACTCCGCCCTACTAATCAGTATTGCTCGTTGTTC